>JAHDGM010000020.1 GCA_020627655.1 Hellea sp.
CGCATTCGCGAACAGCTTCGATATGGGCTTGAAAATTATGGAGCTGAGCGTCCCTATCAGAAAAATTATAGTGAAAATCCAGGCCGGTTTCGCCAATGCCTATGACTTTTGGGTGGCCAGTAAAAGCTAATATATCCGCAGCGGTTATATTCGGATTTTCTTTGGCATCGTGTGGATGCGTACCAACGGATGCCCACATATTGGCATAGTTTTCAGAAACCTGTAAAACATCCGGCATATCTTTGATATTACAACAAATATTCAGCATAGCCGAGACATCAGCCTCAAAAGCACGGTCAATCACTGCATCCAGATCAGGTGCAAACTTTTCGCCGTGAAGATTTACATGACTGTCAACAAACATAGAGTTACATCGCTATCAGCTTAAGCCGTCCTTATAGAGGATAACATATCCAACATCACGGCCTTTTTATCCATGTTAAGCGCCAGCTCGCGATTTTGCAGGTGGTTAGCTTTTTGCCAAAGCCCCTCCCACACATCGGCCGATTTCATCGCTGGAAGCGGTTTAAACGGCCCTAGCCAGTTCCCTGTTGCCGAAAAACGAGCCTGAGCCTGCAGAACATCTTGCAAGGCCTCCCAAAACAGCTGTCTTTCAGTGCCCATATTACGCGCAGACAAACTCCCTGAGAGCATTTGATCCAGCCTTGCATCTGATCCGTCCAGACTGGATAAATATCGGGTTAGAGGCTTTAAAACGGCGTCAGCATTCGAAATAAGCGCCGTCGCTTTACCTGGGCCTCCGCGGGACAAGCGCGCCGCAGCCTCGAGAATACCCTCGGAGGCGTCTTCATGACGGCGTCTAAGCCATGGCATTATCTCGGATTCAGGTACAGCGCGTAGCGGAAGATGCAGACATCGTGACCGGATCGTTGGCAATAAACGGCCCGGATTATGGGCAATTAAAATGATCACTGCTTGATCCGGCGGCTCTTCCAGAGTTTTGAGGATGGCATTTTCCGCATTACGGTTCATATCATCCATGGCGTCAACCAAACAAACCCGCCAACCACCCTCAGACGGTTTATGCGCAAAGAAGTCAGCTAGTTTCCGGGTTTCGCCAACTGGAATTTCACTCCGCAGTTTTTTGGTTTTAAAATCATAGGGACGGCGCAATAAAAAGAAATCACCGTGGCCAAGGCTTTCAATCCGCTGAGCCGCAGGATCATCTGCAGGGATATCCAGACTATCTCCTAAAAGGGTCTGCCCGCCCAACAGCTTACGGATCATGCGATAGGCAAGTGTAGCCTTACCTATGCCGGGCACGCCCGTAATAAGCCAAGCATGATGGAGACGACCTTGATCAAATGATTGTAAAAACCGACTTTCAGCCTTGCGATGTCCGATCAGGTCATAAGTTTCGCGGGGGTGTAAACATCCCGGCGCCTGGTCTGCCTGAGGGATATCCTGGGGCTCACCCCGCATAGACGGTTATTGACCGCCCAAACGACCTGCAAGATCAGGATATTTTTGAGTGATGGCATAAAGGATGCGCGTCTCTACGGCGTCGCGGCTGGCCCCGGCATCAATCATAAAATAGCGATCACTGTTATCGTCGCTGATTTGTTTGAAAGCCTGACGTAATTCTTTGTGGAATTCTATGGATTCAGCATCAAAACGAGATAAGTCTTCTCCGCGCGTCTCTACGCGCTTCATAGCCATTACCGGATCCATATCAAACAATATGGTCAAATCGGGCTGAAAGTCGTCCAGAACGGCCTTATGGACCGCATCCACCCGCGCTTTACCCAAACCTCTTGCATAACCCTGATAAGCCATAGAGCTATCCGCAAAGCGGTCACTGATGACCCAGGCTCCTCGCTTGAGAGCAGGCTTGATCAACTTCTCAACATGATCAACACGGGCCGCATACATCAATAAAAGTTCAGTCAGACCGGACCAGCGGTCTGACGTTCCGTCAAGAACAAGATCTCGAATAGCTTCGGCGCCAAATGTACCGCCAGGTTCCCGGGTCAACACAGTCTCTATACCGGCTTTTTCCAAAGAGGCAGCCAGGCGTTCCGCCTGCGTAGATTTTCCGGCACCTTCTCCGCCTTCGAAGCTAATGAATTGTCCGCGCATATTATCCTCTGATTTTTCGGGTTAGCGCTGAAATAGCGCGTGCAAATGCTGATTTCTTTTTGACGTCGCTGGCGGCAAATACAGGAAAGGATTGCGGCTTCATACCAGGTGCCGTGACCGTGATCTCGCCAAGCTGATCACCCTTTGAGATAGGGGCCGGAATTTCGGCTTTCAAGGATAGTTCGGCTTTCAGACCAGAACGCGAGGCTCGGGAAAGACCGACTTGTACCGGCGCTTTAGTCACAAGATCAACCTCTGCAGATTGTCCCATATAGACCTTGGCAGTTCCTACATTGGCGCCGCTATCGTATAAATCATAAACTCTGAATGTATCAAAAGCAGCCGTCATCAACTGCAAAGCCACATCGCGACGCTCGGCTTTACTTGTTGTGCCATTAAACACAACAATGCGGCGATCATTCCCGCGCTTGGCCGAGGCAACAAGACCGTAGCCTGAAGCTTCTGTATGCCCCGTTTTAAGACCATCCGCACCTGTAAAGCGCCCTAAAAGGGGATTGCGATTGCCTTGCTTAATGCCGTTCCAGGTAAAGCTTTCCTCTGCATAGATCGGGTAAAATTCGGGATAATCCCGAATTGTTCTTATAGCGAGGCGTGATAGGTCATACAGGCTGATCTTATGCTCGGGGTGAGGCCATCCAGTCGAATTGCGAAAGGTCGCGCTCTCTAGCCCGAGTTTTCTGGCATGTTCGGTCATCATATCGGCAAATGCCGTTTCAGAACCTGCAATACCTTCAGCTAAAACAATACAGGCATCATTGCCCGATTGGATGATAACACCGCGAAGCAGATCCTCGACACGCGCCGTTGAGTTTAAATCCAGAAACATAGTCGAAGAGCCAGATTTGGCGCCGCCTCGGCGCCAGGCTTCCTCGCTAACAGTGAACTCTGTATCTTTAGAAAGAGCACCACTGCGAATGCGATCAAACACCAATTCAGCTGTCATTATCTTGGTCATGGATGCCGGCGCGACAGCCTGGCGGGCATCTTTTTCATATAAAACTATACCGGTTTCGTAGTCCATTATGATGGCATGAGGAGCCGGCGTATCAAAAGTGGATGATGTTTGAGCCACAACCGAATGAAATGCCGAGAAGGCAAGCAACGCTGTAAGACCATGTATGAAAAACCGCAAAACGGATATCCTTATAACCAGAATCAAAAAAACACACCCAAAGGCGTGCTTTTTAAATTCCATAGTCAGGCTAGAAGGTAAAGGCCCGGCCTTACTTTTCCGGCCGATAATTAGCAGGGATATATTCAGCTCTATCGCGAATTGATCCTTCAGACCTGGCCATATGGATAGGGCCTTTAATTGTCAGGGTCGTTACGCTGTCATCAACACTGCCATCATCAACGGGCTGCGGGATTGGTGGTAAAGTTTCAGCTGATCGAGACATACCAGAACCCGGCAGTGCAATCATACCACCGGATGGAGCACCGGATATATTCGGCACAGTATATGTATTTTGATCTGGTGAAGTTACATAGCGCGGCGCATCTCCCAAATCACGCAAAGGACTATAAGGCTGCAACTCTGTTTGAGCCTTCGGAAGCGGCTGCGGTGCTTTAACTTCCGGAGTTACAGGGCGTATAGGCGCAGGCACAACAGGCACTGGAGCCGGTAGCGGCGCGGTTTCCCGTTCAGCCTGCTGAATTGGCTGCTGCGGCGTAAACATTTTACCTGCATCACCAGCTTTAGCTGGACCTGCATATTGAACACGGACGCGGCCAAGGCCTTTGCCTTGAATTCCCAAGGTTTCGGCCGCCGCCTGTGACAGATCAATGATACGTCCATCGATAAACGGGCCGCGATCATTCAAGCGCACTTTGATAGACTTACCTGTGTCCAGATTCGTGACATAAACATAGCTGTTCAGCGGTAACGTCTTGTGAGCAGCCGTCATAGCATATTTGTCGTAAACCTCACCGTTTGCTGTTGGCTTGCCATGAAATTTGTCGCCATACCAAGACGCCACACCGATATTATCGTAATCTGGATTATGCTTCGGGTGGTAGGTCTTGCCGGCGACTTTGTAGGAGTTACCAACTTTCATATGAGGATATAGATGGCGATCTATATTCGCGAGATCGGGCACAGTTGATGTGCGCGGCATTGATGCTTGTGGCTGAACCGGTACTGGACGCGGCGTTGCAAGAGGTGAAGGCGCCGTACGAGGCAATGCAGAACCTTGGCTAGATGAGGATTGCGGCAGACGTAAAGACGCATAGGACGTTCCGTGTTCACCGATTTTATAAGTGACAGGTGCGGCCTGGCTTACTTTTACTGTGCTTGTTGTTGCACAGGCCCCTAGTCCCCCCAACAGCCCTGCACTAAGCGTCAGAACGGCTATTTTTCTCAAAGTCTGCTTCTCACTGATCTTCATTGTCCACCACCTAAATTTTCAATCATCCGCCCCGATGCGAGACATTTAAAAAGACTTCGTATCTAACGTACTTTCGTCCTTCACTATCCAGTAACCTAAACAAGCAAGTTTAAATCCCGGTTAGGTAACAGGCTTAATGACTGATTTTTTTTCAGGGTTATTGAAGTCTTAACAAACAATGCACTGCAAGGGGCTCATGCAGCTATTCAGATGACAATGCAGTTAGATTTAAGAAATTTTTTGCAAATTCATTCATTCTGGGGCTTGATAGCTGACGCAAAACCGCTTAATGCCCCAGCGTTCACCCGGGCGGGTGGCAGAGTGGTTGAATGCACCGGTCTTGAAAACCGGCATAGGTGAAAGTCTATCGAGGGTTCGAATCCCTCCCCGCCCGCCAGAATTTCTGGCAGCTTTTTTCAAATCCATTGTCACTTACATTTCTATGTAATGCCTGCTTGCATGAGTCCGGAGCGCTGACCATAAGGGCGCTGCGGGGGCATATAATTCATGGAGATTTATCTTGTCCCATTTTCGTTTCTCGGTTTTACCCGTTTCAGTTTTAGCTGCAGCCCTTATATCAGTGCCCGCTTCGGCCATGGATGACGCCCAAAAAGGCGCTTATGTAAATCTGGGTGTCAGCCAGCTTTCTGCAGAGCTGGATCTGTCTGACCTTTCAGCCCAGGGCACAACCGTCAATTTAGGCGAACAAGACCTCGACATTTATATGTTAACCGGCCGGGTTGGTTATCGGTTAAATGATTATATCGCCATTGAAGGCGAAGCCGGCTTTGGTCTCGGCGGTGATAGCTTCCAGCAGGTTGTTCCTGTCGCAACCGATATCGGCACTATCAATGTCGACACAGATGTTGATCTGGATATTAAAAATTATGGCGGCATATTTGCCCGCGGCATCCTGCCCGTCTCAGATCAGTTCGATTTGTTTGCCAGAGCGGGTTACGGCTTTGCTAAAGCCAGCGCTGATGTCACCGCATCTGCCGCGGGTATTTCGGCGAGTGCCTCGGAAAGCGAAACCACGGATGACTTCGCATTTGGCGTTGGCGCGCAGTATAACTTCGCCGATCGTCACGGTGTTCGCCTTGATTATGCAAGCTTTGGTGGCGGCGATTTTGATGTAATTTCAGTCAGTTACGCCCTGAAGTTCTAATCTACGCCTAATCATAAGCATAGGTCTCTGCCCATTCGGGCAGAGATTTAAACCCTGTATGCCATTTGGCAAGGTTGGGGGCCAGAGCCTGCCAGTCAATATGCCCTGCTCTGAAATCTGCATAGTCCAAAGCACAGACCACCGAGATAGAGCCAAAGCTCCATTTTGTCGGGACGTATTGGATAATCCCATCTAAATACGTAACGACATTTCGAATGGCTGTCTCATGGCGCTCGATTATTTGCGACCAGTGCAGCGCTTCATCACGTACGATCTCATAACGGTAATTATAAACAGCCTCTGATAGGCCATCCCCTATGCGGTGCATCCTATAAGCTTTCCAGCGTCCCTCTCCGCCTTTGGGTAGCCAGGGATCTTTGAGGGCGTCAAGATATTCACAAATCAGCGGGCTGTCATAAAGAGAAACTTCAGGATAGTTGCGCTCAAGACATGGTACCTTACCCAGCGGACTATCACCTGATGCGTAACCATTCGCCCCATCCTTATCCACTTGAACAATTTCAACATCCAGCTCTTTGGCGCTGATGATAATTTTACACTTGCGAGAAAATGGCGATAAAGCCGAGTCGTAGAGTTTCATGTCCTTCCCTAGCCGTCTTTTTATAGCCCAAACAAGACCTTTGTAAGCCCGTCAACACCGAGGCAGTACCTACTTTATGGCGAAATCATAGCGTATTATGAGAAATTTAAGGGGTGGAACACGCGCGTGTCCCGCCGTGTTCCGAAATTTCACCGTGAAATTTTTTATCGAATGACAGTAATATTGAGCCCGGTGAACTAATCTACCTTGGCAGGTTCAATGGTTACGCTGATCCCGCAGCCGCAAGCATCTGTCTGGTTCGGATTATTGAAAGTGAATTTTGATCCTAAAACCTCGACTTCATAATCGATAACAGAGCCAAGGATAAACAGCACGGCTTTGGCATCGACCACGATCTGGACGTCTTTGTCTTCGACCAGCTCATCCAGCGGGGCGATTTCGGATACATAATCCATCTCATATTCCATACCGGCACAGCCACCATTTTTGACGCCCACGCGCAGATAGCCTTCCCCGCGTTCATCGAGGATTTCTTTGACCCGCGTAGCGGCAGCATCTGTCAGCGTTACAAGCTTGGGTCTTGGACGTCTTTTGCGTTCAGTAGCCATATCAATTCCTATAACATATTCAGTTCAAGCCGGGCTTCTTCGCTCATACGGTCCATGGTCCAGGGCGGATCAAAAGTCATAGCGACCTCAACACGGCGAACGCCCGCAACCACCTCACAGGCTTCGCGTACCCATTCAGGCATCTCGCCCGCAACGGGACAACCCGGCGCTGTCAGCGTCATATCAATCTTGAGCGTACGGTCATCCTCAAGTTCGACCTTGTAAATCAGGCCTAGCTCATAAATGTCTACCGGAATTTCCGGATCATAAACAGATTTCAGCTGTCCGATCACATCGGTCGTAATGCGCTCAAGCTCTTCTTCAGTCGGCACATCAGCGGGTGCGCCCGATAAATCGATGACATCGCGCGCTTTTGGCGCTTCGGCATCAAGCCCTGGAATTTGCGCATTTGCCATAGCTTCGGCTTGGCGCTGTCTGTCTGTAGTTGAGTCCGTCATAGTTCTTACCAATATAGTATCATATCCTAAGATAAAAAGTGCGCCGCCTTTTTTACTCCGGCGACAAGGCGTTCCGCCTCATCCAGTGTATTATAAATTCCAAAACTGGCTCTGGCTGTCGAATGTATGCCAAGGCGCGTCATTAATGGCTGGGTACAGTGCTGCCCTGCCCGTACGGCTATGCCGTATTTATCAAGGATCTGCGCCACATCATGAGCATGAGCGCCTTCAAGATTGAAAGACAGTACAGATCCTTTATTTGGCGCATCCCCGATCAGTTTAAACGAGTTGATATCCCGCAGGCCATCAAGGGCGTGATAATAAACGGCCATTTCATGCTGATGAACATCTTTAGGGTCAAACTGGCTATACCAGTCTATGGCCGCGCCCAGACCGATAGCCTCAAGAATGGGCGGCGTTCCGGCCTCAAACTTATGGGGCGGATCATTATAGGTGACATGGCTTTCAAACACGTCCTCAATCATTTCGCCGCCGCCGTTAAAGGGCAGTAAAATTTCAAGCATTTCGGCGTTGCCATAAAGGGCACCAATTCCTGTTGGCCCGTAGAGTTTGTGGCCCGTCATACAAAAGAAATCCACGCCCAGATCAACCACATTAATCGGCATATGGACAGCCGCTTGCGTGCCGTCGACCACAAAAACCGCCCCAACAGCTTTGACCCAAGGGGCGATATCCGCAATCGGGTTAATAGTCCCGAGAACATTTGACATATGCACCAAGGACACAATTTTCGTCTTGCTGGACAGCATAGATTTCAAGGCATCCAGATCCAGTTCACCATTATCCAGAACAGGTACAAATTTAAGAACCGCGCCTTTGCGCTCTCTTAGGAAATGCCAGGGCACAATATTGGAATGATGCTCCATTTGAGACAGGATAATTTCATCCCCGGCTTCAATAGTATGGGCCAGGCCATAGGCCGCAAGGTTTAAGGCTTCCGTGGCTCCGCGGGTAAAGACAATATTGTCCGGCTTTGGCGCGCCGAGAAATTTGGCAACTTTCGTCCGCGCCCCCTCATAGGCCTCAGTCGTTTCATTGGCCATGGTATGAAGACCGCGATGCACATTGGCAAAGGATGTCCCCATTTGATCTTTGAGCGCATTAATAACAGCTAAAGGCTTCTGGGCGCTGGCCGCATTATCCAGATAGGCCAAGGGCTTATCATTGATCTTGCGGGATAAAATCGGAAATTGGGCGCGGATATCCTCTACATTAAACCCCATAGGACGCCCCCAACCAGTTTTTGATCTGCCCCATCAGGCTTTCCCGCATATCTTCATCGTCCATGTCATCAAAGACGGAAGCCAAGAAAGCTTCGGTCAGAAGAGCTTTGGCTTCTGCCAGAGATATACCCCGCTGACGCATATAAAACAGCGCGCTATCATCAAGTGCGCCGATTGTATTACCATGAGCACAGGCCACATCATCAGCATATATTTCAAGCTCAGGCTTGGCTCTGACCTCGGCCCGTTCTGATAACATAAGAGCATCATGACGCATTTCCGCATCTGTGTGCTGAGCATCGCGCCTAACAAGGAACTTACCTTGAAAAACGGCTTTCGCCTTATCCGTGACAACACCTTTGACGGATTGCCTGATATAACAATCAGGATGGGAAAGCTCTGTGTGACTGGTCATATCTGTATGTTTTGAACCGGATAAAAGATAAGCCCCGTTCATAACGGCCTCTATATTTGCGCCCTCTCCATATAGGCGGGTTTCAAGCCGGGTTAGCGCACCGCCAAATGACAGAATATATTGCTCAAGCTTCGTGCCCTCCGCGGCAGCTATGCAGCTTGTGGCAATGCGCGTCATATCATCTGGATCATCCTGCACAATGATACGGATTAATTTAGCGCCTTTGGCTAAGTGGATATTTTGCTCAATATTGGCAAAACTACCGGCTTTGCCTTTATGATATTCTACAAAAGTGGCCTCGGCCCCTTCATCAACCATGACAGCAAAACGGCCATGACCTCGGTTCATATCTTCAATCAGGACAGGCTCAGCCGCTTTTGCGCCCCTTGGAATATAGATATTCCAGCTTTGATCTGAGAAAGATTGCGCAAGCCTACCCATAACATGATCAGATGGATGCGCAGCGCCTTGAGTGACCGATACGCCATCCGGCGCGGTAAAGCGCGGTGTCATGACACTGGACAGCCCTGACACTTCATCACGCACAGCGCGGCGGACATCTGTCCACTTCCACGCTTCCATACGGCGATGGGGGAGTTTTTCTATGACGGCACTAGGCAGCATATTTGTCATAACCTTCTTTTTCGAGAAGTCTGGCAAAATCAGCGTCACCAGAAGCCGCAATCTTGCCCCCAGCCAATACATGCACTTTATCGGGCGTAATATAATCCAAAAGCCGCTGATAATGAGTGATAATCAGCATGCCGCGCTCCGGTGAACGGAGCGAATTTACACCATCCGCCACAATCCGCAGCGCGTCTACATCAAGACCGCTATCGGTTTCATCCATTACGATGAAGGAAGGCCCCAGCATCATCATCTGGAAAATCTCCATGCGCTTCTTCTCGCCGCCGGAAAACCCTACATTCAAAGGGCGTTTCAGCATATCCGGCTTGATTTTAAGCTCCGAGGCTATGGCCCGTGCCTTTTTGAGGAATTCAGGCGCGGCCATTTCCTCTTGTCCGCGGGCTCTACGCTGCGCATTGAGCGCGGTTTTCAAGAACGTCATGGTCGGAACGCCTGGGATTTCCAGCGGATACTGAAATGAGAGGAATAATCCGGCAGCTGCGCGGTCTTCCGGTTCCATATCCAGAAGGTCTTTACCCCCCAGCTCGACACTACCGTCTGTGACCTCATAACCGTCACGGCCTGTAAGCACATAGGACAGAGTCGATTTCCCGGCCCCGTTCGGACCCATAATGGCATGAACTTCTCCCGCAGGAACATCTAGTGACAATCCGGTCAGAATCTGGCTCTCCGCCTCACCAACAACAGCGTGTAAATTATTGATTTTAAGCATTTTAACCCCGCTCGTCCCTGCACAGGCAGGGATCCATTTTTTCAGCTCCAGACCCAGATACTCTGCTTTCGCAAACTGGTTTCCCGCCTTCGCGGGAATGAGCGGAAATGTAGTTATGTGACTCTTTAACCACGGAAACCCGTCACTTCGATTTCAATTTTCATCTCAGGTTTGATAAGGCCAGCCACGACCATAGTAGCAGCCGGGCGAATTTCGCCAAAATAAGCACCTAAAACTTTAGTGACCTGCTCGGCATATTTGGCATCCGTAATTGTATATTGCACACGTATGGTATGACCCAGTTCAAACCCACCGGCTTCCATGGCCGATTTAATCGTCGTCAATGCATTACTGGCCTGCTGCACTACACTCTCAGGCATCTCCATGGAAGCATAGTCATATCCGGTTGTACCAGAAACAAATATCCAATCTCCCTGCGCCACGGCGCGAGAATACCCAAATTGCTTTTCAAAGTCTGAACCTGATGAAATCAAGCGGCGTTTTGGATCTGCTTTTTTCTTAGCTGGCATTTTAAGTTCCTTTTTACGTAATTTTTAAGCACACGGCGTGATTCGCCATTGGCGACTATCATCGCCTCGACATTGCCAACGTAGTCCATAGTCATACAACATAGAGATACCGGCTTCATTTCGGACAAATATAGCTTTCAATTCATATGCACTGATTTTACCAGATGGGATAAACAAGCCCTGAGCTACATAAGAGAAAGCACCAAAGCTCCCATCATTCTGAAAAGTATATGAACCCGTATCTCCGATTTTAGAGTCCATGAAAGCGCGAATTTTCTTCTTTGTGACTTTAGATGTTTCGTATTTGACAAGACCAACCTTATCCGCTGCCGCAAAACTATATTCCGCGGGGTTTATTTTTGGGATGTCTGCCACGTCTAAGGCCGGATCCAATTTAGAGGAAACCTGACCTTCGACACCAGCTCCGCCTGTAAACATTTCGGTAGAGTCGAGACCTTCGATACGATCCACTCTGACTTCTTCCTCACCGCAAGCGCTAAGAAAAAAAAGTACAAATAATAATAGGTTTCTCACCCCACACTCCCTTCAAGACTGATCGCTACGAGCTTTTGGGCTTCTACGGCGAATTCCATGGGTAGTTCCTGCAGCACTTCACGGCAGAAACCGTTGACCAGCAAAGCCACGGCATCTTCTTCGGAAAGACCACGCTGACGACAATAGAAAAGTTGATCATCTGATAATTTAGAAGTGGTGGCTTCGTGCTCAAACTGCGCGGTCGGCGTATCGCTTTCCACATAGGGCACTGTATGCGCGCCGCAATCATTGCCGATCAGCAGGCTGTCACACTGGGTGAAATTTCTTGCGCCTGTTGCTTTGCGGTGAGCGCTAACAAGGCCGCGATAGGTGGAATTGGATTTACCGGCACTGATCCCCTTGGAAATCACCCTTGATTTGGTGTTTTTGCCCAGATGGATCATCTTGGTGCCTGTATCGGCCTGCTGATAGCCATTGGTAATTGCAATGGAGTAGAACTCGCCCTGACTGTTATCGCCGCGTAATATGCAGGACGGATATTTCCAGGTCACGGCAGAACCGGTTTCCACCTGTGTCCAGCTGACTTTGGAGTTCGCGCCGCGGCAGTCGGCTCGCTTGGTCACGAAGTTATAGACCCCCCCATTGCCTTCGCTATCGCCCGGCCACCAGTTCTGCACGGTGGAATATTTCACTTCCGCGTCTTCATGAACGATAATTTCCACAATAGCGGCATGGAGTTGATTTTCATCCCGCATAGGCGCCGTGCAGCCCTCAAGATAGGATACATAGGAGCCTTTATCCGCAATAATTAGCGTGCGTTCAAACTGCCCCGTGCCCTGAGCGTTCATCCTGAAATAGGTGGAAAGCTCCATGGGGCAGCGCACGCCGGGCGGTATGTAAACAAATGATCCATCAGAGAACACCGCATTGTTCAGCGTGGCATAATAGTTGTCTGTCACGGGCACGACCGAGCCCATATATTTTTTCACCAGATCAGGATGGTCTTTGACGGCCTCAGAGAATGAGCAAAAAATCACGCCGTGCTTGGCCAGTTCGTCTTTGAATGTGGTTACGACCGATACGCTATCAAAAACCGCATCAACGGCCACTTTCGGCGCGCCTTCAACACCGGCCAGAACCTCTTGTTCTTTCAGGGAAATACCGAGCTTGTTATAAACCTCAAGAATTTCCGGATCAACCTCATCAAGGGATTTCGGCCCCTCTTTTTTTACGGGTGATGCGTAATAATACATGTCCTGAAAATCGATCTCAGGATAATCAACCATAGCCCAGTCCGGTTCTTCCAGCGTAAGCCAGCGGCGATAGGCTTCCAGACGCCATTCCAGCAGCCATTCCGGCTCTTCCTTTTTCTCGGAAATGAAACGAACAATATCTTCGTTCAGGCCCTTAGGGGCGAACTCCTGCTCAATGTCAGAATCAAAGCCATATTTATACTTATCCGCTTCAAGAGCGCGAACGCCATCTACGGTTTCAGCATCAATACTGTCTTTGACTTTGATGGGCTCGCTCATGAGGCTGCCTTTATGCTTATTCTATTCTTCTTACGGATTTTAGCCCAGGCATCTAAGAAACGCTCAGCTTCGTCCATTGTGTTGTCATATCCCAGAGAAATACGGATAGCGCCCTGCGGCGCATCGTCCAGACGCCCCATAGCAGTCAAAGCCTTGGAAGCGTCGGTTTTCCCGGATGAGCAGGCCATACCGCGAGAAACAGATATGCCTTCAATATCCAGCCCCATCATCAAGGTCATGGAGCTGGCATCAGGCACGGCAAAAAAGGATGTATTAGGAAGGCGTTCTACCTCCTGCCCAAATATAACCAGATCAGGTTCCATTTGCGATAATTCGTCCTCAATATAATCGCGTATTTCTTTGATATTACTTAGGTTTTTCGAAGCCTTAACCGCAGCTCCAAAACCGGCAATACCAGCAACATTTAGCGTTCCTGCCCGGCGGCGGCGCTCCTGTCCTCCTCCGGTAAGGTGCGATGCGTAAGGTGCATCAGCGGCCACATAAAGAGCGCCTACGCCCATAGGCCCGCCAAGCTTGTGGGCTGAAACCGATACATAGTCCGGCAGGCACATAAATTCGATCTTTCCAAGGGCCTGAACCGCATCAATATGGATAAGTCCGCCTGTCTCATGCACCATGTCTATAATGCGCGCATATTCCTGCACCACGCCCGTCTCGCTATTAACGGCCGGTATAGAGACAAAAGGCCGACCTTCGCTTTCATTCCAGTTTTTCAGACGATCCTCGAGCCAGTTTAAATCCAGAAGCCCGGTTGAAAGCGCGGGTATATATTCAACCGCCTGACCGAAACGCTCTGCGGCAGTTGATGTGGCCGGATGATCCAATGATGATATCAAAAGACGCTGACAGCCGCCTGAAACAGCTGAATAGATAGCTGTATTGTCACTTTCCGTGCCGCCGCCCGTAAAAATAATATCCTGCGCGCACAGACCAAGCTTAAGCCCCAAAGCCTCACGGGCATCTGAAACCAGATTACGCGCGGCGCGGCCATGGCCATGCTGAGCCGAGGCGTTCCCGATTGTCCGCATGGCATGGGTAACTGCCTCAATCACCTCAGGGCGAGCCGGCGACGTAGCATTATGGTCAAAATAGATGCGAGGCGTGCTCATTCTGCAGCCTCCATGAGGCCGATCTTTTGATCCACCACATCAGCAACGGACACTTTGGAGAAAAAGCCTTCAATGTGGGCTTCAAGTGCATCCCATAAAGAATGGGTCATGCATTGGGTTGTATGGCCTGTGCAGTGCTGCTTCAGCTCCGGCGTGCAGCCATGGAGCTTTATGTCTTCATCAACGGCGGCAATTATCTTATCCAGGCTGATATTATCAGCTGGACCGACTATACTATACCCGCCTGAATGCCCCCTGTGACTTTCAACCAGACCCGCTTTACGAAGTTTGCTAAACAACTGTTCCAAATAGGATAAAGAGATACTCTGGCGGTCTGAAATCTCTGACAAAGATACGACTGAGCCGGCCCCCTCTTTGGCTGTATGAGCGGCCAGATCGGTCATTGCCATAATGGCATATCGTCCTTTTGCGGTCAGTTTCACTGCCAACTACCTTAATTGAGTGGTTTTTTTCTCGCTTTTTACAAATCGCTTTGTTAAAGGCGCACCACGTTTATCGAGCGGGGTACCTAATAATCCCGACTCTTTTAGTCAAGATTAAAGATAAGAATTAAGAGTACTAAATGCCAGAAGTTATTTTCGCGGGTCCAGAAGGCCGCCTAGAAGGGCGCTATCACCCGTCTTCAGATCCCGCAGCGCCTTGCGCCCTGATACTATCTCCCCACCCTAAAGCCGGTGGCCATATGGATCATCGTATTCCGGTAGCTATGTATGAACAATATAAAGAGCGCGGCTTTTCCGTTTTGCGGTTCAATTTTCGTGGCGTTGGTCGTTCTGTCGGGACTTATGACAATGGTCAGGGCGAGCTGCAAGACGCCGCTTATGCGCTGGACTGGATGCAGAGCTTTAATCAGAACGCACCATTTTCCTGGGTCTCCGGTTATTCATTCGGAGCCTGGATCGGTATGCAGCTCTTAATGCGCCGTCCGGAAGTTGCGGGTTTTATATCTATGTCGCTACCAACCAATACTTATGACTTTGCGTTTCTGGCGCCCTGCCCGGCTTCTGGGCTTGTGACTTATGGCAGTGAAGACCCCATCGTTCCCGCCGATGATGTGGATCTGGTAATCGAAAAAATCCGGGTTCAAAAAGGCAAAATCATCTCAACGCACCGCATTGAAGGCGCTGATCACTTCTACACGGATCACCTTGAAGAGACAATGGATGTCATTGATGGCTATTTGGATGAGCATCTGGAGCCGCAATATAGCAAGGCTGGCGCGTCGATGCGCTTGACCGAAGAGGTGCCGGAAGAATAAGCGTAAAACGTATAAATTACGGATGGGCTGTTACGCCGCCCGACATGGGTTTGGACACACCTGTCGTGCCCGGAAACGATAGAGGCAATCCCAAGGCTGAACGTACAGCCAGAAAGGCAAAAGCCTCGGCTTCCAGCGCGTCCCCATCCCACCCTATATCATCACAATTTTTCACGGACATGCTGCTTAAGGCTCTTAGCATATCCATGATAGCCGTGTTTCGCCGGCCACCGCCGCAAATCAAGATGTGATCCGGCTCAAAATCTCTTAAATCCCGCCAGATTGCCTCAGCTGCAAAGGCGGCCAAGGTGGCAGCTCCGTCTGCAAGATTAAGCGCGGAAATTTCATCCAAAACATCAAAATCATAGCGATCAGCAGATCGCGGCAATGATCGTGTAAAGAAATCTCGATCAAGCCATTGATATATATAGTTAAAATACACATCGCCTTGTCGCGACAACGCGCCGTCCAGATCATAATCTCGGCCAGCTTTTCGGGCGACCCAACTATCGAGCGGGCCATTGCCCGGCCCGCAATCTGTAGCCTGAAGGGGCGTTGATTGCTCAACAAATGTAGCATTTGACACGCCGCCGATATTGACGATAGCCGTTCGCCCCTCAAGACCTGAAAAATCACAGAGAGCCTGATGATAGATTGGGGCCAGCGGAGCCCCCTGGCCACCGGCCGCAACGTCAGCACTTCGAAAATCAAAAACGCATGGGACGCCAAACGCCTTAGCCAGAGCATAGCCTCGGCCGATCTGGCAGGTTTGCCCACTTCTTCCCTTTATTGGGGGGTGATGCAAAACGGTTTGCCCGTGATAACCAATAATATCCAGAGACGAAGCCCAATCCGGATTTTCATACATCAATTGACGGCTTGCCCTGACATGAGCCTGCTCGCTGATATTAGCAGCCTGAGCAAAAATGTTCGGAGGCGGCCCTTTAAAGCGCCATTCCAGGGCGGCCTGCGTGGCATTTGTCAGCACCTCGGCCTCATCAGGCCTATACTTAAGGGTTAAAGACGGGCCGAATTCAATAATTTGCGTCCCATCCGTCTTTAAAAAGGCTGCATCGACGCCATCGAGGGACGTACCGCTCATAAGTCCAAGCGCCGTATAAATCTTTTTGCCCAAGCTTATCCTTTGACTTACAAAATCAAATTGTTAGAAGCCCATCTTCTAAAAGTATAAGGCATAAGGCCCGATTCATGAGTACATATCAATCAGAATTGATGAAACGTCTAACCGAGCGCGGCTTTCTCTATCAATGCACGGATGAAGAAGCTCTGGATAAAGCAGCAGCTGAAGGCGGATTGATTGGTTATATCGGTTTTGATTGTACGGCCCCTAGCCTGCATGTGGGATCATTGGTGCAGATTATGATGCTGCGCCATCTGCAAAAAAGCGGTGGACGCCCTATTGTCTTACTCGGCGGAGGCACAACAAAAATCGGCGACCCCACTGACAAAGACAAGTCCCGCCCGATTCTGACCCAAGACTTTATCGATCGAAATAAAGACGGTATCTCTCAGGTATTCTCCAAATTCCTTGACTTTGATGGACCCAATGGTGCCATCATGGTGGATAATGCTGACTGGCTCGACAAGCTTGGTTATATCGATTTCTTGCGGGATATGGGCGTTCACTTCACCATTAACCGCATGGTCAATCTGGAAAGCGTCAAGCGCCGGCTTGAGCGTGAACAACCGATGACTTTCCTTGAGTTTAATTACTCTCTCTTACAGTCCTATGACTTCCTTGAGCTCAACCGACGTTATGGTTGTCGTTTACAGCTCGGCGGATCTGACCAATGGGGCAATATTATTGGCGGCGCCGACCTGACTCGCCGCGTTGAAGGCAATGAAGTTTATGGTTTTACTACGCCGCTAATCACAACTGCATCTGGCGGAAAGATGGGTAAAACCGCCGAAGGTGCCATGTGGCTGAATGCTGATGCGTCATGGGGCGAAAATTTCGTCAAAAGTCCTTATGATTACTGGCAATTCTGGCGCAATACTGAGGACGCCGATGTGGGCAAATTCCTACGCCTCTTCACGGATGTCAGTCTTGATGAAATCGCTAAGCTGGAAGCCTTGGAAGGCGCTGATATTAATCAGGCTAAAATCCGCCTTGCCAATGAAGCGACGACATTACTCCACGGCTCGGAAGCTGCCCGAAAAGCCGAAGAAACAGCTAAGACAACATTTGAACAAGGCGGCACTGCTGAAGGGTTACCAACATTTGATGTTGAAACACTGGATGAACTGGTCGCTATTGATGCAGCAGTGCTGACAGGCCTTGCGGCTTCTAAAGGCGAAGCCAGGCGTCATGTCAAAGCAGGCGCGCTTAAGATCAATGATGAGAAGGTCACAGACCCCTTTCAAAATCTCACTGCAAATGATCTGACTGACGGCGTTGTGAAAATTTCAGTCGGCAAGAAAAAACACGCGCTTATTCGTTTGGCGTAGACACTTTTTTCTTCATTTCCTCAGCTATTTCCTGCGCTGCCTCATCCATGACTTCATCGTCTTTCTTGCGATTAGGTTCGAAAATCTGTCGCAGAAAGCCAGGTGTCAGAGCCGATAATGGGTTCACAGTGATTTCGGTTTTGTCAAAAGGTCCGATAACAGAATAACTCAGGGCGAAAATACCTTCACCCTTTTTACCGACCAATATATCACCAATCAGCGGCACATCGCCAAGCAGCGAGTTAGCCGTATAAGACGGCACTAACACACCGTCCAAATCAGCAGTCCGGTCAACCAGATTAACAATCCCATCAGCCGTCATCCCAAGTGCTGACCCCGACATTCGTGCTTTGCTTAGCTTTATTCGCCCTCTTCGATATTCAACCGGAGCTTTTAGCTTTTCAAAATGAACGCCTGAACCGCTCAGTGTATCAAACAAGCCCTTTAATGATGCAAAAGAAAGAAGCTGAGCAAATGCGGGGGCTTCAGTCACTGTAAAGTCACTCATGCGCAGCTCACCTTCAAACCCCCCGCCTTCTGATATCGGTATGACATCACCCTCGAGGCTAAGGCTCCCTCCGGTTAGGCGCGTATTTCGTGCAAAGGCGTAAATGACTTTACCCGCATCGGGGATATTGAGCTTTAAATTGCGATGGGCATTGTCAAGCGGCGTGAGCGAAAATAGAAAATCGCCGCCATAAACCTTAGCCGTGACAGCGGCTTCCAGAGTTTCAGCACCATCATTGATAATATTAGCCGCAGCCTGATTCAGTATAAAGTCAGGCTTTAAAACCAGTGTTTCGAGGTTCAGTTCAGCCTCATAGGGAATACCCAGAGGTTCGGATTGAGGCTTCATCACACGATCTGCAAATGTTGAAAGATCGAGAAATTGCCCTGCTACATCCGCAACTAAACGCGTGGCATTATCGTTAGGCCTGAGGCTCAGGGATAAATCTGCCAGACCTTCTATTTTAGCTTCGGACAAATTGAGATATCCAAGGCGCATTTTATCAAGTAAATCCAGCGAGCCTTTCACGGAAAGCCCCTCTCCGGACAGGATAACATCTTCGAATGTCATGCCTTGCTGATTAGGCTTTCGCTTGACGGTAGCAGTCAATTTTGCGGGTGAATTGATAGGTTTTTGATAGCTGGCAATTTGCAATGAAGCTGGTGTTAAGTCAGCTGTCACCAAAGCGTCTCCAACATCAACACCCCGGCCTATTGTTGTGATATCGACATTAATCATGCCTCCAAAATATTCCCGAAACCCCAAACCAAATTTATCCAATACTTCCCTGGTAAGAGGACCGGATAGACGATAGTTCGCGGGCTGACGTGGCTCTATAAAATGGTCCACTACGGAAAGGTTTGCACGCCAAGGTCCTAAAGTCACAGGGCCGTCGATAGTTAGGCCGTTCTTGTCAGCTTTAAAGTCAACAACTCCTCCGCCAAGCTTATGCTCCCCAATTGAGAACGGAGCACTGGCGTTTTCGAAACGTCCCGTAACATCATAGCGAATACGGTTCAGATCAAAAAATTCAAGGAGCGGACGTGTTACTTTCAGGCTCATATTTCCATAGCCTGAAAAGTCATCCGGTTTAATGCCGTAACGGGTCGTGTACTCAAAAGGCTTATTATCGATGAGCCGCAACATCTCTTGAACGGCGCCCTCACCGTTAACATCGATGGTAAAATCACCCCCCTTGGGCTGAAGACGCGGGATTACGACAGACCCGTCCTGCACCTGCATTGTCCCCACGGTGCCGCCATAAGTTACAAGCTGCAGTTGATTACCAATAATGGATCCCTTTGCGCCCGCATTCACGTAAGGGGGCATATGGTCCATATATTTGACATCTGCATTTTCGATTTCAAAATTCACAGTGATCTGATCATTGGTCATCGGGGCCTGGGATAAAGCCGCCGCATCCAGATCAAACTGAGCGTCCAGTGTTTTAAACGTCCCGCTTTGCATAGCCTTGAAAATCCAGCGCCGCGCGCCCGGGACGAATTCCGTTGGCCAATATTCAAGAAAATCCGATGTTAGAAAGATACCGTCTTTACGGATTTGTCCCGTAAGGTTTTCAATTACTCCGTCGCCTGAGAATATGAAATTAAGATCGCCGTTTAGCTGATAATCACCTTTAAGAAGGCTGTAATGCTCTATATCAAGTTCCTTGTTTTTTCCGATCCAGCCACCTGTTGAACTGACGGAATCATAGGTGATTGGGCCATCAAAAATGTCAGTCAACGCCACATAAACATCTTTAAAGTCCAGATCATATTCAAGCTTGTCACTTCTAAACCCAGATGACGGCGTCCCAAGATTTGCAAAACCCAGCTGCCCCCTCATCCGCATTCTTGAGCTATTGATATCAAAAGTTCTAAAACGCACTTCTGCATTGGACGTATCATAGCTGGCATTAAGCACCGCCTTATTCAGGCGGTCTTTAACGCCGAATAAAGTGAATTCTCCTTGCCCAGCTGTGACATCAATATCAACATGATCCAGACCTGTTTCAGGCTCGGAAGATAAAAACATGCTGCCCGTTAAAGGTACGTCAAAATCAGATAGCTCATGAAACCGGCCTTGTTTCGGAGCAATTTCAGATAATCTTAGATTTTCAACATCCAGTTCCAAAGACAAACTTTTGTAATTATTTGAAAAAACACTATCAAAATTAAATTGCCCCGCCTCTTTCGCCGCTACCAGATTTCCTGAAACTTTTAGGGCATATTTCTGAGTGGCATCAGATATGCTAAGGGCCGCATTTTCTATACGAAAGTCAATTTCCGCAGTTTCATCACGAATGTAAATTGTGGCATTCTGCACATTTATAGCATTGAGCCGGCCAAGCGAAAACTCTCCGCGTCCATTTGCTTCCCCAGCCTTTTGATCCAGAAACACCCCGAAGCGTCCAACCGTTCTTGGCGTCCCCAATCCCGCCAGTACGTTACCCTGCTTATCTCGCCGCCATGTTACACTGCCGCCATCAATATCAACTTCAGTGGGTACGTAATTGCCAATCAGAGCATCATCCACAGAGATCAAGCTGCTGAGGCGTGTCAGCTTTTCAACATCTGGGCGATTTTTATCGGACACCGCGATATCTCGCGCTATCAGGCGAACGGCATTAGCCTCAGGAAGCCACTCAACCTCAAGCCCCCCAACTTCACCTGTCCGCCCCTCAAAAGCCCCGGCAAACCAGGTCGAAACATTGTGGGATAAAAACGAAACATCGACTTTCTTTTGAGCCGCCACATAATTGGCTCCATAAGCCCAGACAAATGTCAAACCTAATATGAGGGCTGCCCCCTCACATAATACTCTCCAAAAGCGGTACGCCATTTTTTTAGGATAGCGAACTCGTCTTTTATCACTCTGCCATATGCTGCGAACCCTGTCGCGAAACGATGGGGCGGTTAAAGCGTCATTCTGCTTGTCCTCTGTCACATTTGAGTCCATATGGGGCCGGCTAATAACAGGGCGTTAACACAAAGACAGAAAGGTTGTCATGATGTCAGTACAGAAGGGCGAAATTGCACCGGATTTCACTATGCCAATTGAAAACGGCGGCACAACCGCTCTGACCGATTACAAAGGTCGATATCTGGTTCTATATTTTTATCCCAAAGATAACACGCCAGGCTGTACTGTTGAAGCTAAAGACTTCTCGGCTTTCAAGGCCGATTTTGACAAGCTCGGCTGTGACATTATTGGTGTGTCGCGCGATAGCGTCAAAAAACACGAAAACTTCATCGCCAAGCAAGAACTCACCATAAGTCTTGGCGCTGACCTTGAAGGCAAAGTTACCGAAGACTATGGCGTGTGGGTAGAAAAGAAAATGTACGGCAAGACTTATATGGGTATTCAGCGAGCAACATTTTTAATCGGCCCCGATTCCAAAATCGTCGAAATCTGGCCAAATGTAAAAGTCAAAGGTCACGCTGAAGACGTGTTGGCAACCTTAAAAAAAGCTCAAAGTTAGCCTGATGACCGTTGCTGATTGGGCGCTATGCGTTCTGAGTTCCGGCAATCCAGAGCATAAAGTTCAAGCTGCATTTGATCTTCAATCGAAATGGACCACCCATCAGGTTTTACCGCAGCAAGTTTCAAAAGCACCAGATACACCGGCCCGACCAGATAAACCTGTTCTTGTACCGCCTGCAGATGTTCCGCGCAGAAGACTTGGCAGTGAGCAAGGCCGCGCAGCCCTTCTTCATGCTGTCGCGCATATAGAATTCAACGCAATTGATCTGGCGGCCGATATGATTGTTCGATTCGGGAATGACCAAATATTTGCTACTAATTCTGATCGCTGCGAATTTATCAGCAACTGGATTACAGTCTGCGCTGATGAAGCCCGACATTTTTCAATGATCCAAAGCTATTTAAATGATCTTGGATATTCATATGGAACCTTCCCGGCCCATAATGGCTTATGGGAAGCAGCAGGCGCCACCTCTCATGACATTGCCGCAAGACTGGCAATTGCGCCAATGGTTCTCGAGGCGCGCGGACTTGATGTTACGCCGCCTATGATAAAAAAGTTTGAAAAGGTGGGTGATACGCGCAGCGTAAGCATTTTATCGACAATCTATAATGAGGAAGTTGATCATGTAAAATTTGGTACCCTTTGGTTCAACTATGTGTCAAAGAGGCGCGGATACGATCCAAAGGCTTATTTTCAAGAACAGGTTCGTTCGTTTTTTAAGGGAATTTTGAAGCGACCTTTCAACGAAATCGCTCGCTTAAAAGCTGGATTGGAGAGAGAATATTACCTTCCGTTGTCTGAATAAGTTACATTTTGTTAAAACTTTGCGTTAAGGCTAAAAATAACTTGAAAATTTGTTCAGAATTTCGTGGTATGATTCGCAAATAAGGACATTTGGGGAATACATGTTCAATAATATATTTGAGGAAAGTAAATCCGCTATCATGCGTTACTTTCCTGAGAGACAAATTTACCTGCGTTCAGGCGGAGAAGTTAGCTACTTCGTCCTGAAGACCCGTACGCAACTTCTAGCCACCACAATTGCTGGGCTTTTATCGCTATGGTGCGTTATTACTATATTCAATCTGATATGGGGCCATAATCCCTTTAGAGGTGCCTCTCAGCAGAATAAGTTGATCAAGGCTGAGTATGAGCGTTTGCTGGAAGACGCAGAGGCTCGGTACAGCAATGCTCAGATGCAGTTAACCCAACAACAGGAAACTTTTGAACGCGCAGCCCGCAGCTTTCGCGAAAAACACGCTACAATCGCGCAGCTCGTAAACCAACCCGTCCTCAATAGCGGTGAAATCGGACTAACTTCTACAAAATATGCTTCCGCCAAGGTTTTACGAGCACCAACTGTTCGGGATCACCTTCCGCGTCAATCCCGTATAGCAACCATTCAAACAGCTAGTCTTGATACAGGTACGAATTTGGACCGCCCTCTGACGAATTTGGATGAGACACAAAATTCAATTTTGATATCTGCTGAATCGACAACACTTGATAAAATCGAAAAAAACCGAGCTATTATCGAAGCGACAGATATTGATGTGGATCAGATTTTAAATGCTGGCGGCTTTGGAACCGGTGGACCTCTAGTTTCCGTTGATAATCTTAGCGTCAATTCAGACGAATATCGCGTGAGCACCATCAAAGCCCGTGCTTATGAAGCTAAGCTTCTTGAAGGCGCACTCGAATCAATTCCATTTGGACATCCTGTGGATGCTGATCATTACAAAACGAGCTCATTTGGCGTTCGTAAAGACCCCTTCACGCGTCGCCCAGCTATGCATGAAGCCGTTGATATTGCATCCTATTATATGGCACCGATTATTGCGACTGCTGAAGGAACAGTTATTTACTCTGGTAAAAAGGGCGGTTATGGTAAAGTCGTGATCATTGATCATGGACATGGATTTACGACTAAGTACGCTCACCTCGCAAAAACCTTTGTTAAGCGCGGCCAAAAAGTCAACAAAGGTGATCGTGTCGGCGGAATGGGATCTACTGGGCGTAGTACCTCTACCCATCTGCATTATGAAGTTCGTTTCCAGGGCAATGTTTATGACCCTGATAAATTTTTAAAGGCCGGATTATATGTTCAGTAAAACAAACTCGCAAAAACCAGCGCAGACAACTACAACTGAGACAGCCAAAAAATCCCCTCAACGCCCCGCCGCTTCAGCCCCGTCTATCCTTGGTCGTGACATAACGATTGTTGGCGAAATTCGTACTGACGGTGACGTTCAGATTGACGGCCAGCATGAAGGTAACATTACGGCTGCTACAATCACTGTTGGTGAGCAAGGCGCTATTAACGGCGTTGTGAAAGCCAAATCTGTTCACGTTCGCGGTAAGGTTACAGGTAAAATCAACGCAAGCTTGGTAGAGCTCGCTGAAACAGCTAATGTTCAAGCGGATATCACTCAGGATAAACTCACCATTGCCAATGGTGCCTTTTTCGATGGGAAATGCTCACGTCGCAAGCAAAAGTCTGCGAGTTCCAACCCGACACCGACTAAAGCTTCAGCCAAATCTGCTTAATCAGTCCTGGTCCAGGCTTTGACTTAAAGCTGCTGACATAAACGGATCCAACTTACCGTCCAGAACACCACTTGTGTCTGATGTTTCTAGGCCTGTTCTAAGGTCTTTGATCATTTGATAGGGCTGCAGAACATACGATCTGATCTGATGGCCCCATCCTATTTCTGATTTGGTATCTGCTTCGCTTTGTGCGGCTTCTTCGCGCTTTTTCAGCTCGAGCTCATAAAGGCGTGCTCTAAGCATATCCCAGGCCTGAGCGCGGTTCTTGTGTTGCGACCGGTCATTCTGGCACTGTACAACCACACCTGTTGGCTCGTGGGTAATACGGACAGCACTGTCAGTTTTATTGACGTGCTGCCCACCCGCGCCAGACGCTCTATAAGTATCAACCCGGCAATCGCTTTCATTGATATCAATTTCAATAGTGTCATCAATTTCCGGATAAACCCAGACGCTGGCAAAGCTCGTATGCCGGCGGGCGCTTGAATCAAAAGGCGAAATACGCACCAGACGATGTACCCCGGATTCGGTCTTGAGCCAGCCATAGGCATTCTCGCCTTTGACCTTAATCGTCGCAGACTTAATACCGGCTTCGTCACCGTCTTGCGACTCCATGATATCAACTTTCATATTCCGGGAATTAGCCCAGCGCATATACATGCGCAGCAACATCGCCGCCCAGTCCTGCGCTTCAGTACCGCCTGCCCCTGGATGAATTTCGACAAAGCAATCATTGCCATCGACCTCACCAGACAGGAGCGCTTGCAGCTCAGCCTCGCCGCTTTTGACCTGCAGTTTAGCCAGCGCCTCTTCGGCGTCCTTAAGCAAATCATCATCTTCATCGAGTTCAGCAAGCTCAATGAGCTCAAGCGTATCGCCCAGATATGCCTCTATGACACGGATATTTTCAAAAGCCGTTTCAAGCTGGCTGCGCTCACGCATCAACTTCTGTGCTTTTTGGGGGTCATCCCAAAAACTTGGATTTTCAGCCAGAGCGTTTAGTTCAGCCAGGCGTCTTTCGGACGTTTCCCAGTCAAAGACGCCTCCTTAGCAAATCCACTGATTTTTCAATGGCTTGCCGGATCTGTTCGGTTTCCGCTTTCATGAATATTCTCTACTTAATAAAGCCCGTCATCCAGTTCGTCTTCGACTTCCTCAGGCGGCTGCGGTGACGCTGGTTGAGTATCACCGCCCGGGAGTGCGGGTGTGTCTGTAGGGTTTTGGTTTATTTCTCCGCCATCTTCCTGTGCCCCAGTAGGTGTTTGTGTTTCACCCTCATCGCGGGTACCCCCAAATCCAGTGATAAATGAGTCTGTCCCGCTGCCCACACGAATAGTTGACGTCATCTCGCCGATTTTAGGTTCCGTGCCGGGCCTAAAAGCTTCCAGGATAAAGTCCGGCGCACCAATATATGATGGCTCCCCGGTCACCCGATTAATGGGTGAAAATGAAACGCCTTCAGGGATCCTGAATGGTACCTTGGCCCGGTCTTTTAAAGCTTCGCCCATAAACTCTTTGAAAATCGGAGCCGCTGCCTTTGAGCCGGCTTCATTATTAAGCGGCCTTGGATTGTCATATCCCACATAAACACCAGTGACGAGATCAGGTGAGAAGCCCATAAACCATGCATCCAGATAGTCATTAGTCGTACCCGTCTTACCGCCCAGAGGCCGCCCGAGTGACTTAATGATGATTCCTGTCCCATTATCAACGACACCTTTAAGCATAAATGTAACTTGATATGCCGTAACGGGATCAATCACAATTTCCCGCTCATCAGGAAGCTCCGGCGGCGGGCCGCCATCCCACTCGTCCTGTAGACAGATATCGCAGGCTTCCCCTTCTTTGATGAAAATAGTTTCTCCCTGCCCGTCTTGCACCCGGTCCAATATATAGGGATTGATACGTTTACCGCCATTAATCAGGATAGAATAAGCTGAGGCGAGACGCATCATTGTTGTTTCACCAGCACCCAAAACCCAAGCCAGTTCCGGCTTAGGGTCCTCATAAATACCGAACTTCTGACCGTACTCCATGATCCGTGCCATGCCGATGTCATTAGCCAACCTAACCGTCATAGCGTTACGGGATTTTTCAAGCCCAAGGCGCAATGTACTTAAGCCATAAAAACGTCCGGCCGCGTAATTACCGGGTTTGTAAAACCGCTCACACTCGTCTTCGGTGACTTCGCGGTCTGGATCCAAAATTTGGCCCTCTTCGTCTGGATCGCTCAATACAAGAATACCGTTTTCGTTTTCCACGCAGTCCGTATCCTGACGTTTAATAACAAAAGGCGCATCCAGAACCTGTGAGGCAGGCGTAAATTCATTATCGAGTGCTGATGCGTATACAAACGGCTTAAAGGCCGATCCGGGCTGACGATTAGCTTGCGTAGCGCGGTTAAACTGGCTTTGACCAAAACTATAGCCGCCGACCAGTGCCAATATTCTACCCGTATGAGGGTCCATAGAAATCAAGCCGCCATTCACCTCAGGAATTTGCTGCAATACGTAATTGTTTTCTGTTTTCGTTTTCTTTGAAACCAAAATCAGATCACCAGCAGTGATAACGCTATTAACGGCTTTAGGCTCTCCGCCCTTTTTGCCATCTTTAACAGGAGCGGCCCATTTCATATCAGCCAGAAGCAGTCGTCCATTATCAGGCCGTGTCTCTTCATCCCGCAGCTGAGAGAAGCCAAGCTTAGCCTCTTTCGCATTTGCTTCTAAAACAAGAGCTACGCGCCAATCGCCAATATCTTTGGGCGCAGTAAAGCTATCAAGACGCTTCTTCCAGTCCTGAAAGCTGCTGAACCGTTCAAGTGGCCCGCGATAGCCGTAACGTTTGTCATAGGCTTCAAGGCCGTTTCTAAGAGCCCTGCGTCCAATTAATTGCAAATTGGTGTCCAAAGTCGTTCGAATCGACAGGCCGCCCTTATAAAGCTCATCCTCCCCATACATAGCGAAGATTTCTTTGCGGGCTTCCTCAACAAAATAATCCGCGGCCGTATATTCTTCGCCGGTGAGCCGATCCACACCCACAAGATCATCCTGCTTAGCCGTTTCAGCTTCTTCAGCAGTGATATGTCCATCAGCTACAAGTCGATCCAAAACATAGTTTCGGCGACTAATGGCCCGGTCTTTCTTGGTATCAAGTTTATAATTATTCGGTGCCTTAGGCAAAGCCGCCAGATAAGACATTTCAGAAAGAGTCAATTCTTCCAAAGGCTTACCAAAATAATTTAATGCTGCTGCTGCGACACCATATGACCGCTCTCCCAAATAAATTTCATTGAGGTACAGCTCAAGCACATGATCTTTATCCAAAGCCTTTTCTATACGGGTCGCAATCACGATCTCTCTGAGCTTGCGAGCAATTGTTCTATCATTGCCAACCAGGAAATTCTTAGCAACCTGCTGCGTGATGGTAGAACCACCTTCCAGCCGCTCACCTTTGAGCTTATGTTTGACATTAGCAACCATGGCCCTGGCGAAACCTCTCTCATCAAAGCCATCATGCTGATAAAAGCGTTGATCCTCGGCCGAGACAAAAGCGTGCTGAATTTCCTTCGGGATGGACTCAATGGGAACAAAGACACGATGCTGTTCCGCATATTCCGCGATCAGCTTTCCGTCCCCCGCATGAACCCGTGTCATAATTGGCGGCTTGTATTCCGATAGTGTTTTGACGGATGGCAGATCCTTAGTCACACGGATAAAATATATGGCCGAAAATATAGCCAAGCAGACAAACAGGAAAAACCCTATGATTATCAGCCACTTTATATAGCGCCAGGAAAAATACTTACGAATAGCCATATGCCTTCACATCACTGTTAATGCGCAGGTTTCTTGAGGAAAAATACGGCGTGATTATGGCCTGCCTGCGATTCATTTATATGTAAATTAGTGAGTTTTTCTATGAAGTCACGACTTTTGACGGGCAAAGTAACTATTTATAGCAGACACGACTGAACTCATGACTTTTTTCCGGTGTTTGGCCGACTTGAGAAGTTTTTCATCCTGCGGATTTGAGATAAAGCCCATTTCGAGCAATACAGCCGGCACGTCAGGCGCTAAAAGCACGTAGTAACCTGCCCGACGATGGGTGTTTCGCAGCAAATGGCTTGAACCACCAAGTTTCTTAATCAGAATATCAGCAAATTCCGTAGACTTGGATAATGTACTGCGCTGGGCCAGATCTACAAGAATATCCCCGACGGGGTCGCTTTGCTCTGATAGCTTAACATCCATGATCCAGTTTTGGGAATTAACGATACGTTTGGAGCGGTTTTTAGCCCGGTCAGCCAGCGTATAAACTGATGCGCCGCGCGCAGATGTCCCTACCGTTGCGTCAGCATGAATTGAAATAAACAAATCAGCATTGCGCGCTCTGGCTACGCGTAGACGATCATCATGCTCAATATAACGATCATCCCCACGAGACAAAACAACCTTATAGCGCCCTGTCGCCAATAGCTGCCGCTTGAGCTCAAGCGCCGCTTTTAGCGTGATATCTTTTTCCTGCAGTCCAGTTCCCCCAATAGCACCAGGATCTCGTCCACCATGTCCGGCGTCAATCGCAATAACAGGCTTAATCTTCGTACGTGGCTTTAATCGCGGAACTGGAATACCCGCTACATCAGCGCTTATATCAGAGCTCGTCGATACTGTGATCGGTTTGGACGTGGAACGCCCCTTAATCTTAACAGTAATCTGCTCTGGCGTAATTGATTTACCGGCAAATTTGCTGCCGTCCTTGATATCTGAAACAAATCTTAGATCATTTCTTCCGCGTATAGCGCCCCTGAGGGCCGCTACAACGCCATCCCCCTCGCCTTTATACATGCCCTTATGCAATAATTTTGACGTTGCCCCTTGAATATCAATGACAATACGGCGTTTTCCTTCTTTGATCTCAAATATTTTGACATCAGCACTCGAAAAGCCTTCACCATGGATCACAA
This sequence comes from Hellea sp., assembly GCA_020627655.1. GTDB lineage: Bacteria > Pseudomonadota > Alphaproteobacteria > Caulobacterales > Maricaulaceae > JACOMS01. The sequence goes on from JAHDGM010000020.1 coordinate 29,258, forward strand.
GGCGGGTCTCTGCAGGCATTGCTTCGACTGTAATAGCCGTCACGCTAGCCGCAAACGCCATTTGCGCAGCGCAAAACATAGTAATTATGGCAAATATAATCCGTAACACGGGCCATCCAACAAACTAAACAAAGTCTTAATAAGCCCTAGAGGGTTAGGAATAGGTTACCAAATCCGCCCCAAACTGATATTTCACACTGGCGTTATATTTCACCGATCCGTGATAAATGTTTTGCGTCCATTAAGAATATAGTGTTACACGAATACATGTAGACAGATTCTGATTTGAATCTCGTCACACTGCCTAAATCAGGCAAATACAGGATTACAATGTCGGCAACACGCACAGTCACCAATACATATACAGGCAGAATGCCTGCTCTGTGCGCTGCCGCAATTTCAACTCATAATTTATTAGAAAACATGCCTTCACCGCGAAAGCCCGCAGCCGAATTGGCGCGATTATACCGCGGATACAGGCAAATCGGAGAATTTAATGTCAAAGAAAATGCTTATAGACGCCTCCCACCCGGAAGAAACGCGGGTTGTGATCGTCGACGGAACCCGGATCGAAGAACTTGATTTTGAAAGCGCAAATAAAAAGCAATTAAGAGGCAATCTCTATCTTGCTCGCGTAACCCGGGTCGAACCCTCCCTTCAGGCAGCTTTTGTAGAATATGGCGGTAATCGTCATGGTTTTCTGGCTTTTTCAGAAATCCACCCGGATTATTACCAGATCCCGTATGAAGATCGTATGGCTCTTCTGGAAGCTCAAGAAGCCGAAGCCCTTGAAGAGGCTGCCGAAGAAGAGGAAGAAACAGAGAAACCCAGTCAGTCAAAACCAAAGAAAGACGCTGAAGCTTCAGATGATGAGTCAGAGGAAGAAGCCTCAGACGAAGCCGATGATGACGAATCTGATGATGACGAATCTGATGATACGGAAGAAGATTCCGAGGAAGAATCCGGCGATGAAACGGATGATGACGTCGCCGATGAGCAGGAAAAAACAGCCCGTAAACGCCGCAACAAAGCCTCCCGCCACAGATATAAAATCCAAGAAGTCATTAAACGTGGCCAAATCCTGTTGATCCAGGTTGTCAAAGAAGAGCGCGGAAATAAAGGCGCGGCCATGACAACTTATCTTTCACTGGCTGGACGGTATTGTGTGCTTATGCCTAACACGCCCAAAGGCGGTGGCATATCCCGTAAGATCGCAAATGGATCAGATCGCAAACGCTTAAAATCCATCGTGTCTGAATTCGAAGTGCCGCAAGGCATGGGGGTAATCGTCAGAACGGCTGGTGCCAAGCGAACAAAAACCGAAATCAAGCGCGATTATGACTACCTGTCCCGATTATGGACTACAATTCGCGAGACGACGTTAAAATCCATTGCCCCTGCCCTTATTCACGAGGAAGGTAATCTGGTTAAGCGCTCTATCCGTGACCTTTACAACAAAGATGTCAGTGAAATTCTGGTTCAAGGCGACGAGGCTTATAAAACAGCCAAAAACTTCATCAAAATGTTGATGCCGAGCCATGCAAAGAATGTAAAAGCTTATAAAGATTCCATACCGTTATTTTTACGCTATCAGATCGAAAACCAGCTGGAAAACAGTCTGGACTCACTGGTTCAGTTAAAATCTGGTGGATATCTTGTTATTCATCCAACAGAAGCACTCGTCTCCATCGACGTTAACTCTGGCCGCGCCACGAAAGAACGTAATGTCGAACGGACAGCGCTAAAAACTAATCTGGAAGCGGCCGAAGAAGTCGCACGCCAAATGCGCCTTCGGGACTTGGCCGGACTTGTCGTAATCGACTTTATCGATATGGATGAAAACCGTAATAACCGCGCTGTTGAAAAGAAAATGAAAGAAGCGCTCTCCCGTGACCGCGCCCGTGTGCAAGCCAGTCGGATTTCACAGTTTGGCCTGATGGAAATTTCCCGGCAGCGTCGACGCCGCAGTCTATTGGAAGGCTCCACCGTTAGCTGCCCTCATTGTCAGGGTGTTGGCCGCAAACGCACAGTCGAATCCTCTGCCCTTCGGGCTCTGCGCGCTGTTGAAGAAAAAGCTGCGCGCGGGCAGGCCGCCAAAGCTCGTCTATCTGTAGATCCGGATGTCGCGGCATTTATTTTAAATCACAAGCGGGATCAGCTGAATACGGTTCAGGAATTATTCGGCATGTACACGATCGTTGAAGCCGATACAGATCTGTTATTGCCGGAATACGCCTTAACAGTTGTCGACAAGGCAAGCGGTAAAAACCCTGATCCACTGGCCGAAATCGAAAAAGAACTGAAAAAAGCCAATAATAAACGGAAAAAGTCATCGGATAAAAAGAAGTCAAATAAAGAAAATGACGCCGACGATGCCGATGAAGTTGAAACAGACGACGAAGAAGATACGGAAAACCGCAAGCGCCGACGCCGTGGCCGTCGTGGGGGTCGCCGCCGCGGTAAAGGTGATAAAAACCGTGAAGCTGAAACTGAAGTCGAGACAGGATCTGAAGAAAGCCCTCAAGACGGTGATGTAGAGGAATCTATAGATAAGACTGAAGAAAAGCCTAAGAAGTCACGGCGCCGGAACTCCAAACGCAAATCTGACAAAACAGATGAAAGCTCAGACGATAAAGAGGCTGCGGCTGATGTTGAAACCAAAGAGCTTAAAGAAAAGCCGGCTCCCAAAAAGCGTAGACGCACGACCAAAAAATCAGATGATAAAAAGTCTGATAAAGAGGTCGAGTCTGGGGAAACTTCAAAAGTTAAAGATGACGAGGTAGAGGAAAAACCGAAACCCAAAAAACGCTCTACTACGCGCCGTAAAGCGCCAAGCCGTAAGAAAGCTGATGATGCGGAAACAGCGGAGGTTGAAGCTGAAAAACCTGCTGAAGCAGAAAAAACCGAAGAGCCGAAGAAAGCCAAAAAACCGGTGCGAAAGCCACGCACGCGTAAAAAGGCAGACGCTGAACCAGCGGAAAAGCCTTCCGAAAAAGCGGCTGAAGACAGCGCTGTGGAAGAAAAAGCGGACAAGCCCAAGCGTCGTGGCTGGTGGCAGAAACGCAAATAAGAAAGAAAATGGACTGTAATATTCACTGTAATGTTACAGCCCGTTCACTTGACGCTCATGGGATTTGCGCCATGTTAGGATCAAATACGAATTGATTTTGGACGTTTATGCCAAACACATCCCTTTATACCCTGCGCCTTGTTCGCTTCTTTGCAATATTAGCGCTCATTTATATCCAAATCGCGAGCGCCTTCGGGCAATCGCTGATCCGCGATACGGAAATTGAGGAGAACCTCAGGGAATTCTCAACACCAATCCTTCGGGCGGGCGGGCTCGATGCTTCTAATGTTGATCTATATATCGTCAATGATGAAAGCCTGAATGCTTTCGTTACGCGCGGACAAAACATATTTTTGCATACGGGACTTATTCTTCAGTCTGAAACTCCCAACCAGCTCAAAGGCGTAATTGCCCACGAAGCCGGCCATATTGCTGGCGGCCACCTCGTCCGCAGTGATTATGGAACGCGGAGCGCCTATGGCTCCATGTTGATCGCAGCCGGTATAGGCCTGGCTGCCATATTGGCCGGTGAAGGTGAAGCCGGAGCGCTTGTCCTAGGCGGGTCTCAGCAATTCGGCATGCTGGATGTCCTCGCTTATACCCGTGTCAACGAATCTGCTGCCGACCAATATGCAGCGCAATATCTGGAACGTACGGGTCAGTCCGGAAAAGGCCTGATCGAGTTTTTTGAAAAGTTCCGCTATCAGGAAATTCTATCAAACGCCAAACGCTATCCATATTTCCGGAGCCACCCGCTTTCGAGCAACCGGATCGACGCCCTGCGTGAAGTCGTGGATGAGAGCCCGCATACAGACGTGCCTGATGATGCGAAGGCATTAAAGCAGCTCAGCATGACCAAAGCCAAGCTACGGGGGTTTCTCGAAGCGCCGCAGACCGTTTTTTCCCGCTATCCTCTATCCGACACTTCCGAAGAAGCCAGATATGCGCGAGCTGTTGCCTATTATCGCAGCGCCAGTCTGAAAAACGCACTTCAGGAGATTGATGCTTTGATTGAGCAGCAACCGACAAATCCATATTTTTATGAGCTTAAAGGGCAAATCCTCTATGAAAGCGGAAAAGGTCAGGCCTCTATCGCGCCCATGCAAAAAGCGCTCGAGCTCAAACCCGATGCGCCTTTGTTTCAAATTGCCCTAGCTCAAGCTTATCTAGAAACAGAAGAAAAAGAAGATACAAACGAAGCTATCAAACTTATCAAAAAAGCGCTTCAAAAAGAGCCGTCCAACAGCGCTGCATGGTATTACCTGTCACAGGGTTATGGTAATTTGGATCAGGAGGCTCTGGCCAAATACGCAATCGCGGAACAGGCTTTTAGCATGGGTGATTACCAGCGATCTTTATCTTTTGCGCAGCGCGCGCAAAAAGACATGCCTCGCAATATCCCGCAATGGCGCCGCGCCAGCGACATTATCGTAATCGCTGAAACACAACTCGCGAAGAAGAAAAGCAAACGTTATCGTCCAAAACCGTGATATTGATCATAGAATGATAACCAATCATAAGTAATATAAGAAAAATGACATAATTTGGAGTTCCCCATGAAGGCGCTGAAAACTTTAATGCTTGCAACGACTGTTCTGGCTTTTCCAGCTTGTTCTCAAGCTGACGTATCGACGACAGACCGCGAAACCATTGAGAAAATAGTCTACGAATATCTGATGGAAAACCCAGAGGTTATTTTTGAGGTCCAAGCTGCCTATGAGGTCAAACAGGATCAGGACTCAATAAATTCAGCTAAAATGTCCATCTATTCAGACAAACGGGACATTGTGATTGGTCCAGACGACGCAAAAGTTACGATTGTCGAATTCTTTGATTATAACTGCACATTCTGTAAGCGCTCTACGGATTGGCTTATCGAAACCATTGAAAAGCACCCGAATGATGTTCGCGTGATTTTCAAGGAACTCCCTATTCTGGACGGACGGACGAAACGTGACGGCACCAAAGTCATTTCCCGGAAAGCAGCAAAAGCGGCTCTAGCAGCCAATAAACAAGGAAAATATCTTGAAATGCATACGGCCCTGATGGCCGCCCCGGGCCTAAACGATGCCCGCCTTGATGAAATTGCGGCTTCTATTGGTCTGGATGTCAAGAAAATGCGTGCAGATATGCAGGATCCTGAAATCGCCGAATATATTGAGGACACAATGATCCTGGGTCAAAGATTACGCCCTATGACAGGTACGCCGTTTTTCATGATTGGCGATGAGTTCCTAGCAGGCGCTGATGTCCAGCGCTTGGAGCAAATGCTTCAAACAGCGCTAAAGCCTTAGGAAACCAATTTAAAGCTTTGTTCTAAAACGGAATTTCGTCATCGAGTTCAAAGCTTTCCGCTGGACCATCCTGCATTGAAGCTGATCGAGATCCACCACCGCGGTTATCACTGACACGTCCATAATCCTGATTATATCCGCCGTCCCTTTGGCCGCCGCCGCGGCTATCGAGTAAGACTAACTCGCCCCGGAAACGCTGAAGCACAACTTCGGTCGTCCAGCGGTCATTACCATCACGATCCTGCCACTTACGGGTTTGAAGCTGCCCTTCAATGTAAAGCTTTGTGCCCTTTTGGACATAATTCTCGACAACTTTGATCAGATTTTCATTGAAAATCGCGATATTGTGCCACTGTGTTGACTCACGCTTTTCGCCTGACTGCTTGTCGCGCCATGTCTCAGACGTCGCCATTGAGAAATTACAGACCTTCCCACCATTAGAAAATGAACGGGTTTCCGGCTCTTTCCCTACATTGCCGACCAAAATTACTTTATTGACTGACCCTGCCATATCATCACCTTTGCTTGACTTAACGCCATTATGTTCACATTATGTTCTTATATGCAAGTCTTGATTCTCACCTGCAAAATTTTTGTTGATATTCTTTTGTCAGGCGCGCTAAGGCAAGCCCATCAGAGCATTATCTTTGCTTGTCCACAATTTCATCGGTTTGACCTTCTATGAGCCTGCTCAAATCCATCCAAGTTCGCGGCGCTCGTGAGCACAACCTGAAAAACATCAACGTGGATATACCGCGGGATAAACTCGTTGTTATTACAGGTCTATCAGGCTCTGGTAAGTCCTCCCTCGCCTTTGATACTATTTATGCCGAGGGGCAGCGTCGATATGTGGAAAGCCTTTCTGCTTACGCACGTCAGTTTCTGGAACTTCAGGGAAAACCCGATGTAGACTCTATTGAGGGCCTATCGCCAGCAATTTCCATTGAGCAAAAGACGACATCCCGTAATCCGCGCTCCACGGTTGGAACTGTTACCGAAATTTATGACTATATGCGCCTGCTTTGGGCCAGAGTCGGCATACCCTACTCTCCCGCGACAGGCCTGCCTATTCAAAGTCAAACCGTCAGCCAGATGGTTGACCGGGTTATGGCTTTGCCAGAAGGCACAAAGCTCTACATCCTGGCGCCCATTGTCCGAGGCCGTAAAGGTGAATACCGCAAGGAGTTTGCCGATCTTATGAAACAGGGCTTTCAGCGCGCTAAAATTGACGGGGAGTTTTACCGTATTGAAGAAGCACCAACGCTAGATAAGAAGTTCAAACATGACATTGATATCGTTGTTGACCGCGTCGTCATTCGTTCAGAACTTGAAACCAGGCTCGCCGACTCAATTGAAACCGCATTGAAACTTGCCGACGGTTTGGCCGTAGCCGAAATTGCTGAAGACGACGGCGAACGTATATTATTTAGCGAAAAATTTGCATGTCCCGTATCAGGCTTCACCATTCCCGAAATCGAGCCACGCCTGTTTTCTTTTAATAGTCCTCATGGGGCCTGCCCCGTATGTGACGGACTTGGGCGCGAGCTTAAATTCGATGCAAGACTGGTTGTCCCCCACGAACAAAAAAGCCTCGGTAGCGGAGCCATAGCGCCGTGGTCGAAGACTCCCAGCAGCCTGTATATGCAGACCTTAAAGGCACTTTCCAAACATTATGGGTTTTCCGTCGATACCCCTTGGGAGCAATTAGCCGATGGTGCGAAAGACATTGTTCTTTACGGCACACAGGGACAGAACATCAAATTCGTCTACAAAGATGATGGCCGACGATATGAAACCACCAAGCCCTTTGAAGGTGTCATTCCCAATTTAGAGCGCCGCTACCGGGAAACAGAAAGCACCTGGATGCGAGAGGAGCTTGGGAAATATATGTCCTCGGCTGACTGTACGACCTGTGATGGACAGAGGCTTAAACCAGAAGCGCTTTGCGTAAAAGTTGCAGGTATGCCCATCTCGGAAACCTCTGAAATGTCTATTCGCGATGCTATGGACCGCTTCATCACCTTGAAAAGCGAACTGACAGCCAAAGAAATGGAAATCGCTGAGCGTATTTTAAAGGAAATCTCCGATCGTTTGGAGTTCTTAAACGCTGTTGGTCTTGACTATCTCAGTCTGGGCCGCGGGTCTGGCTCTCTATCCGGCGGTGAAAGCCAGCGTATTCGCCTTGCCTCTCAAATTGGATCCGGCCTGACAGGCGTTCTCTATGTGTTGGACGAACCCTCTATCGGTCTTCATCAGCGGGACAATGCTCGCCTATTGGAAACTCTGCAAAATCTACGGGATCTGGGCAATACAGTGCTTGTTGTCGAACATGATGAAGATGCCATTCTGACAGCTGACCATGTCATTGATATGGGCCCGCTAGCAGGGATAAACGGAGGGGAGATCATTGCCCAGGGAACACCCTCTCAAATCAAGAAAAGCAAAAAATCTCTCACCGGGCAATATCTGGTCGGGGAAAAACAAATCCATCTGCCCCAAGAACGCCGCCCCGGAAAAGAAGGAAAAAAGCTTATTTTAAAAGGGCTTACAGGCAATAACCTCAAGAACATATCCGTCGAGTTTCCGCTGGGCATGTTTATCTGTGTTACAGGTGTCTCAGGCGGCGGAAAATCTACGCTGACAGTTGAAACCTTATACAAAGCTGCCGCTCGCAAGCTCAATAATTCCTCTGTACAGCCAATGCCCTATCAAAGCGCAGAGGGCTTTGAGCACATGGACAAGATTATCGAAATCAACCAATCTCCTATCGGCCGGACGCCGCGCTCTAATCCGGCGACTTACACGGGTGCTTTTACACCTATTCGTGACTGGTTTTCCGGCCTGCCTGAAGCCAAAGCCCGAGGTTACAAGCCCGGACGCTTTTCGTTTAATGTAAAAGGCGGGCGCTGCGAAGCCTGTCAGGGCGCTGGCGTTATCAAAATTGAAATGCACTTTCTGCCTGATGTTTATGTGACTTGTGATGTGTGCCACGGCAAACGTTATAATCGCGAAACCCTCGATATAAAGTTCAAACAAAAATCTATCAGTGATGTTCTTGAAATGAGCGTCGATGAAGCCTCAGAGTTCTTCAAAGCTGTCCCGTCCATAAGGGATAAAATGGTTACCTTAAAACGGGTCGGGCTTGGCTACCTTAAGGTTGGTCAACAGGCCACTACATTATCTGGGGGCGAGGCTCAGCGTGTGAAACTAGCTAAAGAGCTTTCCAAACGCTCCACAGGCCGAACGCTCTATGTTTTAGATGAACCAACGACCGGCCTCCATTTTGCCGATGTTGAGAAGCTATTAGAAGTTCTTCAGGAACTTGTTGAAGGCGGCAATACTATGGTGGTTATCGAACATAATCTGGATGTTATTAAAACAGCTGACTGGATTATTGATCTTGGCCCTGAGGGCGGCGATGGCGGCGGTGAGATTGTTGCAGTTGGACGCCCTGAATATGTGGCCAAATCCAAGCAAAGCTGGACTGGAAAATTCCTTAAACCCATTCTCGAACGGGATAAGCAGCGACAAAAGAATTAACCTTCAGCCAATTTTTTATACTTAGTGTAAGTATGAAAGGCTGGATCATATGGTTGAAACCAAAAGCTCATCTCAATCAGACTTGTCAAAATTCATAAATTGGATTCTGGTCTGGATTCTGCTTGCCAACATCGTCTTTATCGTCATGTGGTTTTTCGGGGCTCCTCTCCGCATGTTTGAAATAACATTGGCAGGGATCATTGGTTTATTGCTTCGCCATCAATCCCCGAAAATCCAGACCACAGCCTTTGCCGCAATTTTATCTTTCTCAGTGATATCATTCATTGCCGGAACGTTTAACCTGGAGCGCAAAGCTCTTCTCCAGTCTTTCCAATACGCAGGAGAACTCAACCCCTTACAAAGTCCCGAATATATCATAGCTGCTGCTGCCTTGTTTATAGTTCTAATAATGGCTTACTTCAGGATCAGAAAAGGAAACGATTTCAAGCAATCCAAATATGGTATTCTTGCAGTGGCAAGCATTTTATCACTTGTTGGCTTAGATCACATGATGAGTCTGAATATGCGGGGGCATTATAACCGCACTGCCCCACCTGATGGCCATTTTGACTCTGCACTTAAGCAAAGCGGGTTTGCGGAAACTATAACTGATGACCGCCATCTAGTTCTGATCATGTTGGAATCCCTGGGTTCTCCAAAGAACAACCCCGCTATGGAAAAACTATTATTTTCCTCATTAAAAACTCAAAAAGTCCGAGACAAATATGACATTGTTGAGGGCGAAACACTCTTCTTTAAAAGCACCACATCAGGTGAAATCAGAGAACTTTGCGGAAATTGGAATGATTATTTCGATTTACTGGACAACAAAGCACCGGACTGCTTGCCAGCCAAGTTAGCGAGACAAGGTTATGACACCCTCGCATATCACGGATTTTCCCAAGATTTTTTCGATCGTTCCCTATGGTATCCCAATATCGGGTTTGAAACATCGGCCTTCTATGAGCAAATGCAAAATATGGGAATTGATGTATGTCCCGGCGTCTTTGCTGGCGGATGCGATTCGAAAATTCCAGACTTGATATTCAGCAGGTTAAAAACCCAAACCAAGCCCACATTTTTATATTGGCTGTCCTTGAACACACACATTCCGATCCCTGCACATGCTGCCCTAAAGAGCGAAAGATGCGATGACTTCTCTGAGGAACTTTCAAAAAGTCATATGATGATCTGCAGGCAGCTAAAGATATTCAACCAGATTGACCAAGCTATTGCCCGTAACATAACAATGGAAGACTTTCCTAAAGCCGACATATTGATAGTCGGAGATCACATTCCGCCATTTCTCAACCGCAATAACCGCTCACAATATGACCCGGAGCATGTACCGTGGATCTATTTAAAAGCTAAGTAAAAATGGGAATTTTCATATTGTCCCCACGGTCTTAGTCCAGTACACCCCGCCCTCATGACCAAACCCGTACATATCATTGGCGCTGGACTGGCCGGATCAGAAGCTGCCTGGCAAGTGGCCCGCATGGGTGTTCCTGTTATACTGCATGAAATGCGCCCTAAACGCATGACCGACGCTCATCAAAGCGACGGGTTCGCCGAACTGGTTTGCTCAAATTCATTCAGGTCAGATGACAAACTCGGCAATGCAGTAGGACTTCTGCATGAAGAAATGCGCATGGCAGACAGTTTGATCATGGGCATGGGCGATATGACAAAACTGCCGGCAGGCGGTGCATTAGCCGTTGACCGTGACGGTTTCTCAGATGCTGTTACGACTATCCTCACCCAGCACCCTCTGATATCCATTGAATATGGAGAGATCAAAGGACTGCCACCTAAAGACTGGGGCAATACGATCATTGCCACAGGCCCCCTCACCGCACCATCACTGGCGAAGGATATTCTAAAATCCACAGGTGAGGACAGCCTGGCATTTTTCGATGCTATTGCGCCGATTGTTTACAAAGACTCCATAGATTTCAACAAAGCCTGGTTCCAGAGCCGTTATGACAAAAAGGGACCGGGCGGCGACGGTGCCGACTATATCAATTGTCCGCTTGATAAAGAGCAATATCTTGCTTTCATTGACGCTCTGGTTTCAGCGGATCAAACCGAGTTTAAAGACTTTGAAAAAGATACACCCTATTTTGAGAGCTGCCTGCCCATAGAAATCATGGCCGCGCGCGGCCCTGAGACATTGCGTTATGGCCCCATGAAACCTGTCGGCCTGACCAATCCGCATCAACCAGATGTCAAAGCCTATGCCATTGTCCAGCTTCGGCAGGATAATGCCCTTGGTACGCTGTACAACATGGTCGGTTTTCAGACGAAAATGAAATATGGTGCTCAGACTGATATTATCAAAACTATTCCGGGCCTTGAAAAGGCTGTCTTTGCCCGGCTCGGCGGCATTCATAGAAACACATTCATCAATTCACCTAAACTATTAAACAAGCAGCTTCAGCTTAAGATACGCCCCGATCTGAGATTTGCTGGGCAAATTATGGGTGTTGAAGGTTATGTGGAAAGCGCGGCCCTAGGCCTGATCACAGGGCGTATGGCTGCTGCTCAGACTCTTGGTCATAAATATGATGCTCCGCCCCTCACTACTGCCCTTGGCGCTCTTGTTGAGCATGTTACAGGCGGATTTATGGATGGCCCCAAAGCAAAATTCCAACCAATGAATGTGAATTTCGGCCTGTTTCCACCTATTGAAAACATTGTTTATAAAGATCAGGACGGCAATCGTATCAAAGGTAAAAACAAAACCCGTTACCGAAAACGTCTCATGGCCGAACGGGCTTTAAACGATATCAAGTCTTGGGTCTAAACCCTTTGGACAAGACATAAAATTGTCCATTTAAATTGTCGTCATTCCATTTATTCAAGACTTTTACATGTAGAGCCAGTTCACGCCCCTCATCTTGGAAAAGTACAATATTAGGATCATCAATGATGAATTCTTGATCAACGATGGTCAACGCATTGCCCCAAGCCTGAACATCAAAACTAAACAATTTATCGCCGTCTTTTTTAATCAGATAAATCTGCCCTTTTTCTACAATCAACTCACCGGACTCAAATGACGCTAATGTGCGCGTTATGGCATTATCTTTGTAAAAATTAAGGTGCTGAACTTCGATCAAATGATCATAACCTGCAATTGAGACAACACCGCTATGGTTATCATAGTAAATGCTATCGCGAGGACTTAAGTTCAGTTCAACATTTTCAAGCGATAAGGTTTTGACCAGTTTCGATTGATTAAGGGGTGTGCCTTCCATCCCCCACTCAGCCAAATGTTTCCTTATTTTTTCATGCCCGTCTTGCCTGAATAAATATTGCAGCGCACCTTTGGCTTTTCTCGCTGCGGCCATATCCGTTATTTTTGCGTCTTTGATCAACTTATTATCAGCCGAAATAATGCCCGCTTTCTTGATGTAATGACCGAGTCTTTTGTCCTGATTGTTTAAAGATACGAAAGAGGCGGAGACCGATGCCACTAAAAATAAGACTCCGGCAAATCCGGGAATATAACGGATATCACGCCTTGCCTCTTTCATGAATGAAAACCATAGCCCTATACCCAAAGCCCAGATCACACCCATGAGAAGCAGAACCCGTTCAACGGTGAGGCCGTAATTTGAAATTCGAACTGTCACAGCTATAGCCAGTAAAATAGCAACAGGTATGGAAAGCCAGAACCAGACTTTACGAAAAAATCGCGCAAGGCTGCTTTTCTGAACAAAAGGCGACTCTAATACCAGCCAGTTCAAAGTACCGATGATTAGAAAAGGCGTAGTTAGCTGCGCTATTTCCCCCTTGGGCAGACTGCCTGCCATGATAATCTTCAGACCATAAGCCAATAAAATCAGAGCATAAATCAAGAGCAGCGGCGTTAAAAGCCAGGTGCCCATAAACGCTACGGCTTTGGACACAAATCCCGGATTGTCGTGAAGTTCCTGATAATCCTCATTGGCAGGCGGCAATGTCGACATCCAGTAAAGCGGGGCTAAAAAGCCAAGTCCAACTGGTAAAATTACATACTCGGTCAGCTTATCAATATTCACCCCGAAAAGAGACTTAAGGGCAAACATGATCGCCAGAGTACCCATAACGAATATCCAGGACCCAACGGCGGCAAAAACTGCGCCTGTCCATAGTTTATGCGTGTAATCCCAGACATGAAGGTCATCACGCCCTCTGCGCCACCTTACGGCATTCCCCAAAATTAGAATCGCGCCCGCAATTGCCATAGGAATATGGAACCGGAGTTTTTCTGAATACCAGGCCAGCAGGCAAATCAGCACCGCAAAGACAATCTGTGCCGGCAATAAATAAGGCTTGTTCTGCCCTTCTCGCCCAACAACCCATGATACCAGAAAATAAGACGCTAATATCAAGCCGCCGCAAAGATAAACCAGCGGTTCCTCATCACCCAAATGATCTCTGAAAATAATGATCAGAGTAAATATTCCCATCAGAAAAACAGGAACTGGGAAACGCTGAATGACAGCGCTCACATCCGGAACGCGGCCAATCCAGCGTTTAAGAGAGGCTTTCATTAACTGGCGGTTGGAATATCAATGCTCATTGGTGCGCCGGGTCCAAGATCAAGGCCTAAGAAAACCCATGCCATCATCAGAATCACACCGAAAATCAGCATCCAGATCGAATATGGGATCATCATAGCCGTCAGCGATCCTAGGCCATAATCCTTTTGCCAGCGACGGGCAAAGACCAGAATCAGCGGGAAGTAAACCATAAGCGGCGTAATGATGTTCGTTGCTCCATCACCAACACGATAGGCCGCAGTTGCTCCGTCCGGACTGATACCAAGCAGCATGAGCATAGGCACAAGAACCGGCGCGAGCAGCGCCCATTTAGCGGATGCTGATCCGACAAACAGATTAAGTAACGCCGAAAACAATACAATAAGCCCGAGAGCCAACGGTAGTGGCAGGTTCATAGCTTTGATACCATCAGCGCCGTGAACAGCAGAGATTAAGCCCAGATTTGACCAGTTAAACATCGCCACAAAATGAGCTGCCGCAAACGCTAGAACGAGATAATAGCCTAGATCCTTCATAGCCTCTGCCATCATGTTCACCAAATCCCGATGATCCTTAATCGACCCGGAGGCTTTTCCGTAAAACCACCCAGCAGCCAAGAACAGAACCATAAAGGCTCCAACCAGTGATTTGAAAAACGGGCCTAACGCCTCATACCACTCCATGCCTACTGCGGCTTCACCTGTAATCCTTAGCGGCACCCAATTATTACCAGGAATGATGTCGCCAGCGGCCATCATAAACCATAGAAAACAGACACCAAGAACGGCTAGCCCGGCATGACGCAGGCCTTTTTTCTGACCTTCCGTTAAGGCTTGATTCTCGTCGCCATATTCATCCGCGTGACTCTCATCAGGGGTCCACTTACCCAAACGCGGCTCAATAATTTTGTCAGTCACAAACCAAATAATTGGTATGTATAAAAAAAGAAGGGCCATAATAAAGTAAGTATTGCCAGCAATATTTGCAGACCAGCCAGCTTCAATAGAACTCGCCTCATAGGCAGCTTCTGTAATTCCGTAAAGCAATGCATCGAGTTGCCCCGGGGCAATATTCGCTGAAAACCCGCCTGATACACCTGCAAACCCACAGGCAATTCCGGCCAATGGATGACGCCCTGCTGCGGCAAATATAATCGCCGCTAAAGGTATCATCACAACATAACCGGCATCCGCAGCATGGTTAGACAACATGGCAATAAGAGCAACCATAGGCGTTAAAAGGCCTTTCGGTACGTTTCTCAAAGCAGCTTTAATAGCACTTCCGAATAACCCGGCTCTTTCGGCGACACCTGCTCCCAGCATTACGACCAAAACATAACCAAGCGGATGGAAGTGCGTGAATGTTTTAGGCATTTCCACCCATAGCTTTTTTACATTTTCAGCCGATAATAGACTTTTCGACTGAATAACATCGCCAGAAGTCGGGTGAATGGCACTTGCACCAGCAAGTTTGGCTACAATCGAAATAACAACCAGTAAAATTGTCAGATAGAAAAATATAAAGACGGGATCAGGAAGTTTATTCCCGGTCCTTTCTACCCAGCCTAAAAATCCTTTACTGGTTGTCGCTGCTTTTGCGTCAGCCATATCATTTTCCCTTGCGCATATTTAATTTGTGAAAAGTTTAGCCAAATCAATCGTAAAGGCAAGCGCCTGTAATTATATTTTACCTCTAATGATCGCGCCCATCAGACGGATTTGCTTTGATAAAACCCCGTAATTTGGAGATTGCTTATGGGGGTCATAGGTGTTTTTTGTCATGATCTTGTGAAACTTGGGAATCAAAGCCCCATAAGCAATTGCAGGCATAAGCTCGGCCTTAGCCCCGGCCAGCAATTGAGCACTCTTGTCATACCGGTTCAGTGCTGCATCCAGCACATCCTCGAAATTCAAGTTTAATAACATGCCGCCAGTATAAAATTTCCAGCTGCGCGACAAACCAGTCAGCCCCCAGGCCTCTCCAAGATCACAAATTGCGTCCAAATCGGCCTTGGGCTCAACGATATGCGCGGCTATCTGCATCAACACACCTGACGTTTCCCGGCAATATTCGCTGGCCCTTTCGAGACTAGCAAACGGAGTCGGGTCCAGATCTCTGTTACGTCCATTGATAAGCCGGTCCAGCCAATAACGCGGGATATCATAAGTTTTTACAATCTCGGCCAGCGGTAAAGTAACTTCGTGCTTTCTGACAGTACCTTTCCCATATATTTCTTCGACCGCGTCCCGCCACCATTGATAGCGAATGTCTCCGATCATGGCCTCGGAAACTAGTTCAGGTATTTTGGCCAGTTCTGCATGAAAGGCATAAAGGGTCAAAAGAGCCTGACGCTGTGCAGACGGCGCAAACATCGCCGCCCTGTATCTATCAGGATCGACGCGCTTAAGATTATCTATGATTATGTTATCCAGCATAAATCGCTGCCATAATCCCTCACCGTCTTGCGGTCAAAACTTATTGCACATAATGTCGCTCCATATTCATTAGCAAAAGAGGACATTATGAAAAACCGCATATTGATCGCATCCATAGTGGCGGGTGCCAGCACAATTGCCAGTTCAAGTGCATATGCACATGAGGGCGACCACAGCGTAAGCTTTATGACCAACGTCTTGCATTGGCTATCCAGCCCCTCGCACAGCCTGTTTGCCGTTATTGGCGGCGTTACGCTTGCAGCCCTGATCATCAAAGGCGCTCGCAAGACGCGCGCTTAAGGACGGAGACTTATAATGTTACATGACTTAATTTCAAAATTTGACGACAAACTCGAAACAGCATCCGCACATTGCGACATACCCTGCGGTATTTATGACCCGCAGCCAGCTCTTTATCACGCCCTATCCACAGTTCGCCAAATGGATATCCTTTTGGGACTAGCCGGTAAGGAAATGACTGTTTTTAATGCTATGCAGGTCGCGCGTAATACTGCAGAAAAAGAAAAGCAGGCCGAAAAGGTTAAGCACGAGATACGTATTATCTGGGGCGACTTCATCAAAGGCGACAAGCTGGAAAAATACCCGGGCGCCCACGATCTTGCGCACAAGATCATGATGAAAGCCAGTGCCTGCAAACAGGATCTTCACCGCGAAGACGGGGAAGCCTTGGTAGAGCTGGTCAATCAGTTTGCCGAGATGTTCTGGGATATGAAAGGCGTAAAGCACAAACGCGTCACTGCCCCTTATGCTCCGGCTCTCGAAGTGGTCTATCCAGACCTCTAAGAGTGGTCTTTAAACTGATCAAAGTTTCTGGGGACTCTATGTCTCCGGCACTTATGGATGGCGATTATGTCATCACGAAAAAACCCCGGTCTTATCGGCCGGGGTATATTTATGTCATCGACCATATTGATCTGGGACGCATTGTTAAGCGCATGGTACATCAAAAAGATGGAAAGCTGATCTTTCAGGGTGATAATAAAGCCTCGACGCCAGAGGCCATAATAGCGCCGGTCATGCCAGCCCGCGTAAACGGGCAAGCCATAGCCGTGATCGGAAAGTCAGGAATTAGGCGGTTGCGCCCTCTTCGGTCTCGTCCGTCCGGTTCCGCAGCTTAAACAACAGCAAGAGCGGTGACGCGACAAATATCGACGAATAGGTACCGACAAACACACCCCATATCATGGCAAATGAGAAGCCGCGAAGGCCTTCACCACCCAAAATATAAAGCGCGACCAATGCCAATAATGTGGTCATCGAGGTCATTATCGTACGGGATAAGGTGTCATTGATTGAGAGATTTAACAGCTTTTCCAAAGCCATCTTTTTATACTTACGCATATTCTCGCGAATACGGTCATACACGATCACCGTATCGTTGAGCGAGTAACCGACAATGGTCAAAATCGCGGCGATAATCG
>JAHDGM010000021.1:0-12701 GCA_020627655.1 Hellea sp.
TCCCCGGTGCGCCACTTACTCGAAATAAATTGTCTGTAAGTCGTTGGAATTACTACGGTTTTTCCCGCGTTATCTCGGACTCCTTCAACTTCCTCAATTTATGGGAGCAAAGATTCTGTGGAAAAAAGAATGGGATAATTGAAAGGTAGCGGGAAAAGTTTTTGTGAGTATCGACAGTTTCTAGTTGTCTGCATTCAAAATATTGAACCTGTCACTTACTTTGCACTCTTTATCGTTCTCTGCTTCAAATTGAATGGCACCCAAATTCTCTGCTTTTTTTATCTCGTATGACCAACTAGTTTGGCTATTTATCAGGGTTTCAACAGCTTCAAAATTCTTGTCTGCATCTATATCTAATGGTGGGTCTTTAATTATACGATATACTCTTGGCGGCATAACAGTAATTTTTCCTTCCTCAACCTTAAAGACCTCGGCATTTTGATTATAACACCAAATCCATTTTGATTGTCTTAAATGGGAGCCAGAGCTAGCTGTCAGATAGAGAAGAGCATATTCGCCCTCAGGAACAACTTTCATACCATAGTAATTGCGTTTTCTTTTCTTAAGATTAGGGTCAGATAGCGCTTGTTTCTTGTTCCAGTTCGGCGCTTCCACAATGATAGGCTCTTTATTCAGGCTTACCGAGCCTTCACTAAAGTCCACGGGGTAATAAGTAGCATCAGAAAAAGCTGTGTGAGTAATAATGACGCCATGGCCAATCGGTACTTCAGGGTCATTAAAAATTTGAGCTTTCGCGGGACTGTAGGCAAATACGAGCCAAAGAAAGGCTGCGATGAATGCAGTGGGTTTGATCATTTTATACTCATATTTTTGTAATATAAGGGTACAGTATGAGCCTCTCTTTACAAAGTCCATATCAACAGTGCTGAAATTCCATGAAACCTCCTCTGTCTGAATTGGGCGGAACGGCAAAGGCCAGACATATCTGCGTCACCTCAAATTCATCTATGAGGATAGACCGTACCGGATGCCGGCGCTCAATTTTTCCCACTTCAATATATCTGAACTTGCCGCAGACCTTATACGCAATTCCCATCTTGGTTCATGCTGGCAGGTCACATACTGTTATACAGTCTTTCCAGCTAGAAAACTCACCCCAAAATCTATCTTATTTTCGGCCTTTCGTTTTGATCTGTTTACAGAGATAATCGCCGCACACTGATTTTACTCACCTGTGGTTTTTCATGCAAAACGACGATTATCATTTCATCATAATTGGCGCCGGCTCGGCGGGCTGCGTCTTGGCCAATCGTTTGTCTGAAAATAAACAGTTCAAAGTGCTATTGATCGAGGCAGGGGGTAGCGACAACAGCCTGTTCGTCAAAATGCCATCGGCCTTATCTTATCCCATGAATAGCAAAAGGTTTAACTGGGATTATGAAAGCGAGGCCGAGCCTTATCTGGACGGTCGTCGTCTGCATTGTCCCAGAGGACGCGGCCTGGGCGGCTCATCCTCTATTAACGGCATGGTGTTTGTGCGCGGTAATCCCAAAGACTTTGATGAGTGGGAAGAGCACGGCGCAGACGGTTGGAGCTATAAGGACTGCCTGCAGTTTTTCAAACGTCTTGAGAGCTGGCAAGGCGAAGATCATCAGCACCGCGGCAGTCTGGGCCCGGTCAAAGTTAATCGCGGTAATGATATGCGTCTTAACCCGCTTTATGGCGCCTTTATCCAGGCGGGCATAGAGGCGGGCTATCCTGAAAACCCGGATTATAACGGGGCCGTGCAAGAGGGCTTTGGCCCCATGCAAATGAATGTGGATAACGGCGTGCGGGCGTCAACGGCTAAGGCTTATCTGCGCCCGGCTTTGCCGCGGCCAAATCTGACCCTGATCAAAAAGGCTCATGTGACGCGCCTTCTATTTGATGGCCGGCGCGCAATCGGAGCCGAATATATTAAAAAAGGCCGAACGCACAGCGTATCGGCTGCACGTGAGGTTATTCTTTCGGCCGGCTCCATTGGTTCGCCCCAGCTCTTACAGCTATCCGGCATTGGACCTGCGGGTCATTTGAAAAAATTAGGCATTGATATTATTACCGACCTGCCCGGCGTGGGCCAAAATCTGCAGGATCATTTAGAGGTTTATTTCCAATATAAATGCCTGCAGCCCATTACGCTGAACGGTAAGCTCGATCTGATCAGCAAAGGCCTGATCGGCGCGCAGTGGCTGTTTTTTAAAACCGGGCTCGGCGCGACCAATCATTTTGAAAGCTGCGCCTTTATCCGTTCCAGCCCTGATAAGAAATGGCCTGATGTGCAATATCACTTTCTTCCGGCGGCTATACGCTATGACGGCAAAGCGCCCTTTAAAGGCCATGGTTATCAGGTTCATGTGGGGCCGAATAAACCCAAGAGCCGGGGCTCGGTCATGATTACGTCGCCGCACAGCCATGATAAGCCGAAAATTCAGTTTAATTATCTACAGCACGAGGATGATGTTTCCGACTGGCGCAAAGTGATCCGGATCACACGGAATATTTTAGAGCAAGAGGCGCTGACACCGTTTCGCGGCGCAGAAATTCAGCCAGGTAAAGATATTCAAACTGACGCCGAGATAGATAGCTGGGTTCGCCAAAATGTTGAAAGCGCCTATCATCCATCCTGCAGCTGTAAAATGGGGCTGAAAACGAACCCCATGGCCGCACTGGATTCAGCGTGCCGGGTTTACGGGGTCGAAGCTTTGCGCGTGGTGGACTCGTCAATCTTTCCCACCATCACTAATGGCAATCTCAACGCGCCGACCATGATGGCCGCTGAAAAAGCTTCGGACTTAATTCTAAAAGCCCATAGCTAGGTAGTGACTGGAAAAGTTATTCCCGCTTTTTACGTTTTAACTTGGGGCCGCCGCCGGACCGGCGGGGCTTACCTTTGGATTTTTTCTTTTTACCGTCGGTTGTTTTAGTTTTGCCTTTCTTAACGGGCGATCCGTCCCGAGCCTGACTGTCATATTTATCCAGAGAGTTACCCTTATAGCCCGGTTGTTTCGTAGTGACGCCTGAGCGGTCTTTGGGCATATGCCCATCCTTGCCTTTGGGATGATTGCTTTTCTTGGCGCGGTCCCGCTTTTTAGAAGGATATTTTGATTTATCCCGGGGTTTATATTCCGGTTTGTTATCCGGGGCCGAAAAATCCGGCACGCCCTCTATGCGGCTGGCAGTGATGGCTTTTTCAATTTTGCCGTCCGGGCCAATGGCCTCTACGAAGCGCTCTACACCCTCCGGCGCAATCTCGATAAAAGTTCGGGTCTCGCTGATTTTAATAGCGCCAATTTCCCGCTTTTTCAGATCGCCTGATTTACACAGCATGGGCAATATCCAGCGCGGCTCAGCTTTTTGCTTGCGGCCAAGATTAAGCGAAAACCAGACGCCGCCTTCAAAATCATTTCGGCTACGAGGCTTGCGTTCTCGCTGGCCGCTATCCTGAGAGGGATCATAGGCAGGCGCGCCTAATAATTCTTCGGGGGCTGCCCGGCTTGCCCGGTAATTTCGCAAAAATAATGTAGCAATGGTTTCTGGGGTGCTGGCCTTTAACAGGCGGACGACAATATCCCGTTCAGCTTCGGTGACTTCTTCGTCCAGAATAAGAGAGCCGAGCAGGCGTTCATTCTCTCTGGCCAAGACATCGGCGGCTGATGGCGGGGCGTCCCACTCGGCCGTAATATTGGCATTTTGCAAAAGTCTTTCTGTACGGCGGCGAGCATTATGCGGCACGATCAACGCGCTGATACCTTTGCGTCCCGCCCGCCCTGTTCGTCCTGAGCGGTGCAGTAAAGCCTCGCGGTTTTTGGGAATAGAGGCATGAATAACCAGCTCCAGATCGGGCAGGTCAAGTCCGCGCGCGGCAACATCCGTGGCGATACAGACCCGGGCCCGACCATCCCGCATGGCCTGTATGGCATAGCTGCGTTCTTTTTGTGACAACTCGCCTGATAATGTCACAACCGAAAATCCGCGATTATGAAACCGTTGTGTCATGCGATTGACGGCAATACGGGTATCGCCAAAGACGATAGCGTTTTTGGCATCATAATATTGTAGCACATTGATGATGGCATTTTCCTGATCGGCTTTATTCACCATCAGCGCGCGATAGGTAATATCCACATGTTGCGGCGCTTCGCTGACCGTATTAATCCGCACGGCATCCGTTTGGTATTGCTGGGTCAGCCGGGCAATTGATTTTGAAACCGTAGCGCTAAACATAAGAGAGCGGTGATCTTCGGGCGCGGCGCTCAGAATTAACTCAAGCTCTTCCCGAAAGCCCATTTTTAACATCTCATCAGCTTCGTCCAGGACGATAGCTTTGATCTCGGACATATCCAGCGAGCCGCGTTTGATGTGATCGCAGAGTCGTCCCGGCGTCCCGACAACAATATGGGCGCCGCGGGCCAAGGCGCGTCTTTCATCCCGCATATCCATACCGCCCACGCAAGTGGCCAGCTTGGCTCCAGTCGGGCGGTATAGCCATTCCAGTTCGCGTTTGACCTGTAGAGCCAGTTCACGGGTTGGAGCGATGGCCACCACAAGCGGACTGTCAGCGGGAGGGAGGTTTTCATCACTTCCCAATATGGTCGGCGCGAGAGCCAGTCCAAAAGCCACCGTCTTCCCTGAACCCGTTTGTGCTGAAACTAAAAGATCGTTGTGCTCAAGGCCCGGCTTGGTCACGGCGGCCTGAACCGGGGTCAGCGTTTCATAGCCGCGCGCGGCAATGGCACCCGCAAGGGCCGGGTGAATGTGATCTGTATCTGTCATCGTGGTCTTTCGCGCTAATGATAAAAGCGCTTATTAAGTCTTGGCGCCCCTTACGGGGTAAAAGGCGAGGAGTCTAGCAGAGTTTGGGGAAAGGCGGACACTTTGAGGTGTTCCAAGCGGAGTTACTCCCGGCAGGCCCTTTTGTTAAAAGGGACTTTCTGCGAGCCGTCCATAAATGATATTACCGCGTCGAGCCTATCTTGAGATGGTCTATAGATGATGCGCTGCGGGTAATCATGGTCCGGGTTTTCAAATATATAATCCGGGCTGTCCTGAACCTGTTTGAAACTGACCGCATCATCATTGGGCCCTATAACCGTTAAAACACCATCGGCTATTCGCATTTGCTCAAAAAATGTCACCTTTTGGTCTGCGTCACGATTAACCGCATATCCAAATAGCCAGCCCGAAGGATCAGCGGACCAGATTTCGCGGGCCTGTCCGTCCTCGGACTCCCAGCAGCCTGTAAAGGGGTGAGCCTTATCCATTTTTATGGGCGTCTTAGCGGCTTGGGAACAGGCGCTTAGGATGATTGCTCCGAAAATCAAGAAATGTCTCATAGGCTTACTCTATCAATTTGCCGCGTCAAAAACACCATATATTTTTAAGGGGTTGCAGGTTATAGGGGCCTGTCATGATTAAAACTATTGGCACATTTTTCCGCATGCTCAGAACCGGCTGGGTGCTTGTGCGTCATGACGCGCTTGTGCCCACAGAATATGCCGGAGCTGTGCCGTGGTTTGTTCGCCTGTTTGGCGCCTTATCGCGGATTTTCGCTATTAAAGGCCGCGCGCAAAACCCCGGTGAACGTTTTGCCAATGCGCTGGAAAAACTTGGCCCTGCCTATATTAAATTCGGGCAGATACTCTCAACACGGGGCGATATGCTGGACCCGGTCTTTGTCAAAGGTCTGTCACGACTTAAGGACAAAGTCCCGCCTTTTCCCATGGACAAGGCCGAAGCCATGCTGGCCGCCGAGTGGGGCGCGCCGTGGCAGGATAATCTTGCCAGCCTGTCCGAGCCCGTTGCGGCCGCTTCTGTGGCGCAGGTGCATAAAGGCGTTTTGAAATCCGACGAAACCGTTGCGGTAAAAATCTTACGGCCCAATATTCGAAAGGCCATGCGCCGGGATATGGATGTGCTCCATATGGTCTCGAGCCTGGCTGAATTTTTTGTCCCGGATGCCAAACGTCTTGGGCCCAAAGCCTTTGTCAACACCGCGGACCGGGCCTTGCAGCTTGAGCTTGATCTTCGACTGGAAGCCGCCGCTGCCTCAGAGCTGTCAGAATGCGCGGCAGAAACCGGGTTCTTTAAAGTCCCGGAAATCTATTGGGATCTGGGCGGCAAAGACGTTCTGGTTACCGAATGGATTGACGGCATGGCGGTCTCCGATGATGCGATCCTGACGGACTCTCGTTTTGATACGAAAGATATCGCGCGCAAAGTCATGCAGAGCTTTCTGGCCAGTAGTTTCGATTACGGCGTATTTCACGCAGACATGCATGAAGGAAATATGATCGTGACAGAGGCCGGCGATCTGGTGCTGATCGACTTTGGTATTTTAGGGCGCTTGTCACCACAGGAGCAGCGCTTTCACGCTGAAATTTTATACGGATTTATCAAGCGCGATTACCTGCGTATTGCCGAAGTGCATTTTGAGGCCGGTTATGTGCCGTCTCATCACACGGTTGAAGATTTCGCTTCGGCGCTGCGCTCTGTCGGGGAACCTATTTTTGGCCGCCTGGCATCGGACGTGTCCATGAGCCGTGTCTTGTTACAGCTTTTTGAAATTACGGAAATATTCGACATGGAGATGCAACCCCAACTGATCATGCTGCAAAAAACCATGATGCAGACAGAAGGCGTTTGTCGGCGTCTGGACGCTGATTTCGATATGTGGAGTACGGCAGAGCCGATTGTCTCTAATTCCATGCGCCGTGAACTTGGCATTGAAGGCCGCCTGGGTGATTTTCTGGATAATATGGACCGGGCGCGGCGAACGCTTGAAAAACTGCCTGACGCTACGGAAAACATCGCAGCGCTCGCCAAAGCCTGGGCTGATGGTGAGGTGGATCTATCGAAAAACCCGGGCCTGATGAGGCAGTCGCCAAAACCGGGTATGACCAAACCTATTGCATGGGCGGGGCTCGGCGCGCTAGTGACACTGGGCGGCATTTGGGCCGCGTCTCAGTTTTAGGACTTTTGGTGAGTAAAAAAATCCTATTGATTATCGGCGGCGGTATCGCAGCCTATAAATCGCTTTTCCTGATCCGGGTTTTGGCCCGGCGGGGTATCGCTACGCGCGTGATCCTGACCAAGGGCGGAAGTGAATTTGTCACCGCCTTATCGGCGGGCGGACTTTCTGGCGATAAAGTCTATACGGATTTATTTGACCTGACCGATGAAGCCGAAATGGGCCATATTGAATTATCCCGCAGCGCCGACCTTGTTGTCGTTGCGCCAGCTACGGCTGATCTGCTAGCCAAGGCGGCTCACGGTATTGCCAATGATCTGGCGACGACCACTTTACAGGCGACCGATAAGCGCGTGCTTTATGCGCCTGCCATGAATTTGCGTATGTGGGAATCAGCTCCGACGCAGCGTAATGTCAAAACTCTTGCGGATGACGGGCAATATTTTATCGGACCTGATGAAGGCGAAATGGCTTGCGGTGAATATGGCCCGGGCCGTATGGCCGAGCCCGAGGCTATAGCGGGCGCCATCGAAAAATTACTCAAAGGTGACACAACGCTGGACGGCTTGCGAGGCCCTAAACCGCTTAAGGGTAAAAAGGCTCTGGTGACGGCTGGCCCTACGCGGGAGCCCATTGATCCGGTTCGGTATTTGTCCAACCATTCCTCTGGCAAGCAGGGCTACGCAATTGCGGCGGCCTTGGGACGGCTAGGTGCAGATGTGACGCTGGTTTCCGGCCCTGTGGCTATTGATCCTCCGGCTTGCGCCACGACGGTCAAAGTTGAAACAGCGCAGGAGATGCTGACGGCCTGTGAGCAGGCACTGCCTGCTGATATTTTTGTGGCGGTTGCGGCGGTTGCAGACTGGCGTTCTGATGGTCCCGCTGATGTTAAGATCAAAAAAGGTAAGGACGGTATTCCAGCGCTTAAACTGGTTGAGAATCCGGATATCCTGGCCAGTGTTTCTAAGGGTAAAAACCGCCCAAAACTGGTGGTTGGTTTTGCGGCGGAAACCAATGATGTGACAGAACATGCCCGCGCTAAACTGACTAAAAAAGGCTGTGACTGGATCGTAGCCAATGATGTTTCCGGCGATGTGATGGGCGGCGATCATAACTCTATGATCGTAGTGACAGAAAAAGGCGAAGATGTATTTCCGCGGCTGACAAAAGCGGATGCAGCCCGGCGACTGGCCGAGAAAATAGCGGAGCATTTCTCATGAGAAAATGTCTTATTCTTATAGCGCTTGCTATGGGCGTGCCTGCCTATGCGGATAATATTGCTGACTGCGAAGCGGTTATGATCGAAGAGATCAAAGAAGGCGAGCGCACAGGTGCTGTGGTGCAGACTTTTGCGCCGGCCGTGGATGTATTGGCATCTATTTATGATGACGAAGATGGCCACATGGCCGAAATTGACGGCAAGCCGGTCAAAGCTATTTTATGTGAGCGGACAGATGTGATCCCAACTTTGCGTGATTTTCCGATCCTCGCCACCGGTATTCCTTTGGCGCTTTCAACAGATTTTGACGCGACGGATTCCCGGTCCGTCACACTCTATTTCAAAGATGGAAAATTTCATCATGTCTTTAAAGGCGAAGAGCTGGATGAAACGGATCAGGCAAAGCTGACCGACGCCATGGAGGTGTTTAATCTTCAACCCCATGAGTTGGCAGCAAAAGAGAAAGCCAAAAATGAAGGGTCTGACGAGGTCAATGCGGATGAAGAATCTGCAGAAGCCGAAGCAGAGTCTGAGGCCGACGTAGAAAATGAAACAACTGAAGAAACGTCTAAAGAAGAGTCCGGCGAAACGGATAAAGAACCGTCAGAGGATAACGCCGCTGCCGAATGACCACTTCCCCCGCGGGCCGGGGAAGACTATGAAGTCATCAATGTTGATTCTAAAGCGTAAGGCATAAAATGACTTTAACTGTTGAATTCAAAAAACTGGATCATTTTGGTGATCTGCAGCTCCCAGCCTATGAAACCCATTTAGCCGCTGGTTCTGATCTGCGCGCCGCAGTGCCGGAAGCTGAGCCTATGGTACTCGCCCCGGGGGAACGGGCCTTGGTACCCACGGGCCTCGCTATGGCTTTACCTGCGGGTTATGAAGCTCAAATCCGTCCCCGTTCGGGTCTGGCCTATAAACACGGACTGTCCGTGGTCAACGCTCCGGGCACTATTGACGCCGATTACCGGGGCGAGGTGAAAGTCCTTTTGATTAATCATGGGGATAAGGATTTTACAATCAATCGCGGTGAACGCATTTGCCAGATGGTCATCGCGCCAATTACGCAGCCCGCTTTTATCATTGTCGATGAACTTTCAGCGACCGAACGCGGCGCTGGTGGTTTTGGCAGTACAGGCGTTAAGTAGGAGAATAAAATGACAGATCTCATTCGCGGAAAAATTTATGACAGCATCATCGAGACCATGGGCAATACGCCTTTGGTGCGTTTTCCTGCTGTGACTTCGGGCGCGAAGGCTGATCTGTGTTACAAGCTTGAATTTTTTAACCCGATTGCATCGGTTAAAGATCGGATCGCCATATCCATGGTCGAAGATCTTGAGGCTTCGGGTAAGCTGAAGCCTGGCGGCACTATCGTGGAGCCTACTTCTGGCAATACAGGTATTGGATTGGCCTTTGCGGCGGCGGCCAAAGGCTATAAGGCGATTATGGTCATGCCCGAACAAATGTCCATTGAGCGCCGTAAAATGATGAAACTTATGGGCGCTGAGCTGGTACTGACGGACGCGGCCGGCGGTATTCCCGCAGCTATTGCCAAAGCCGAGGAAATTGTAGCCAGCACACCGGGCGCAATCCAGGCGGGGCAGTTTGATAACCCGGCAAATCCGGCCGTGCATTACCGCACAACTGGCCCGGAGATTTGGAATGATACTGATGGCAAGGTGGATTACTTTGTCTCTGGCGTGGGTACGGGCGGTACGCTGTCCGGCGCAGGTAAGTTCTTAAAAGAGAAAAATCCAGATCTTAAGATTATTGCTGTTGAGCCCGTAGGAAGCCCGATGATTTCCAAGGGCGAAAAAGGCCCCCATAAAATTCAGGGTATTGGTGCCGGATTTATCCCGGATAATCTGGCCACAGACCTCATTGACGAGGTGATCACCATTGAAAGCGAAGAGGCTTTTATTATGGCCCGTAGGGTGGCGGCCGAGGACGGCGTCCCGATCGGTATTTCCTCCGGCGCAGCTGTTGCGGCCTCGCTCAAACTTGCTGCGCGGGACGGCATGGCGGGCAAGCGCATTGTCTCCATCATTCCGAGTTTTGCAGAACGCTATTTGAGTACGCCTTTGTTCGAGTAGGTTAGTTAAACTCGGCTATGCTGGAAACTAGGAATAGCTCAAATTTAGGTTCGAATTTGCGGTCTTTGATATAGCTGATTTTTTTATCGGCAGTATCGAGACCAAGGTCTTTCAGGTTTTCTGATGTAATATCTATCCAATGTTGATGTTTGGCTTTTATGGCAATCGCATGCATAATTAGATTGTTAAATTTTGATCCCTTAGAATACATTAATTCTGCTTTTTCTATAGCCTCTGGATAATCAGAATTCATGGCAGGATAAATGCTTTGAACAATATAATCATGAGGCCAAGGGTGGGTTTTGAGCCGTAGTGATTTATCGGACAGTGATTTTGCCAGTTCCCAATTTCCTGCTTTCAGGCCAGCAATGTAACTAGCAAGTTCTAGAGAGTTTGGATTTAAAAACGCATATTGTTCAATTTCCTGGATTGTGGTGAGTATTCGGTTTTGGTAGCCAAAATCATCCATAGGCTGTTCGGCGTCGATCCATAACTGAGTACTTAAAACTTCTATATCCGTACCACCTTCTGCTTTGGCTCGTGCTAGTAAGTTTTGAGCTTCGATGAGAGGGTTTTCTACTCTTTTGATAGCATAGCCTCTTTGTTGTTGAATTAAAAGTTGAGCTAATAGCGCCAGTTCTATTTCTGACGGGGTTTGTCCTGGAGTTGTATGATCCATTAAGCAATTATAGCTTTTATTATACGCATTAGTACTACTCGATTTCATATACTCATAAGCGGTTAATATACATCTGAAAGACTTATCATTGCTTTGGTTGTCCCACACCAATCGATCCGTAACTTTACTGTAATTACTGCCTAATTGTATTCCGAGCTGTGTCGCCGCCTGAGTTACATTTTCAAAAAATTGGGGGCTGTTTTGAGGTAAATTGATAGTCTTAACTAATAAAGGTTCGCCCGAGTCAGGCGTTGTGACTTGCGTAACAAATTTTATGTTATGATCGTTCCTATATGTTTTTATATTGACATGAATGGACGGAGCCGCCCCTTTATCGCATTTAACTTTGTTTGAAACGGAGTGAAATAAAGGCTGTTGTGATATGGTTAGCTTAAGTCTGTCGGCATATATTTTTTCGTATTGAGGCTGATCTTCTTGAACCAAACCGTGTTTAAGGCTCGGCTGGATAATCAGGTTGGGGAGTTTTTTTGAACATTTTGATGTTAAACCGCTTTCGAATTTAAATGCCGTGGAATTAAACCAAAATAGTGCGACAGCAACGCACATAATTGGAAGCATTAGCTTTAGGCCTTTTGATAATAACTTTGAAGCTGGGTTTACATTAGAATCGATTACCACTTCAAATGATGCTGGTGGAATAAAGACAGTGTAGTCTGATGATGCAGACGAAAACTCCTTTAGATTTTTCCTAAGACGATGCATCTCAACCCTAACAATACTGTCCGTTGTGGGATTGAAGGATTCAGGGCGGCCGAAAACATCTACGGCGATAGAATATTCTTTTACGACATCACTTTTGTCGGACAGAGAGTAATCGAGTAAATATTTAAATAGGTTTGCTTGACGCTCGGAATTACCAAACACGCCAGAAGCGTGAACTATTGCATATAGATCTGTGTCGTGAATATCCCGCACGGGTTTAAATCCCTAAGCTTCAGCAATTTTAAAGAGCAATTATTGATAACACATATCAAACTCTACGGTAAAAATCAAAACCATAAGCTGCTCCAAAATTACGTGTGGGTACATGAAAGTACATGTACGTACTGTTTTTTCGCGGAAGACGATTCATAGTGTCAGCGTGGGTATGTCTTCCCCCCCACACACGAAGACATGCTCACAACTTGATATAGGAAAAACTATGGAAGCCGTTAATATTAAAAAACCTAACACTTGGGATGTGAATGACATTCTTAAGCTGCAAAACGCAATTAGTGCTATTGAATTTTATGTTGATGCACATTTAAGCGCTTCAAAGGCGTTGACAGCTACTGAAAAAAATTTGGTTGTCAGTATCCATACTTTACATGAGCTAAAGACTAAACTTGAAGCGATTACAAGTTACGTACCTAAAGACAATGCATTTGCCTGCCATGCCGTCCCGCGCAGCAAGTTTTAGAGAAACCGTAGAAGTGACGACGTTTATTAGGTTTCATCATAAATTTTACAATAACCTCATTACTCAACAATCAGTTTTCTCTTTGCCAAAGTTTTTTTCCCGTGGGTTAGAAACCTTAATTCATAAACGCCTGGTTCTTTAGGAGCTGTAAACTGAGCTGGGGAAGGATAATCATCTTCAAAAGCATAAGCAGATGCATATTTCTTTTCGCCATCTTCAGAAAAAATCCTGATAGTTTGGAATTTGTTATCTGGCCCTGTCCATTCCACTTTGAATTCGGATCCAGCCGGAACCGCATCCGGTGCTTTAAGGGT
>JAHDGM010000021.1:12801-46370 GCA_020627655.1 Hellea sp.
TCCATTCCACTTTGAATTCGGATCCAGCCGGAACCGCATCCGGTGCTTTAAGGGTTGCTGTAACAGGTGTGACTTCTATTTTTCGCTGGGTAAGTATTTTGCCCCCATGGGTTAAAAACCTAATTTGGTATATTCCCGCATCTTCTGGGGCTGTGAGTTTGGCCGGGGAAGGATAATCATCTTCAAAAGCATAAGCAGATGCATATTTCTTTTCGCCATCTTCAGAAAAAATCCTGATAGTTTGGAATTTGTTATCTGGCCCTGTCCATTCCACTTTGAATTCGGATCCAGCCGGAACCGCATCCGGTGCTTTAAGGGTCGCTGTAACAGGTGTTACAACAAGTTTTACGCTGCCAAGTGGAGTGTTTTTATTGACTTCATAAAAAACAGTATAAGTACCGGGATCTTCGGGGGCCGTCATTTTTGTGGGTGAATTCACGTGATCAGACCCTATCCAAGCCGTATTAAAGCGCTTCTTTCGATCCGGGCTACGAATAATTAGATAGTCTCTTGGGTTTTTGGGGCCTTCCCACTCGACTTCGAAAACTGAGCCGGCAGCAACTTCGCTGGGTACTTTAAGGATCGCTTCATCAAGTTTGGGTGCGGTTTTATCTGTAATAACTTCCCGGGTGTTATTCATAGCTTCCATAAGATCGCTGGCATTTTTAGCTTCTATGAACATCCCGCCGGTCATGTCTGCCAGGCATTGCAGTCCGGCTGTTTCTGCCTTGGGCACATCAAATCCAATAATATGGGCTGTAAAATCCACCCCAGTTTCTTCTAATTTCCTGCCAATTTCACACGGATCAAGATCACAAGTCTCCTTACCGTCACTAATTAAAATAACTGTCGCTTTTGCCTCGCGATATTTTAAGGTTTCAGCGGCTTTAATTACTGCGGCGGTAAGGGGTGTTTTACCTTTGGGGTTAAGGTCGCCGGTTTTGGTTTTAAAAGTTTCTGCGTTTACTGTGCTTGGCTCCATAAGAACTTCAATATCGCCGCAATCTCCTTTGTGGTTATGTCCATAGGCAATTAAGCCAAGCTTTGTATTCTTATCCCAATTAATAACAGTTTCACCAACTACGTCGCGCGCAATTTCGATTTTGTGTTTGTCGCCAATTTTACCCCACATACTACCCGAAGCATCTAGCACAAGCATAGCAGCGGCATCATTTTTTACATCTTGTGCGAGCGTGTTGTCGGGTATGAAGGTCAAAAAAGTAAATGTAAGACATGATAGTGTGAGTTTTCGTAAAGTCATATTTTCTCCAGGCCATATAGCTTAACAATGCAAAATAAGCTGTCCAGTCTACTTTGCAGGTCTTGCCAAGGCTTTCATTCCCGCATATACGCCCCGCACGAAAAACAGGATTAGATTATGAGCTCCCAGTCACCGCGCGATATAAACGCGTCCCGTGATATCGAGGCTCCGGTTATCGCTAAAGCGAGCGACACGGCGTCAGATATTACGAACGCCAAAAAACTTTTCATCAAAACTTATGGCTGTCAAATGAATGTCTATGACAGTGAACGTATGGCTGATGTTTTGTCACCCATCGGTTACACGGCCGTAGACACGCCTGAGGATGCGGATCTTGTTGTGCTGAACACATGCCATATTCGAGAGAAGGCTGCGGAGAAGGTCTATTCCGAGTTAGGCCGCGTTCGTAAAATGAAAGAGGCCAAAGAGGCGGAGGGCCGGGGCGAGATGACCGTCGCTGTAGCGGGCTGCGTCGCGCAAGCCGAAGGCGAAGAGATCATGCGCCGCGCGCCCGTTGTCGATATGGTGCTGGGGCCGCAGACCTATCACAAATTACCGGAAATGGTGGCCAAGGTTGCTCGTGCGCAGGGTGAAGTTCTGGAAACAGAATTTGATACTTTGGAGAAATTTGACGGCCTGCCCACAAGCCGCGACCCTAAAGGCTTCTCCGCTTTTTTGACGATCCAGGAGGGCTGTGACAAGTTTTGTACATTCTGCGTGGTGCCTTATACGCGCGGCGCTGAAGTTTCTCGGTCCGTGGACCAAATTATTGCCGAAGCCCGCGACCTTGCAAAAAAGGGTGTAAGAGAAATTACGCTGATTGGTCAGAACGTCAACGCTTATGAAGCGGATGCACCTGATGGCTCAGGGAAATGGGGGCTTGGCGCATTGATCCGACATGTGGCGTTAATTGGCGGTATTGACCGTATTCGTTTCACCACATCTCATCCACGGGATATGGATGATGACCTGATTAAAACTTTGGGGGATGAGCCCAAGCTTATGCCTTATCTGCATCTACCTATTCAGGCAGGTTCTAACAAAGTGCTGCGGGCCATGAACCGGGGTCATACTTACGCCGAGTATAAAGAGTTGATTGCGAAAATCCGCGCCGCGCGGCCGGACATAGCTCTCTCGGGCGATTTTATTGTGGGCTTTCCCGGCGAAACAGATGCGGATTTTGAAGACACCATGAAATGCGTAGAAGAGATTGGCTATGGCAGTTCGTTCAGCTTTAAATATTCCGTGCGTCCTGGTACGCCAGGTGCCACAATGCCACGACAAGTGGATGAAAATGTTAAATCTGAGCGGCTGAAACGCCTGCAGGATTTATTGTATAGGCAGCAAACCGAGTTTAATCACAGTCTGATCGGGCGGACGCTTAATGTTCTGGTTGAAGGGGTAGGCCGTGACGGCGGACAGCTCTTTGGCCGTTCACCATATTTACAGGGCACGCATTTTGACGGCGATGAAAGCTTGATTGGAACTATTGTTCCTGTAACCATTACAGGCGCAGGCCGTAATTCATTGACGGGCGAACTGGCTTAAGGGAATAAATTGAGTAAGCAAACTGACATATTAGAATTTGACGATGTGGATCTGGTCAAAAAACTTTGCGGTCCAAACCATGCCATATTAGCGCTCATTGAAGAAGCGTTTGATGTTTATATCGAAGCGCCGGGCAGCACCGTCCATATTAATGGCGATACGCCGTCACGTTCACGCGCAGGGGAACTTGTTCGCGAAATTTATCAACGGCTTGAACGCGGCTGGCCCTGCGGGGTTAGTGACGTTCGCGCGCTGATCAAAGCCATTGGTAAAGGTAAGGTCAAATCCGCTGCAGTGGATGCGATCATTCCGTTTCCGCGCCGCGCCCCGATTGTACCAAAAACTCCCCGTCAGGAAGCTTTCATCCGTCAGCTTCAGGAAGAGACAATTATTTTTGGCGTGGGCCCGGCTGGTACAGGTAAGACATTTTTGGCGACGGCATACGGCGCGTCATTGCTGGCGCGCGGTGAAGTTCAGCGCTTTATTGCCTGCCGCCCTGCTGTTGAGGCTGGGGAGCGGCTCGGGTTCTTGCCGGGTGATATGAATGAAAAGGTTGATCCTTACATGCAGCCTATTTGGGATTCGCTCAACATGGTGCTTGGCCGGGATGAGGTTGAGCGCAGACGCGGCTCGGGCGAGATCGAAGTTGCGCCTTTAGCTTTTATGCGCGGCCGTACCCTCGCGGATGCTTTCGTTGTTATTGACGAAGCGCAAAATGCGACAATCTCTCAAATGAAAATGCTGCTCACCCGTTTAGGGGAACGGGCTAAATATGCGGTGACCGGTGATGTTACACAAAGCGATCTGCCGCGAGGACAAATATCCGGCCTCGCTCATGCCCTAAAAATTCTCAAAGGCATTAAGGGTATTCAGTCTACTGAATTTACAGTTGATGATGTTGTACGACATCCACTGGTCGGTAAAATCATTAACGCCTATGAATCCGATGCGTCCAAATCTGACGGAATTTTGTAACGACTTTCATGTCTATCCAAATTGACATTGCTATTGAAGATACGGCCTGGTCGGATCTTAATTTTGACTTGGAAACCTTGTGCCAAAAGGCTGTTGCCAAAGCTGAAGAAGTCCTGGATACAAATGTAGAAAGAGAACTGAGCTTCGCCTTTGTCAATGATGAGGCTATTCGGGGGCTTAATAAAAATCATCGGGGTAGTGATAAACCCACTAATGTACTGTCCTTTCCTATGGATGGTCTCATGCTGGGCGACATCATATTGGCTTACGGTGTGATTGCGCAAGAATCCAAAGATCAAAACAAGTCTTTTAATGATCATTTGACTCATCTGATTATTCACGGATTTTTACACTTGTTGGGCTATGATCATATTGAT
Organism: Hellea sp.; assembly: GCA_020627655.1. Taxonomy (GTDB): domain Bacteria; phylum Pseudomonadota; class Alphaproteobacteria; order Caulobacterales; family Maricaulaceae; genus JACOMS01. The sequence goes on from JAHDGM010000021.1 coordinate 16,963, forward strand.
GATGTGGAAGCTTCAGCTATGGAGGCGCTTGAGATCAAAACTCTAGCGCAAATGGGTATTGACAACCCGTATGAGATTAACGACCTTGACCCTAGGTAATTTAGTGAACCAAAGATGAGCGACGATCCATCATCGGGTAATTGGCTAGGCCGCTTTTTTGGCCGAAGCGAAAGCCCCGAAACAGAAACTCCGGACACGGCAGATAAAAAGCGCATGATGACGGCTGCAGAGCAGTTTCATCTCCTGCGGGTTGAAGATGTGATGGTGCCGCGTGCCGATATTATTGCTGTTGACGCCATGACGGGTCTTCAGGAACTCAGCCTGGCGTTTCGCGATGCGGGTCACTCTCGCTTACCAATATATAAAGAAACGCTCGATGAGCCTATCGGCATGGTGCACATTAAAGATGTCATGCCTTATCTTATGCTGAACGCCAAAGGCCGCAGTGCTAAATCTTACAAGGACAAAAAGATTCTAAATGCTGTGAAGCGTCCGGTTTTATTTGTGCCGCCATCTATGTTGGCTCAGGATTTGTTACGGCGTATGCAGGCCCGCCGCGTCCATATGGCAATCGTCGTGGATGAATATGGCGGCACGGATGGTCTTCTGACTATTGAGGATCTGATCGAACCGATTGTTGGCGACATTGAAGATGAACATGACGATATCGACCCGCAAATCAAAAAAGTTTCCACAGGTGTGAAAACTCACTGGCTCGCCGACGCCCGCGTGACAATCGATACCTTTGAAGAAGCCATCGGTCTGGATTTCGCCTCGGCGGATGAGGAGGATGAGGTGGATACGCTGGGCGGACTGGTCTTTACCCTTGCGGGACGGGTGCCGGAACGCGGCGAAATCATTTACCATCCCGATGGGCTTGAATTTGAAATTATGGATGCTGACCCACGGCGGGTCAAAACTTTGAAGGCGCGCATTATCTCAAAGGCTGCGGCGCAGAAAGCATCGCAGGCGGCAGAATAAGTGGCGTTTATTGACGCGCTATTACGGCTCAGCAATTGGAGGCGTATTCCGGTTTTATTGCTGCTTGGTCTTATGGGCGTTTTGGGCCATGCTCCGTTTCATATTTGGCCTGTCACCATCTTTATGTTTGCGCTTTGCTATCGCGCCATACTTTTAACGGAAACAACTAAACAGGCTTTCCGAACAGGGTTATGGATCGGGCTGGGTTACTTTATGGGCAATGTGTACTGGATCGGCTCGGCATTTATTGCGCGCGGTCCGGAGTTTATTCCTGCTATGCCGCCGATGATTTTAGGTCTGGCAATAACGCTTGCCTTTTTCTGGGCTGTGGCCGCTTGGATATTTAAGCGCTTTCGCAACGATACAAGGTATCCTTATTTGATTTTAGCGGCTCTATTGTTTTTAGCGGAGATTGTACGGGGCTATGTCCTAGGCGGCTTTCCCTGGAATTTACCGGGTTACATATTCAAAGCTGGCGGAGCTATGTCTCAATCGGCATCGTTATTTGGCATTTACGGGCTCTCTTTATTGGTTCTCATGGCCGGAGCATTACTGGCCCGTATTTTATGGGCGGGTAAAAGAATGTCAGTTGGGTTACTTGTCGTCATGCTAGCTGCCAATACGGTTTTCGGGTTTTGGCGGTTAAGTCAGGCCGATATTCAATATGCAGATGATGTGCGGCTGCGGATAGTGCAGGTACCGTTTGCACAAAAAGATAAAATGGATGATGCCAACCCTGCAAAAGCAATTGAAATTATTCGCGAGTTTTTACGCGTATCCGCTGAGCCAGGGTTAGAGGACATAACCCATCTGATTTGGCCGGAAGGGGCCAGCGATGGTGTCGCCATTGAGGATATGGGGTTACGTGTTGCCGTTGGTCAAACTTTATTATCGGCAGATAATACACCCCCTGTCTGGTTGATGAACAGTTTGCGCATCGAAGAAAACCCTGACAACGCCTATGGTTTTGATTTTTTTAATACGTCTGCGGCTCTGGTATTTGACGATAAAATCGAAGGGGAGGTGGTTGCGTTTAATGACAAACGCCGTTTGGTCCCATTTGGTGAATTTATTCCAGGTGGAAAAACTGTTGAAGATTTCGGGGCCAAGGTGATTTCGTCCAGTCTTGGGTCCATAACCCCAGCGCCTAAAAAAGTATTAGCCCAGTTTCCGGGATTATCTCTTGGTAGTCCGCAAATATGTTATGAAGTTTTATTTTCGGGCCTTACGCCAAGACATCAAAATGGTGCACGGCCTCAATGGATTCTCAATCAGTCTAATGATGCCTGGTACGGAGCCAGTAGCGGACCATATCAACACGCCAATATTGCACAATATCGTGCCATTGAAGAAAAAATACCAGTCATACGGTCAACCTCAAATGGGTTCACAGGAGTTATTGATCCCTATGGTCGATTCACTAAGGTTGCCGGTCCAAAAGCGCGCAAGGCGATTGATGCGAGGCTTCCTCTCCCCATAGGAGAAAGTTTACCGTTTCGACGAATCTATGGTCTTATGACCTTGATAATGACAGCTTTTGTGCTTATACCCCTGCCCAGACGTTGATGTTTGCGCTCTGCATCGAGGTCACTAACAAAAGATAAACCGGTTGTGATGTGGATTCATCGGGGCATAATCGGAAAACGCTGAAGGTTTATCAATGTCACCTAATTCCAAACATGCACCCCGTGCTGCAAACCCGATCGATGTTCACGTCGGAACCCGTATCCGTTTACGTCGTAAAACTATGAAAATGAGTCAAGAGCAGCTGGGCGAGCAGCTCGGCGTAACATTTCAACAGGTCCAAAAATATGAACGCGGAACTAACCGTGTTGGCGCCAGTCGCTTATGGCGTATAGCGCAGGTTCTCGGTGTTTCCGTATCATTCTTTTATGACGGCTTAACGGACGGGATTACTGATAATGTCGAAGACAATACTCAGTCGCCCATTATCTATGAGTTTATTAATAGCTCGGATGGGATCGCTCTTGCCACGGCTGTTTCTCAAATTGAGAACCGCGCTGTACGTCGTCAGATTTTAGAGCTGGCACGGTCATTGGCAGCGCAGGAAAGTAGTTAAAACTTTCATGCAACAGCCTGATCGGCCCAGATTATATGGTAGATCCAAAGGACGCCCGCTAAGAGCTCATCAAACAGCTTTGATGGAAAACCTGTACCCGCTGTTCGAAATGACTCGGATGCGGGATTTGTCAGCATATTCTGAAATCTGGATGGAAATTGGATTTGGTGGCGCTGATCACCTTGTGCATTTGGCCAGAAATAATCCCGAGATTGCCGTAATTGGCGCGGAGCCATTTCTCAATGGTGTAGCCAAAGCAGTTGCGGGCATTGAACAGTTTGGGCTAAAAAATCTTTTCCTGCACCATGGCGATGCTCGGGATATTATGGATATATTACCTGATGGCGCTTTGGCCCGGCTCTATATTCTGTTTCCGGACCCTTGGCCTAAGACGCGCCACAATAAAAGACGCCTTGTCAATGAAGCTTTTTTGAAAGACGCGCGCCGTGTTTTAAAGTCTGGCGGAGGTCTCTATTTTGCCAGCGACATTATTGATTATGTGGATTGGGCGGTCACGCGTATTCATCACAATGGGGAGTTCGAATTTTTGCCGCAAGCACCCGGTGTCTGGCGTACGCCTTATCAAGGATGGCCCGGTACGCGCTATGAAGCAAAAGCTAAAAAGGCTGGGCGGCCCTGTCATTATCTGACATTTAAAGCCGCAGCTTAGTCGTTTAATCTCTGCATATTAACAGTGGACAAGCTTGCCTGGTTGCCGTATAGGCAGGCCTATATACAACGCCAAGCGTCAAGAAACGCTAAGATGGCGGCCCCAAGGGGCCGTTTTTTTTATGGCTAAATTGGAGAATTGGTTGAAAACCAAAACAGATACCGACAAGCGCATTCTGGCAATAGCGGAACCTATTGCGGACGATATGGGCCTTAATATTGTGCGCATACGGGTTATGGGCGGCAAGCGTTCTACTGTGCAGATCATGGCAGAACGTAAAAGCGACGGTTTGATGGGCGTTGATGATTGTGCCAATCTATCTCGTGCGGTTTCGACAGCATTGGAAGTTGAAGATCCTATTAAGGATGCCTATGTGCTTGAGGTCTCTTCGCCGGGTTTGGACCGCCCCCTTACGGATCTATCGGATTTTGAAACCTATACCGGATATCTGGCGCGTCTCGAACTGGACCGTTTTGTGGAAGGCCGAAAACGTTTTCGCGGAATGATTGCCGGAATCGAGGGTGATAATGTGGAAATGGATCTCGACGGCGAAGATGATCGCGCGGAAATTCCATTTGCGTGGATCAGTGAAGCCAAGCTGCTGATCACAGATGAATTAATTGCAAAAGGACAGGCCGGTAAGGCCGAGTCCAAACAAACCGAATAGCTGACAGGGAGAACGACATGTCAACAGCGGGTATTAGTGCCAATCGATTGGAGCTTTTGCAGATTGCCAATGCAGTTGCACAGGAAAAGTCCATTGATAAGTCCATCGTTTTAGAAGCCATCGAAGAGGCAATTCAAAAAGCGGCGCGTCTGCGTTATGGTAGCGAACTTGATATTCGGGCCAAACTGGATCCGGTAACAGGTCAAATGGATTTGAAGCGGGTTGTCACGGTTGTCGAAGAGGTTGAAAACGAAGCTACTGAAATCGATCTGGCCAGTGCCAAGCTAGACCACCCTCAAGCTGAATTCGGGTATGAGATTGCCACGCCGTTGCCGCCGATCGAATTTGGCCGTGTTCAAAGTCAGATGGCCAAACAGGTTATTGTTCAAAAGGTTCGCGAAGCAGAACGTGCTCGCCAATATGAAGAATTTAAAGACCGTGTCGGTGAAATTATCAATGGCATCGTCAAGCGCGTGGAATATGGCCACATCATTGTTGATCTGGGCCGGGCTGAAGGCGTGATTCGCCGCGAAGAGGCCTTGCCGCGAGAAAATGTAAAAGGGGGTGATCGTATCCGGGCTTATATTCTGGATGTGCGCGAAGAGCCGCGTGGCAGCCAGATTTTCTTATCACGAGCCCATCCACAATTTATGGCGCAGCTATTCTCTCAAGAAGTGCCGGAAGTCTATGAAGGTATAATTCAGATCGTATCTGTCGCACGCGACCCGGGCAGCCGTGCCAAAATCGCTGTTTACTCGAATGATGCGTCGATTGATCCTGTCGGGGCCTGTGTCGGTATGCGCGGTTCACGGGTTCAGGCTGTTGTGAATGAGCTTCAGGGCGAGCGGATTGATATTATTCCATGGACGGATGATGCGGCGACTTTCATTGTCAACGCGCTTCAACCTGCCGAAGTGACCAAGGTTGTGATCGATGAGGACGACAACCGGATTGAGGTTGTTGTCCCGGATGAGCAATTATCCCTTGCCATTGGTCGCCGGGGTCAAAATGTGCGTTTGGCGTCGCAACTATCAGGCTGGGCCATCGATATAATGACCGAAGAGCAGGAATCTGAACGTCGTCAGAAAGAATTCCAGGAACGCTCTGAATTGTTCATGAGCGCGCTGGATGTGGACGAAATGATCGCGCAGCTTCTTGTCTCTGAAGGCTTTGAAACCTTGGAAGAGGTTGGCTATGTGGCGCAGGATGAAGTGACAGCCATCGAAGGTTTCGATGAAGATACAGCTGTCGAGCTGCAGACCCGCGCCCGGGAATTTCTGGAGCGGCAGGCTAAAGAGCAAGACAAAACTCGTAAGGATGCAGGCGTTGAAGATGCCGTGCTTGAAATTGAGGGTGTTACTTTGCCGATGGCAGTAGCTTTTGGCGAAAATGATGTCAAAACCGTTGAGGACGTTGCCGGACTTATTCCGGATGACCTACGCGGTTATACCGAAATGAAAGATGGCGAGAAAGTTCATGAAGCCGGTATTCTGGATAGCTTCAACCTGTCTAATCAACAAGCAACAGACCTGATCATGCAGGCCCGGGTAAAAGCGGGCTGGATTGATGCGGCTGAACTTGAGCCTGAAGTGGAGGCCGAAGAAGCCGAAACGCAAGAGCCGACCGCAGAAAGTGTTTTTGAGAGTTAGGCTTGACCACAGATACGCTCATATCCGCTGACGAATTTGTCGACATGCGGGGCCATAAAGGCCCTGAGCGCCGCTGCGTGGCCACAGGCGAGGTTCATGATAAGTCGGAAATGATCCGCTTTGTCTTAGGCCCGGATAAATCACTCGTGCCCGATATAGCCGGAAAACTCCCTGGCCGCGGCGTTTATGTGACGGCATCGCGATCTGCTTTGGAAACGGCTATAAAATCCGGCGGTTTTAAGCGCAGCCTTAAATCCGATGTTAAGCTCAATGCTGACTTGATCGATATGACAGAGACCCTGCTGAAACGGCGGGTTTTGTCTTTGTTGACCATGGCCCTTAAGGGCAGCCGGGTTTATCTGGGATTTGATCAGGTTCGTGCGGCGGCTCAATCAGAGAGGCTTGCGTGGCGTATTGAAGCCCGTGATGGTGCTGAAGGCGGACGTGGTAAAATTCGGGTGCTGACAAAGGCTATAAGTCATGAGTTAGAGCGCCGGCCAACCCCGGTTATTGGATGCTTTAATGCCGCTGAATTAGGCGGAGCATTTGGCCGTGAAACGACTGTGCATGCCGCTGTCAAATCAGGACCTTTAGGCAAGTCATTGAGTGTGGCAGCCCGCAGATTATCTGGATTTACTGAGCTGGTACCCGATGAATGGGCCGATAGAGAACATGAAGACACGAATTTTTTCGTGAAAAGAACAGGCGATAAAGGTTGAAAGTCTTAGGTTTGCCGTTAGAAGACACCGTTAAGTGAGAACGAATGAGCGATACAAACGATAAAAAACCCGCGGCGCGCAAGCCGCTTACCTTGAAAAAGTCAGGTCCTGGCGTTGTGCGTCAGAACTTTTCGGGTGGGCGATCCAAATCTGTCGTGGTTGAAAAAAAGAAACGCCGTATTATTGGCGGTCCTGGCAAGCCAGCAGAGCCAACAGCTCCGGCGCCAAAGCGTGCTAAGCCAGAAGCTCCGGTTGATGAGGTTGCAGAAGCTGCGCGAAAGCTTGGTCTGTCCAAGTCAGAATATTTAAAGCGTCAAAAAGCTCTCGACTCTGCGGCTGCAGAACAATCCAAAAGGCAAGCCCAGCGGCAGGCTGAAGAGGATGAGCGTAAACGGCGTATGGAGGAAGAGCGTAAAGCTCTGCAGGCCAAAAAGAAGGCTGAAGAAGAGGCAGAAAATCGCCGCTTGGCCGAAGAAGAAGAGCAGCGCAAGCGAGATGAGGCTGAAGCTGCCCGCCGTGCGCCGACACCGGCTCAGCGTATTCTGGCCGAAGATACAGAAACCGATGAGCGTAGCGCTCTAGAGAAAGCTGGCGGCCGGATAAAGAAACAACGCGGCGGTGGCCCGAAGGGCAAAAGCAATCCTAGTAAGGGCGGTGATCGCCGCCGTAAGGGAAAACTCACAATCGTGAGTGCTCTGTCTGGGGATGATGAACGTCAACGGTCTCTGGCATCTATGCGCCGGGCGCGTGAGCGCGAAAAAGAACGTCAACGGGGTCAGGGCAATGAGCGCCTGAAAGTATCGCGCGAAGTCACAATTCCGGAAGTTATTACGGTTGGTGATCTGGCAAACCGTATGGCCGAACGAACTTCGGACGTCATTAAATACCTGATGAAACAAGGTACAATGGCGACCATGAATGATGCGCTGGATGCTGATACTGCCCAGTTGATTGCCGAAGACTTTGGCCATGTAGTTAAACGTGTTGCCGAAGCCGATGTGGAAGATAACTTTATCACAACGGCCCCTGATGACGATGAAAGTTTAGCGCCGCGTGCGCCAGTCGTTGCGATTATGGGCCATGTTGATCATGGTAAAACTTCACTGCTGGATGCCCTAAGATCGACAGACGTCGCAGGCGGCGAAGCAGGCGGCATTACGCAGCATATTGGAGCTTATCAACTTAAACTAAAATCTGGCGATACACTCACAGTTTTGGATACGCCTGGTCACGCAGCTTTCTCTGCCATGCGCTCACGCGGCGCTGAAGCCGTGGATATTGTTGTACTGGTTGTGGCTGCTGATGACGGTGTCAAACCGCAGACAATTGAATCTATCAAGCACGCAAAGGCGGCTAACGTTCCAATTATTGTTGCTGTGAATAAGATGGATACTTATGAAGCGGATGCCCGTAAGGTCGAAACGGAACTTCTGCAACACGAAATTATTACCGAGAGCATGTCCGGTGAAACCCAATCGGTCCATGTTTCGGCCAAAGAGAAAACCGGCTTGGATGATCTGGCAGAAGCTATTGCTATTCAGGCAGAGCTTATGGATCTGAAAGCCAATCCTGGCCGGGAAGCCGATGGTCTGGTTATTGAGTCCAAAATCGAGAAAGGCCGAGGCCCAGTGGCAACCCTACTGGTTAAACGCGGTACGCTTAAGCGTGGCAATATTGTAGTTGCCGGTCAGTACTGGGGTAAGGTCAAAGCCATGATGAATGAGCGTAATGCTCAGCTCAAAGAGGCCGGTCCGTCAGTGCCGGTTGCGGTCATGGGTTTTGATGGCGCGCCGTCTCCGGGTGAACCTTTCGCTGTTGTTGGTAATGAATCTAAAGCGCGTGAAATTACGGAATACCGTATTCGCAAAGCGAAAAATGATGCGACGTCGAAACCGACAGCTATGGCTTCTATGGAACAGATGATGGCCAAATTACAGGATAAGCAAGTCAGCGAAATGCCTGTTCTGGTTAAAGCGGATGTTCAGGGATCTGTTGAAGCGATCAAAGCGTCAGTTGAGGGCGCGGGTAATGATGAAGTTAAGGCTCGGGTCATTCAGGGTAGTGTGGGGGCTATCAGCGAGTCTGATGTGATGCTCGCGAAATCTTCTGAAGCTCCAATTTTGGCCTTTAATGTCCGTCCAAACCGCCAAGCCAAAGATATGGCTGAGCGAGAAGGCGTGGAAATTCGTTATTACTCGATCATTTATGACCTATTGGATGATGTGAAAGGCGTGCTGCAGGGTATGTTAAAACCAGAACGCCGCGAAACCTTTATTGGTTACGCCGAAATTCTGGAAGTCTTTAATATTTCCAAAACAGGTAAAGTGGCCGGTTGTCGTATTACAGAGGGTCGTGTTGAACGTGCCTGTGGTGTGCGCTTGCTGCGTGATAATGTTGTGATTCATGAGGGTATGCTGTCTACCCTGAAGAGATTTAAAGACGAAGTCGATAAAGTTCAGGCCGGCATGGAATGCGGTATGGCCTTCGAAAACTACGAAGATATTCGAAAGGGTGATCAAATCGAATGTTTCACTGTTGAATATGTGGATCGTAAGCTAGATTAACTGCTTATAGTTATTCGAATTTGTATCAATCCGGTACTATCGGCTATTTTGAAATTTTTTTAATTGTGTCAATAGGCTCGATTCCAATAGTGGGATCGAGCTTAATTTTTGTTTAATATCCGGACATTGAGTTATACATAAGTCATTGAAAAGATTAAATAAATGAATTTATTCTTCAATGTATATTAACCTCTTGCTCACTGTCTGTTTACCACGTTTCTGAGGAGGGAATTAATCATTCTTTTGTAGGTTAGGCGAACCTGAAACAAAGGAATTGGGATATGACAAACACACACAAACTATGGAAAGCTCTTCTTGGCGCTACGGCTCTAAGTGCTTTCACGGCTGTGTCCGCTCATGCGGGGGGGACTGCTGCCGGGACTGATGTCCAAAACACATTTACACTGAATTATGAGGTTAACAGCGTGCCTCAGGACGAGATCACCAATGATGGTGCTCCCGGTAATGATGCGCCAACTAGCTTCACAGTTGACCGTACAATTGACTTAAGTGTTGAATCGACTGTCGATACATCGGTGACGCCAGGTGAACTGAACCAGGTTCTGGATTTCACTCTCACCAATGAAGGTAACGATACACAGCAATATGATCTGACAGTTATCAATGAGGCGGTTAACGCGCCAACAGTTGGTTTTGATGTCTCTCCATATACTGTCTGGTATGAAGACCCTCTAAATCCAGGAACTTTCATTGAGTTTACGGGTTCTAACTACCCAGAGCTGGCACCGGATCAGAGCATCAATGTTGAAATTCGCGGAGACATCCCGTCTTCTGCAAACGACGCTGAGCAGGAAATTCTGTCACTTGTTGCAACGACGCTAGATACATCTGGCAGTGTTGTCACGGCTGATAGTGATGGTAACAGCATCACAGGTGCAGCTGAAAACGTATTTGCCGATGATCCAGCTTCTGCTGAAGCTTCAACGGGTGACTCTACAACAGCTCCTGATGGTAACGAATCTGCAACAGCCTCATTTATTGTAGCTTCCGCTGAAGTTACCGGCACAAAAGACGTAGCTGTGTTCTCTGAAGATGGTGCTAATTGTACTGTTATTCCAGGCACGGCAACGGGTGGTTATTCTATCCCAGGTTCATGTGTGGAATACACAATTACAGTCACCAATACAGGTGGTGAAGATGCAACAAACGTCGTTGTATTCGATGAACTGGATCCAAATTTGACCTTGGTTGCTCTTGACTCAACGGGCTTTACTGGCGGTTCTTTTGATGCGCTAACAATGCCTTTGGATTGTACTGGCGGTGTTTGTGATGTGAATTTCACAGGTGCAACCCTTGCATCCGGTTCTGTTGCGACGCCGACTGTAGGTACAGTCATTATCCGCGCAATCGTGAAGTAATCATAAGATTAAAAAATTACGCTCTGCAGCTTTGGCTGCAGAGTTGTCCTGCTGGGAACAGGACATTTAGGTGGGAAAAAATAAAGAAGCTGGATGGTGAAATCTAAATTACATACGCATGGGATAATAACCCTGACGACCGGCATTCTAGCTTTGAATGCAGGGACTGCGCATGCCGATAATTTTGGCACGGAAATTCCGAATATTGCGCAGATCACCTACACAGCCGGGTCTGACTCGCTTACATTTGTTACGAATGAGGTTGTGTTTACAATACAGCCACCGCGCGATGATAATCCGACAATTGAGTTTTTCCGTTACTCACCTAATGCGGTTGACCCGCTTATGGTGCAGATTAACGGCTCTGATTATGCGCCTTCCGGTGATCCTAACGGACAATTTATTGGCTCTGGCGCGCCTGTTAATACAGGCAACACACTGGATCTTTCGGGTGAGGTTCCGCTGATTCCGACAACAAGTTATTTGTCTGGAGAGCTTATGTTTGTCCGTGTGACAAACTCAGGTGCCAATTTAAATTCTGAAGAAATTGATACGCTTATAGTGACGGTTGAGTCCGAAAGCGGCGACGTCATAACTTTACGTCTTTATGAAAGCGGCCCCAATACGGGCGAATTTTGGGCTTATATGCAGTCCACAGATGGCGAGACTGCGGACAATGACAATATTATTACGGCTGGTAACAATGATAACCTGACCGCCACTTATGAAGAAACAGAAGCATCTGCAGATAACGGTGGAACGGGCGTTAAGGTGCGAGTGGTTGTTGATACAGCAACGGTCAATCCTCATAATATCGTCTTTGACTCGGTTACGCGCGAACCAGTTTCTGGCGCTGAGATTAGACTGCTAAATCTGGATAGTCAGGACTATGCGACCGTGTTTGGTGTCGATGGTTTTTCCGCATACCCGTCTGTGGTCACCAGCGGTGAAACACATAGTGATGAATCTGGACTGACTTATGAGATGGAAGCCGGTGAGTTTGCTTTTCCATATTTGGGTGAAGGTGAATATGTCGTCGAAGTAATACCGCCGGAAGGCTATAATTTTGCATCCGTTTTTGAGCCAAGTTTCTTTAATCAAAAGTCAGGTGCAGCTTACTTCGTTATCAGTGCATCTTATGGCCTTCCCTATGTTATGGGTGAGGCAGGGGCCTTGCGTTTTGATATTCCGCTGGATCCAGAATCTGATCTGGTGCTTAGCAAGACGGCTGATCGCAGCTCAGCTGATATTGGCGACTTTGTAAACTATACAGTGACCGCTCAAAACAATGGCCTGACCAGCGTTCCGGTAAATCTATATGATACTTTACCAATTGGTTTCCGCTATGTGGACGGTACCTCACGGATGAATAATTTGCAGGTTGAAGACCCTGTGGTATCTGATGATGCGACGCTTTTGACCTATCCTATCGGCATGATTGCGCCGGGCGAGACAATTACGCTTGATTATGCGCTGGAAATAGGACCAGGCGCTCATTTGGGCGAAGCTGTGAACGAAGCCGTTGTGCGCGACCGTGAGGGAGACCAGCTTTCTAATATCGCGCGTGCGGGCATTCAGCTTCGCGAAGATTTGATGCGGTCTCGTACAACGATTATTGGTCGTATTTCTGAACAGTCATGTGATGGTGATGAAGAATGGGCCCGAGAAATCCGCCAGGGCGTTGGTGTGGAAGGCGTCCGTCTTTATATGGAAACAGGTGCTTATGCCGTATCTGATCCAGATGGCCTTTATCATTTTGAAGGCGTGACGACAGGGACTCATGTTGTTCAGATCGACGAAGAAACTCTACCGCAAGGCTATGCAGCCATGGTTTGCGAAGAAAACTCGCGTTATGCCGGAAGCGCAACCTCAAAATTTGTTGAAGTGCAAGGCGGCGGAGTATGGCGCGCTAACTTCTATTTGAAGCAGGTTGGTGAGAAGGCCCAAGTCGAAACGACAGAAGAATTTTCTGAAGCGACAGATTATAAAAATTATGATGCTGAATGGCTTGATACGCAAACGCCAGACGTTGCCTGGGTTTATCCATATACAGATCGTACGCCTGATCGTTCATCTGTCAATATAGGGATTAAGCACCCAGCTGATGCCAGTGTTAGCTTATCTCTGAATGGACGTCCTGTGCCATCAACGAACCGTGAAGGTAAAGACAGTAATGCCGCCCGTACTGTTACCCTCAGTCGGTTCCGCGGTGTTGATATCCGTGAAGGTGGTAACGTATTTGAAGCAGTCATCAAAGATAGCACTGGTCGTGTCATTGAAACACTGACCGAGGAAATCTGGTATGCAACGAAAGTGGCGCGTGCGTCAGCTGTGCCGGATAAATCTGTCCTTATTGCTGATGGACGGACAGCTCCGACATTGGCCCTGCGCATCGAAGATGAAGCTGGACGCCCGGTTCACAAAGGCCGCGCTATAACAATTGATATTGATGCGCCTTACCGTCTCTATGATGAGACCGGCGAGCATAAACTCAAAGAGCAAAGCGTAGAATTATTATCACCTCTGGCTTCGCGTCAGAACGTGACAGTTGGTGATGACGGAATCGCACATGTTAAATTAGAACCAACACTTTTAACCGGTAAGGTAACCGCGACTGTAACACTTGATAGTGGTCGCCAGGTTCCGATTTACATGTATCTGGAACCGGAAAAACGTGACTGGATATTGGTTGGCCTGGCCGAGGGTAGTGCCGGTTTTGAAAATATAAAAGGCAATAGCGTCAATATTGATGGCTTTGACGATGATGATGTGATCACGGATGGACGTGTTGCTTTCTTTGCCAAAGGTATGATCAAAGGCAATTGGCTCATGACATTAGCCGTTGATACGGATAAGCGCCGAGGCGGTCGTGATGGTGATTTCGCCGAAGAGATTGATCCGAACGCTTATTATACGCTCTATGGTGACCGGTCTTATCAGGAAATGGAAGCGCAGAGCCGCTATCCGGTTTATGTAAAACTGGAAAAGCGCAATGCTTATGCTTTATTTGGTGACTTTGATACAAACATCACTGAGGGACGTCTGACGTCATATAACCGCCGTCTATCAGGACTTAAGGCTGAGTATATCAGTGAAGACCTTCAGGTCCTCGGGTTTGCCGCTGAGACAAATCAGGGCTTTGCCAAGGACGAACTTGCAGCTGATGGTACGAGCGGAACTTATCAGCTTTCAAATGCGCGTATACTGGCGCAATCGGAAACTGTGGTCGTTGAGACTCGTGACCGTAACCGTCCGGATATTGTGATCGATCGTCGTCCGTTGGTTCGCTATCTCGATTACACGCTCGACTATCTGACAGGTCAGATAATTTTCCGTCTACCGGTTGATGTCAGCGATGCGGATTTCAACCCCAATGTTATCGTTGTGGATTACGAAACTTCCGAAGATGCTGAGCGCAACATCACGGCCGGTGGTCGCGTGCAAGTTAAAAGCGGCCGCTTGCGTGTTGGTTCAAGTTTTGTCCATCAAGAGGGTAGCGCGCAAACATCTGGTGCCGAAACAAATATGATCGGTGTGGATGTTGTGGCTCAACTTACTGAGAACACAGAAGCCCGGCTTGAATATGCTGTTACTGAAAATAAAGCGGATGGCTTTGATAAGGAAACAGCTCAGGGCGTTTTGGCCGAAATCATTCATACATCTGAAAAGATCAGTGCTGAGGCCTATTACCGCGAAGAAGAAAACGGTTACGGGGTCGGTCATACAAACTCTAATACGGCAGGTTTCCGCCGCTATGGTGTTAAAGGTAATGTTAAAGTCAATGAGACGGATGACGAAGAAACAGGTCGTCGCAGCTCGCAAATCGTGGAAGCCACGGCCTATCATGAAGATAATCTGACAACCGGTGCGTCGCGCGACACGGCTGAAATCATGGGCCATCATAAGGGTCAACGCCTGACAGTTGGTGCTGGTTTGCGGATGAGTAAAGATGAGCTCAGAGACGGTGAGCAGCGTGACTCATTAATGGCAATTGCTTCTGCGAGCTTACAGGTTCCAAAATATGGCGCGACTTTCCAGGCTAGCCACGAGCAGCCCCTGGGCGGTAAGGACGAAGTTACGAATTACCCGGCGCGCACAACCCTTGGCGTCGTCAAGACAGTTGGTGATAATGCCAGCGTAACAGTGCGTCATGAGATTTTAAATGGCGATAATGCTAGCGGTGAAAACACTGTAGTGGGACTGGATGTATCACCGTGGAACGGAACATCGATTACAGCTGCTACAGATCTGGTAACAAATGATTCAGGTCGCCGCCTTGGCGCTACAGTAGGCGTAGATCAACAAATACGTCTCGATAAAAATGTAACAGCCTCTTTGGGTGTCCGTAACCGTCAGGTTCTGGATCAGGCGGGTACTTATGTGGATGTTTCTGCAGACGCCGCTATTTCCCCGCTAGAAGTCAATGAAGACTTCAGTTCGGCATATGTAGGTCTTGGCTATAACAATGACACGACAACGGCATCTGGTCGTATTGAAGCCCGTAGATCAAGCGCAGGTGATACATGGATAGGCAGCCTGGGCGCGGCCCGTGAACTGTCTGAAGAGCTGTCTTTGGCAGCATCTGTACGAACCGTTTCTGATGATCCGAACGAAGTTGATCGCGGCGATAGCGAACAATTTGATGCACGCATAGGTGCTGCCTGGCGTCCGCGCGGTGAAGAAACAGTTATCTTTGATCGCCTGGATATCAGCCATGAGAAAACAGAACGCGGCACCACCCGTTCTAAAATTGTCAATAATCTTGCGACCAATACTATGGTCAGTGACCGTTGGCAGCTTGCCGGTAACTACGGTGCCAAATATGTGCGTGAAGATATTGGCGGTCAAAAACTGACCAGCTTCAGCCATCTAGTAGGTGCTGAAACCCGCTTTGATATTACGGAGCGCATTGACGTAGGGCTCCACGGTACAGCTTTGCTGGGTGATGGCAGTACGCAATATAGTTTCGGCCCTTCCATTGGTGTATCACCTGTGGATGATGTTTGGATCAGCGCCGGTTACAATATTGACGGATTCAAAGATGATGACTTTGAGGCGGCTGAGTATAAGCGCGATGGTTTTTATGTGAAGCTGCGGATCAAGTTTGATCAAAACTCCGCACGTGGTCTCTTGCGCCGCGTATCACCGACGCCTTCAACTGTTGGAACAGCCGGTGTTATGCCGCGGACTTTGTCGACAAAACCGTAAGGCGCAATTTGATATTTTGGATTTGATCCTGATTAAGCCGTGAGACTTTGACGAGGCTTGCCCAGCTCAGGTTTGTGAATCATGACAAAGCGTATGGCTTCAAATAAGCCTTTGGCATTAACAGGCTTTTTCAAAAAGAGGTCGGCGCCAGCAGCCATACACAAGGCATTATTACTCGGGGCAGGGTCTGCCGTAATTGCGATAATGGGAACGCCGCTGAAAGCCTGTCCAGATTGACGAATTTGTTTTGTGGTTTCAATACCGTCCATAATCGGCATGCGAACATCCATTAAAATAAGATCGATGGACTTTTGAGATAGAGTTTTAATAACGTCTGTTCCATCGGCCAGACAGGTTATTGTGCAACCTTCAGGTTCGAGAAAACTTTTCAGAACCTGTTGGTTTGTGGGATCATCCTCGACGATCAATACATGCCGGCGATGCAGTAAGGGCTCAGCCGCAATTGCAGGCTTCGTATTTAGTGTGAGTTTTCTATCCTGAGACTTACGATCTTGAGCTGTTGGTTGTGAGGCCGGAATTTTTTGTTGTACAACTTGCGAAGCCTTGGCGGGAATTTTGAGAATAATCTCTGTGCCCCGACCGAGCTTAGAACGAACGTCAATACTGCCATCCATTTTATCGGTTAGATATTTCAGGACTGAAAGGCCAAGTCCTGACCCGCCATATTTACGGGTCATGGAGCTGTCGGCCTGAACAAATGGTTCGAACATTTTCTCCAGGTTGTCATTGGCAATGCCATCCCCGGTATCGGCTACTATGATTTTAAGCTCATGGGTAATGCCGTCTTTGTCGATCGGCTCGCTTGTGATGTGTATGTGGATACGACCTTCCAGGGTGAACTTAGCGGCATTTGAGAGCAGGACTTCAAGGCTCTGATAGATACGCTTGCGGTCCAGGAACAGAAACTGCGGTATGTCCTTATCCAAATGGATGGTAAAGATGATGTTTTTCTGCTCAATCACCGGACGCCATCTTTGCTCTAATTGCTGTATCACGCGCGGAAGTTCCATGACTTCAGGGTAAACAGTCAGGCCCTGTCCCTGAATGATTGTCATGTCGAGCATATTCTCTACGGTCATTAACAAGTCTTGTCCGCATTGCAGGATTAACTGGTTCTTCTCACGGAGGTCTTCTGTGGGGGCGGTTTGGCTCAAATGCTGGGATATACCGATAACGCCGTTTAGCGGTGTGCGCAGTTCATGACTGGCCACAGCCAGGAACCGGGCTTTGGTTTGCTCCCCAATGAGAGCCATTTCGGCAGCTTCTGCCAATTGCCGTGCGGTTTTAACCCGCCACCTAAGATGAATGGATAGGCCAATAAGTGATAATACCAATAGACCCCCAAGGCTAATCATGAGCCGGTTTTTTTGCTGTTCATATAACAGGGCTTCGGCTTTTAACTTAGCTTCGCGCTCAAAGGCGGCTTCCCGTTCAGAGCGGCGGTCGGCTGTGTCATGGAGGGAGGCGATTAATTGTCCCGTCTCGGAATTATTCTTCGAGAGAACATTTTGGATTTCGAGTGTCAGGCGCTGATTAAATAAGCGAGTTGCGGTTCGAGGACTGTTTTCATTTACAGCGATTAAAGCTTCCGCAAAGACAATATGCCTATCACTTAGCTCTGTGACATCTTCGCTTTTAGATATTAATTTATCTATTTCTGCTTGGGCTTTTGCTGTTTGTCCTAGCCCAGCTAAAGCGATGATATAGTCATATTTTGCACTTTTTTTTACGGGTTGATAATCGGAATTATTTATTGCGATTGTTGCGTATTCTAAGGCCTTATCATAATTTCCCAATTCATTATTAATGGAAGCTAGGCGCATTTGCGTCAAGCCGGGTGTTTCTGATGTCGTGGAGTTTTCAAGTTCTAGTAAAATTTCACCGAGTGCGTTGGCAGTTTCAAAGTCACGCCAGGCAGTAAATGAGTAGATAAAATTATTAACTACAGAGTATCCATCTATCGGTAAATTAGACTTTTGAGCTTCTGAAATCAGTTGATTTGAGTGCTCTATGGCAAGTTTAGGCACTTTGAGATAATTATATATATATGCTGAGTCTGAAAGAATTAAAATCTTGGCTTCTTGTGCATAGAGTGAATTTTCTTGAGGAATGAGTGCCAAACTTTCTTGAATAGAAGATAGGGCGAGACTCAAATTTTGCACTTCGTAATCAAAGCTGCTTTGTAGAAGTTTTGCATTGTATTTAACAAACCAGTCAGATGATTTTAAAAAGGGTTCTAGGTTATCTCGAAGTTGTTTGGTTTCTTCTTCAACTGGATCTAGAGAGTAATATTCGGTAACAATGTTAAACAGCTTTGCTACTTCTTTATCACGAAACGTTCCATTTTTTGTTGAGTCAATCTGGTAAGTGTTACTGATTTTTTTTAAATCTTTTGGATCAATACTTTGATATATCGCATTGATAAAATGAATCCTGTGCAAGGCAAGTCTTCGTTTAGTTTCCTCGGTTTCGCCAATCAGTTTTGAAAGTTTATGCATTTCAATAGTGAGATTATTTTGTTTGATAGTTTCCGCAAGTTCAATGGCACTTTGTCCTATCAGCTTCTCACGAGATTGAGCCGAAGCTGAAGCTAAGAATGTAAGGCACAAAATAAGCCCAAATATTATGGAAATCTCACGTTTCAATTTTGACCTCAATAAATCAAAGCCAAACATGAATGAATAGGGTTAATAAACTATAATTTGGATAAAAATAAACCCGCACAAATGCGGGTTAAGATTTATACTTTGATTTTCAGTCTTTTACCACCGACAATCACTTCAATCTCTTCATGAGTAAGTTCACGCATAGAACGCTCCTCCGAATGGATTTAATTTATGTACCCCTAAGGGAGTACCTTCCCATTAAAGGCTGTTAAGTCATTGGTAATCAAGGAAATTTTAACCAAAACTGCAATTTTTTGGCACATTTAGCGTTAATTTTAATCACCCAAGGTGTATGGAGTTTAGAATAATCAACGCTGCCGCGAGTTTTGTTTCAGTCTTTAAACGTTAGGGTGGTGCAGGGGAGGTTTTAAATGATTCTGCCAAATACGGCTTATGGGCGATTGATTATGCTCAGCTCAACTAGACTTTGATTGTGCGGTCTGAGGCCTGAATAAATGCTGGGCGATGGGCCACAATAATGCGGGTTAGCGGCATTGCCTCAATAACTTTTACAATTTGCTTTTCCGTTTGCTGATCCAGATTGGCCGTCCCTTCGTCGAGGAATAATACCTTGGGATTATGATAGAGCGCGCGGGCCAGTAAAATTCTCTGGCGCTGTCCGCCCGACAAGATGGAACCCATATCACCGACAAGGGCTTCATAACCCATAGGTATGGCTTCGATTTCGGCGTGAACTTGCGCCGCTTTTGCTGCGGCTTCGACCGCATCCCAATCCATCTGCGGATCAAAAAAACTGATATTCTCCGCAATGGAGCCCGAGAGTAATTGATCATCCTGCATGACGACACCCACCTGACTGCGCCAATGGGGTCGTCCGATTTCATCCAGGGTTTTGCCATCGATCAGAATGTCTCCGGTCTCAGCCTGGTAAAGTCCAAGCATGAGTTTCATGAGCGTGGTTTTCCCGCCGCCTGATTTTCCAGTCAGAGTCACCATTTCTCCGGCTTTGATATTCAGGCTGAAATTTTCCAATACCCACGGGTCCATGGGCGTATAGCGAAACGAAATATCGTTGACTGAAATATTGCCCTTTATATCCGCAATGTCATTTGAGTTTTCGAGTTCCTGAGGTTCAGTTTCAGCAAAAATAATATCTGATAGTCGGTCCAGATGCAGTGAGAGTAGCCGGAACTCAATCCCTTTTTCGAGGAGCTGAGTAATGCTGTCCGTGAAATATTGCCGATAGGCCAGAAATGCGAGCAGCATGCCGACCGTAAAGCTATCGCCGCCCATCATGATTTTGGCTGCCGCGTAGACGACCAGAATTATTTGTAATCCTGTAATAAGCGTTTCGGCGAATTTCTGCCCGATCATCCAGCGCCCATAGGCAATATTGGCATTGATAAACAGAGAATAGAGATTGCGCCATGCCGTCTCGCGCTGAAGCTCCCGGCCAAACAGCTTGACCATAGTATTGGCCCGGATACTTTCAATCAGGTGAGTCTTTTCTTCGGCCTCTGCATAAATGGCTTCTTCCTGTGTACGGCGCAGATTCGGGTAAATCCAAAGGGTAATTAAAATCAAAAGCGTGACGGAGATAAGCACGATGGATGCCAGTAATGGCGAATAGAAAAACATCACCACCAGCATCAAAATGGCCATCACCCCGTCAATAAGAATGCCGACGATAGATTGTGTAAGTGCTTCTTGGATCGGCCGTGTAGAATTCATGCGAGAAATTAAATCTCCCACATGGCGTTTTTCAAAATAACCCACAGGAAGACGGATCAAATGGTGGAACACATTCCCGATCATTTGGGCACTCATCTGATTGCCGTAAACCAGAATGGCCCAGCTTCGGGTGGCCTCGGCAACAGCCCTGATAACGGCAAGCGCGCCAAACCCTAATAACAGGCCCCATAATAGGCTATAGTCATTTTTCGGAAGCGCCCCGTCGACAACCAGTTGTAGGTAAAACGGTGCCGTTAATACAATGATTTGTAAAATAATCGACAGGGTAAGAGTTTGAAACAAGGCGCGTTTCAAACCAACCAACTTGTTCCATAATAATGAGAGATGGGGTTTCAGCCGGTTATCCAGTGGGCTGAATTCTGTTGTTGGTGTCAGCTCAAGCGCTACGCCGGAAAAATGTCGGGATAAACGTTCAAGCGGCATGATCCGAAGGCCAAGGGCCGGATCATGGATATAAGCTTTATTCCCCTTTAACTTGGTCAGGACGACATAATGGTTTAAATCCCAGTGCAAAATGGCGGGAAGCTGCAGCTGCGGTAAATGCTCCATATCAAGGCGTAATGGCCGGGGCGCGAGCTGCAATCCGGCGCCTACCTGCATAATGGATTTCAAAGACGCACCGCCCTGAGAAATCACATAATTTTTGCGCAAACTGTTCAGATCTACATTATGGCCCCAAAACCGGGCGATCATGGCTGCGCAGGCAAGGCCGCACTCAGCAAGCTCTGTTTGCAGGATGACTGGTACCTTATGGGCCATGCCGTTTTAACCTTCTTTCTGCGTAAGCCACTGCAAGACGGAGATAGGGCCGCTTTCTGTGTCTATTTGGCCGAGAAATAAAATGGCACACAAAATAGCCAGCACAATGATAAGCAAGAAAGTTATAAGCCAGGAAGCCGGCGGGGCAGATAATGTGACTTCGCCATAAAGGCCGCGGGCCTTATGATCGAGGGCTTCCTGTCGGTATAGGTCTTCTGTCATATGTCTTTGCTAAAGCGGATTAGACTCAGTGAAAAGACAAAATAATACTTGGTCGCGAAAATGAGGCTGCTATAAGAGCGCGAATTGATGAGGGAATCTTATGTCAGCGACACGACTTGATAAACTGGCTAAAGCTGCCGAAGTTTATGGTGAGCGCAGTTTCGACAACTATGCTCAGATCAGATCTGTAGCAGAACAGATTCGCAACTCATTCTGTGCCTATCTGGATAATGGTCAGGAATGCGTGTTTTTAGTGCCGCCGCAGGGCCCGTTTATGGCCCAGAACTATCGCTCTGCTGCTTTTTCCGTTGCGGGGAAAGGTTTTTTACCGCTTGAACCCATTAGTTTCGGTCTGGCTGTGAATATCTCGGGCGAGGGTGACTATATGCGTCTTGTGCTGACCTGCCGCAAAGCCGGAGAGCACATGTTTGTACAGGTCGAAGATGCCATGGTAATGGAAATTGACCTACCGGTTGATGAAACCGGGCTGACCAAAATTAACGACCATCTTTATGACCATCTGCTTCACTGGTTTACTCGCCGGGTTACCCAATATGATGAAGGTGATTATGGTGGTAGCGATATTGGATTTGATATCCAGCGCGTTGATAGCTAAACACACGCTGTAATTTTCATAAACGAATAGAATTAAAGGACATTGTATGGCCGCTGCTGCTGATACCGCGCATCACGTTGTGAACATGTTACCATTCAAAATTGCCCTGATTGGCATGCTTGGGATTGGTGCTCAATGGCTTGCCTGGCGCCTGCAAAGACCCGCCATTGTTCTTATGGCAATTGCCGGTCTGATATTTGGCCCGCTGCTAGGCTGGATATTAGGATTTAATATTTGGGCGCCGCTCGATAATTTCCTCCAAATGTTCCATCTTGATCCTGTCCATGATTTTGGGGATGTTTATCGTCCCATGATTGGTATTGCTGTGGCGATAATCCTGTTTGAAGGCGGGATGACACTCAGGTTTAAAGATTTGGGGAATTCCGCTCATGCTGTTGGGCGAATGGTATTCTTTGCAGCACCTATAGCCTGGGGACTTGGTACTTGGGCTGCGCATTATATTGCAGGTCTGCCGTGGGATATAGCCGCCATGGTTGGCGGATTGTTCGTTGTGACGGGGCCAACTGTGATTATGCCGCTTTTGCGTCAGGCACATTTAAAGACCCGCCCTGCTAATATTTTAAAATGGGAAGGAATCGTCAACGATCCGGTTGGCGCGCTGTTTGCTGTTGGCGGATATGAGTTTATTCGCTTTACCCAAGAAGGCGCAAATATGGGGCTGGCCATTGGGAAACTTATTTTTGTGGCCGTGCTCGGCGGCGTAGTTGGTGTCATCTCCGGTTACGGTTTAGCCGGGGCGTTTCGAAAAGGTTATATTCCGGAATATCTCAAAGCCCCTGTTGTATTAGCTTGGGTCTTGGCAATTTACGTCTTGGCGAACCTGTTAGCACCAGAAACAGGCTTATTAGCTGTGACCGCTCTCGGGATGACGATGGCCAATACGAAGTTCGCGTCTATGGTTGAAATGCGCCGCTTCAAAGAAACCATTGCGATTATGCTGGTCTCCGGCGTGTTTGTAATCTTGACAGCAACTTTGACGCCGGATGTTTTGAAAGACTTCTTCTCGTTTAAAATTCTTGGATTTGTCCTCGTTATGATGGTCTTTGTGCGGCCAATAGCTGTGATGATTTCGACCCTTTGGTCGGGCATTAGTTGGCGCGAAAGCCTGCTGATTTCCTTTATCGCTCCGCGCGGTATCGTGGCTGTAGCCGTTGCGGGTTTATTTGCAGCAGAACTACAAGCCATTGGCCGCCCGGAAGGTGAGATGTTTGTACCGCTGGCGTTTGCGCTTGTGTTCGCCACCGTGCTTTTCGCGGGTTTTGCCATTGGGCCATTGTCCAAAGCTTTGGGGCTTTCATCAAAGCATGGTGATGGCGTTCTGATCGTTGGCGCAAACCCTTGGTCATTGGGCCTGGCCAAAGCTCTCAAAGATATGGGTATTGGCGTCCTTGTTGCCGATACCAACTGGCGACGTCTTCGCGGCGCGCGCCTAGAAGGCTTTGCGACATTTTATGGTGAGGTTCTGTCAGAAAACGCTGATTATCGGTTGGACCACTCGGCCTTTAATCATTTGATCGCGGCGACACCGAATGATGCTTATAATGCCTTGGTCTGTGTGGAATTTGCGCCGGAGCTTGGTCGTCACAGGGTCTTCCAGGTGGCGGGTCAAGATAAGGATGATAAAGATAGCGATACAATTGCGTTCACATCCCGTGGCCGGACATTGTCATCCCGGGGCCGTAGTTTTGATGCCTTCACCCGTGACTGGTGGAGTGGATGGCGATTTAAAACGACCAATGTTTCCGAAGAATATCCTATTGCTAATCTTATGGAAGAGCGCGGCGAAGATGTTGACCTTATGCTTGTCAAAAAAGAGTCTGGACTGGAATTCGTTCAGCCGGGACAGGGTAGCAAAATTGACAAAGGGGCTGTTTTAACTTTTGGTCCGGTCAAAGATAGGGCTGACAAATAGAGCCGGCAATCCAATAGTCTTTACGCAGGCTTAATCTATTTACATCACAACAGGGTTAACGCGTTTTAACCCTGATTTGTGATGAAAAAACTTAATCCCATATGGAACCGCCGATTAAAGCAAGGCGGCGCGGTCTTGGCCGTAACCGGACTTTTGTCGGGTTATTGGGCTGGTATGGGTTTGCTGGGTCTATTTGCCAGTGCAGCCACTGATTTACCGTCTGTTGAAACATTCTGGGAAACGAGCCGTCCGCCTAGCGTTCAAATTATCGACAGGCATGGCCGCCATGTTGTAGTCAAGGGGGCAGTAGACGCTGCGCCCGTGCGGGTGTCAGAGCTGCCGGCCTATGTGCCAGCCGCGATCATAGCTACCGAAGACAAACGTTATGCTTATCACTCTGGTATAGACCCTATTGGTTTGGTTCGAGCGCTTTATGTAAATATTCGGGCAGGACGAGTCCGTGAAGGTGGGTCTACACTGGCTCAGCAATTGGCCAAAAATGTCTTTTTAAAGCCTGACAGAACTTTGCGACGAAAATGTCAGGAAATGATGCTGGGTTTGTGGATTGAACGGTCATTTTCAAAAGACGAAATTTTAGAGAAATATCTCAGCCGTGTATATTTCGGCGGGGGGAATTGGGGCTTGGAAGCGGCCAGTCAGTATTATTTCGATAAGTCCGCCACAGAACTT
The DNA here is from genome assembly GCA_020627655.1 of Hellea sp. Lineage (GTDB taxonomy): Bacteria > Pseudomonadota > Alphaproteobacteria > Caulobacterales > Maricaulaceae > JACOMS01. Next base: position 41,500 of record JAHDGM010000021.1, read on the forward strand.
ACGCCCGCTGAAGGCGCGATGCTGACTGGGTTATTAAAAGCGCCTAGTAGCTATAATCCTTTAATTGACGAAGAAGCGGCGGAAGCGCGAACCCAGATTGTTTTAAACCTGATGTATGAACAAGGACTTTTGGATGATCAGGCTTTTGCGCAAGCCCAGCAAACGCCCATTATTGTTTACCGCCCAGAAGAACAGTCCAGCGGGCATTATTTTGCCGATTGGATATGGCCGGAAATCGAAACCATTATGGGGACACCTCAAAGCGATATCGTCATACGAACAACACTGGATAAAACCATGCAGGATCAGGCCGCCCTGGCTTTACGGGATAATCTAGATCCTGACCGAAATGCAAAAGAAGGCGCTATCGTATCCATTGCAGGTGATGGGGGTGTTCGGGTTATGATAGGCGGCGCGTCTTACTCAGCCAGTAAGTTTAACCGCGCCGTTCAGGCCGAACGGCAACCGGGTTCAGCCTTTAAACCTTTTGTGTATTTGGCGGCTTATGAAACCGGACTTACGCCTTGGGACCGTCGCGTTGACGCACCAATCAAGATCGGTGACTGGGAACCTCGGAATTTCAAAAAAGATTTTAAGGGCGAAATGAGTCTGGAAACGGCTATTGGCCTTTCTATTAACACAGTCGCCGTCACCCTATCAGAAGAGGTGGGCCGTCAGCGCGTGATTGAAACGGCTTCGCGCCTGGGTCTGGATGGTTTGGAGCCGCTGCGCAGCCTACCTCTGGGCGCACAAATGACAACACCGCTCAAACTTACGGCCAGCTACTTACCCTTTGCTAATTGGGGGGATCAGATAAAGCCTTATGGAATTATATCTATTTCTACAGCAGAGGGCGTTCCTCTATATCGTCATACACCGCAGCCCCGTGAACGTGTGATCAGCTCAGCGTCTTTGCGCCACATAAACAGGTCTTTGAAAACGGTCGTTGAGCGCGGCTCAGGTCGCCGGGCGCGCATAGCCGGCCGGGATGTGGCGGGGAAAACCGGTACAACTAATGATTATCGCGATGCCTGGTTTGTAGGTTATGTTCCGGACTTGGTTACGGGCGTCTGGGTCGGCGCTGATGATAATACACCCATGAAGCGGGTAACGGGCGGTTCTATACCGGCTCAAATCTGGCAGGATATGATGGCTGAAATTGTTATGGAAACGCCCAAGCGCCGCCTTCCAGTGTCTGAGCCGCCCCTTCGCGCAGGCAGTGAAGATAACATGTCTGTCCTGCTGAGCTCTATGGAAACATCATTAGACTGAACTAACCCGCTATGCTGTCATGAATGACCCGAACTTGTCGGTCAGTAATTTTGCATTTCCCGTCTATGATTTGAAATTTATCAATATATTCAGCCACAATCATTCTGGTAACGACTTCATTGTCATCTTTTGGAGTGGTGTAAACAATGACCCGGCTGAGCCCGGTTTGATTGTCCTCGGCTATATGAATGTTTTCCATAGTGTGGTGCCATGCGGCCAGACCATTAGCAGCTTTGTGACGGGCTATCAGCGCATTGCGTCCGGTAATGGTATTAGGGCCAAGCGTGAAGGTGCCTGTCTGGGTGAAAAGATCGCCATAGGCTTCGGCCTTGCCTGGGTCATCCCGTAAGTCGGCATAATCCAGCACGGTCTGTTTACAGCTATTCAGCGAAGATGCTTTGGATTGGGGTGATTTTCCGCACGCAGACAGAAAGGCAGCAAGGGTCAGATATAGGAATACAGTTTTCATAATGCCAAGCTTACGCATTAATGACTATGTGAGCAATGATGCGTCTTCCTTATGCAATTTTTTGCAGTTATAATAAAAATAGCGGAGAGAGTATGATGCAAGGCTTCATGTCAGATAAAGATGTTGTTGATCGTATTTTAGGTCACATTGAAAACAAGACCACGGATCGCGGTGAACGGGTTTGGCAGGAACCGGTAGATAATTACATATCGGCAGAAAGATATGAAAGTGAGCTTGCCCTTTTCCGATCATTGCCGACCCCATTTTGCCCTTCGATCGCACTATCCAAGCCGGGGGATTACATTGCCCGGCCTGCGGCTGGCGTGCCGTTAATTGTCGTACGGGGTCAAGACGGAATGGTCAGGGCTTTTAAAAATGCTTGTCGTCACCGTGGTTCGGAATTGGTGGCCGGGCGAGGCTGTGCAGGTGCCTTTGTCTGCCCCTATCATGGATGGTCCTATGGATTGGATGGATCACTTCTTGGTGTTCCTCATAGCGATGGTTTTCCGGCTTTTGAGAAAGCTGCAAACGGCCTCGCCGAAGTAACTGTAATAGAAAAAAATGGCATTGTCTTTGTGGTGCAACAGGACCCAGATGAAGGGCGGGATCAGGCAAATCATATGCTCAATGGCTTACCCGCCGTGCTGAAAGAGGATCAAATTTTATTTGATGAAACAGAAGTTATTGTTGAGGCAAATTGGAAAATTCATCTCGAGAGTTTTCTTGAGGGATATCACATCAAAGCCGCCCATAAGACGACCTTCTTCCCTTTTGGATATGATAACCTCAACGTCATAGAATTTTGTGGTCCGCATGCCCGGGTGACATTTCCGTTTCAGCGGATTGAAACGCTCAGAGATGTTGCGCCGGAAGATTATGTAGTTTCCGATAAGCTGACTTATGTGACACATATGTTCCCGAATGTGATTCTGGCTGAGTTGTCCCATCACTACACGCTCGGCATACTTGAGCCTCTAAGCATCAACCGGACAAAAATAACAAATTATCATATAACCAAATCCGCAGATCAGGCAGGACAGGATGCCGCCTTAAAAGCGGCCAGGCGAGATATGGCCTTTGTCAATGAAACCGGCCAGAAAGAAGACATTGCTATGGTGACGGGTATACAGCGCAGCTTGCATTCAAAAGCCAATGATGTGTTTACATTTGGACATTTCGAACCGGCCATAGTTCATTTCCAACAAACATTATCCAAGCATTTAGCCGAGCTTTAAAAAGAAGTGGCGTCCTTAATCCTTTGAAACTGTGTAAACGCGCTCAAGGTTTTGTGTAGCCTTAGCCCAATCAGTACCCGCCATGCGGTTTTTGTGTTTTTGAAAATCGGCTTCTGACTTAAAAACTTCAAAAACATGGAATTTATATTTATTCTTTAGATCCTGAAACACATCAAATCTAAGACAGCCATCTTCGGCCAGGGTTGCGGCTTTATGGACGGGGAGTTCACGGCGCACATCTTCAAGATCAGCTTCAGGGACAATCACATGCCCGGCCAGCATAAACGTACCAGACCCAAACTGAGCGTTTTTATATATAGCGCAAAGCCCGCTGCGGTAATCAGGATATTTAGGAAGCCAGCCCAGCTCGTAACGGGCCCGAGAATTATCGATCCGTTTTGTTTCTGTATAAAAACTGCGGGCCATAGGTGAGAGTTCAGCCGTTTCAAAATTGACATGATCAGGTCGCGCTTCTCCGATCAGATCGGCGGCAAAGTCCAACGCATCTTGCGGCGAGGCGGGATGCCCATCTGCCAGATTATAAATCTGCGTCGGGTTGGGGTTTTTTATGGAGAGCATGACCGCAGCTGCGATATCTTCCACATGGATACGGTTGACCACATGACCGTCCTTAATAACGGCTTTGGCGCGGCCAGAACGCAGACGGTCAAATGCATTACGGCTTTGGCGAATGAGCTGGGGCCCGTAAATGCCTGCCAGTCGGAATATGTGAACTGGCATGCCTGTTTCGAGCCATGCTAATTCAGTTGCGATACGGTTTTTCCCGCGCTGGGTTGTCGGGTATAGTTTTTCATCTTCAAACGCCCAGTGTCCGCCTCGGTCGCCATAGACCGAAGTGGCTGATAAATATCCTGCCCACGCACAGTTTTTTGCCCGCTGTGCCAGATCGGGGATGGCGCTGATCACCGGGTCGGCCCCGTTATCAGACGGAGGAATGGACGATATGATAATTTCGGCTTGTGATATGGCGTCTTCAAGAACGGCCGATATATGCCCTGTAAACGGAATGACATTCGCTTCTGTCAGTCCTGATAAGGTTGAGGCTTTGTTCTCACTACGTACGGTGGCTGTGATGGTATAACCCGCGGCGCTGAGGTGGGGGATAAGCGCCTTGGCACAATAGCCTAACCCGAACAGTAATGCCGTTCTGCTTTCTGTCTGACTTTTAACAGTTCTGCCCATTGCCGCCTGCTCTTACCGCGCGTAAAAGCGCCCCATGAAAACTGCATTACTCCTAACTGGATTTACGGCGCTGGCAATGTTTTTTACAGCTTCATCGCCTGCCCATGCCGATGATCGAACAGATGCGTTTGATCAAAAGCATAAGGCTTGTCTTGAACAGATCGCGATTGACGCCGAAATTGCTTATGAAGAGGCTATGATCTGGCGTAGTGATGGTGGTGGCCGCCGGGCGCGTCACTGCGAAGCTATGGCTTTATTTGCCCTTGGCCACAAAGAAGAAGCCGCCCACCGCCTGGATCAACTGGGTAAAATGGTCGGTGTTTTGTCGCCGCAAATGCGCAAAAATTACTATCTTGAAGCGGCGAATTTCTGGCTGATGGCTGAAAACCCCGGTCAGGCTTATGCAAGCGCGTCTGAGGGGCTTAAGATTGATAAAGAAGATACAGACCTCCGTATCGCCAGAGCCCGGGTTTATGCTCTGCTTGACCGATATAAAGACAGCGAAACCGATTTGACGTCGGCCTTGGTGTTTGATGCCGATAACGCCGCGGCTTTGAGGTATAGGGCAGATGCACGGCTTAAACTGGGAAAACTGGAACTGGCGAAATCTGATATTGAACGATCGCTTATAAATGACCCAACCAGTGTGGAAACAGCATTACTGCGCGGCCAGATTATTGAGGCTATCCGTA
>JAHDGM010000067.1 GCA_020627655.1 Hellea sp.
TCACTCATCATCTTCTCCTGTAGTGGGGGTTAGGTATGATCTTCTGCGTAGCATTCGGCGGCTTCTTCTTTGCGGCGTTTTATTTCAGCCCACGTTTCCTGCCAATAATCCATAGGCGGCAAATCACCAGTTTGACCAATAGCCATAAGATTGATCGTAAAGCTGCCGTCGTCGTACATCTCAAGAACTTCCATCAAATCTTGAATAGCCGATAATTCGGTTTTGCCATGGCCCTGCGCTGTAAATATACCTGACGTATCTGGCGCTCCATCATAACAATCAAGTGTGGCGACCCAATCGGCGCTTGCGTTTCGGGTGTTACGGCATTTTTGATAGCTGGTTTCGATGTTGTAAGTGGTCATATACTTCTCCATTGTTGGCTGGGGGAGGGTGGTTTCGGGATCACCAGTGAACACACGTTCGGATTTTTTTGCGTTCGCATCCCTCAATAGCTCTCGAAGCATGCCTTTTATTTCTGAGTAACTGGAATCGAGATCAATTATTGCAGACAGCCTTCTGTTAAGATGATCCTGCACAAGGTCATCAAAGCATGCGGATGTGTACGGGGGGCAGTGATCCTGATGATACACCAAGACACCGTCTGCGTTTCTTGCATGTCTTACAGCGGTTTTTAGCTCATACCTGCCAGCATTATCCTTAATGCCAGTATAGCCAGACATATTAGGCCGATAGTAGAGGCCACGCTTGACGATTAGGTATTCAGGTGCCTCGTTCATCCCACGCACCCCAATTCAAACTTTCTTGGTTTGTTCCGTAGAAAATCAGGGCATAAAGTTTGAATGCGGCTTTGTTTTAATTGGGAAACCTGCTTGCTTGCGGAGCCATACCCGTGATTTTGCTTTTCATGTAACGGGGTTTGTGTGAAGGTTAGACACTTCATCTTCTAACCCATTGATTTAATTGGCCACCCAAAACAGGGGTTAGACAGTCTATGTCATTGAAAGGTAAGGATAAGAGAAGTCCCATCCTCACCTCCAGTTACTGTTAATTCATCTGGCAAGACTCAGCCAACTGCGATATTTCAGAGATATTTTCATCTTACTTTGTCCAAGGATAATAATCGCTTAATGGGGGCTTTGGCAACGTATCAGAGTGTTCGCGAAGTCGATAGGCTAGCCTTTCCATATCCTCCTGTGTAGACGTAGCTAATTCAGCTGATAGGGTAATATCACGAAAACTCGTTAACATACGTGTTGGCACTAAAACTTTTGGAATATCCTTGAATTCCATCATGACAGCTAGGTATTCAATTTCCATAGAAATCCAACTTAAATTATTCCGTGATTTGATATTTTTGCCGCCTGAGACAAACAAAATTAATTCTAATAATTCATCATTACGCCTGAAAGAAAAAACAGGGGGCATCCCGCTGCGCTTAGAGTATCCTATCCACGTCAAATCACTTTTCTTGATGATTGTGTCTATGAGTTCAATTTGCTTTTTTTTCAGTTGTCCTTTTGGGTATGGCCCCTCCAATTCCTTGCAATCACTACACACAAAGATATATTCAGGCCCACTCTTCAAAGAAGCTTTTAATGTGTTTAAGGCATCAGTATCACCTCTTGGATCAATCATTGATAGCATTTTACGAAGCTCCTATTCTGAGATTTCAAAACATTGATTAATCAGGGCAATATTGAATTTATAAGACAGTTCTTTTCTAATAAGTTCATTTGCTTCCAGTTCGCATGGGTAACATGAGGAATTTCGTAATCCGTATATTTTAATGGGTTTGACACCTGCCATGACTTTATACAACTTTCGTCACAGAAAGGGCATGTCGGAAACATACCTATTTTGTAATTTTCACCAGAATTATCTGGGTCGCATGTTATGGGACCAAACTCTCTTTGCAAAACTTCAACACGTTTGTTTTCACTGTCCTTGAGTTCAGAGAAATTTTTTAACAATAATTCTTCAAACTCGGAATAAACTTCGTCTTTAATAGCGTTTAAGTAGGCAACATTGCCTTTAGCTGACCAAAGTAAAAATTCACCATAGCTTGTTTCACTAAGCATAGGTGCTTCAAAGGTCGAATTGCAAGAACCACAAGTATATTCTCCCAAAGATATTTTCATGGGTGATTTCATTCAGCTAACATGTCTCCCCTGATAACGGGTATCTTTTTTCCAATCCAGTAGTCCCATTGATCATCAATTGACAGTTCTTTTACAAAAGCATTTTCCCGATATTCAATTGAAGTGGGATCATTCATTTGTTTGAAAAAATTCCATCGAGCATCTACTAAAAATTTAATATGTTGTTTGAACGTAAAATCTTGCTCAATTACATTATCATTTACATCTGATAAGTAGACTCTATCAAAATCATTAGACATTGTACGGAGGAAATATTCTTCCCCTCCTTCCGTAAACATATAAAAAAATTCACCTAAGCCAATATATTGCCCATTCCCACCTTCTATTAGGCCGTCCACAGAGCTTGAGTGCGCCAGTATGTGATCTTTCATCGTCCATTCAGGCATAAACATAGCGAATAAATCTTCATCTAATACCCCGCCCGAACATCGCCCTATCTCATGAAAAAATTCCCGCAAATCCCCCTTGATGGAAATATCATATACATCTTCTATTTTCCTGATTTCTTCACTCGAATATCCTTCAACAGCATGAGGATGGGGTATTCACCTGAGAAAATATCCTTTAAAAAACTCATGCTATTTAGAAGCCTTCATCGTGTCAGTGATAGAATACTTATATCATTGGAAGGAGTCTATTTCGCATTACTTCCGTCACCGATAGTATCAATTCAGTCTTATATGCTTTTTATTTTTACTGTCCCAACCGCGTACATTATTCGTATCATAACGACAGTCCTTCATCACTTGAATCTGTTGTTTTGTTAACCCATGTATTTTGAATCCCAACAATATTTCATCATTGCAAAAGAAACCTATATTTTCTGAGTAAAAGGCCTTATTCGGACTTTGGTCAACATCAAAAACAACCTCAAGAGAGGTTCCAAAAATCCCTATCGAAAACCCTGCAAGAACGTCATGATTTGTTTCATAGGGACTAGAAAATTCATGTAAATCAGCGACGGGTATTCCATGGGAGTGTTTTTTTGTGAGAAGCCGTTCAGTTTGATGTGTGTGCTCATAAAGCAATATTGCCAGGCTCATTAAAACCCCAGTATCTGCCTCAAACTCAAATTCAAGTAATGTATGGTAATCCTCTCCCCAACCTTCTCGAAAATATAACCGTTTAATTTCAGCAGCACCCTCTGTTTCGATATAATAGTCATTTCGATAGACTAATGGAGGGCATCCTTGAATCTGGATCGTATGTTTTTTTGGTGCTTTCGTAGATTTGAGTTTAAACATAAATCACTATTTCTCTGGAGTTAAATTTCCAGACTCCAAATCTTCACTTAAAATATCCACCCACATCTGGGTTGTGATATCGCGGCCTGTGTGGTTTAAATGGTTTTCATTGTAGAAAACTTTCTGGCGGTCATGCTGTTTAAGCAGGTCAATGACATCCTTCCAGATCACGCGATCCGCTTGATCATATAGTTTTATAAATTCCTGATGGTCCTTTTCATTATAGGCCAAAGAATATTCACCGGGGAACCAGACATAGACTTTCTTTGGGTCATGCTGGCGGACCATATTTAGTAGATATTCCATCATGGTGATTTCATAATTTCGGGCTTCGGATGTTGGCTCATAAGGATAAAAATTATTAGCAATTTCCAAAACCGAGTCATGATTTTCAGGTCCTACACTTTCATGGGCCTCATCTTGTCTGTCTTCGGTGAAATTTGTGTTCCAGGATTTAAATATATCCGGACAATATTCGTCGCGGTTTGACAATGCCATATTGGGCGCGTCTAGAAAGTCGTATATTATGGCTCGCCATCGATTGATTTTAAATTCGTGAGCGGATGTATAGCCAGCTCTGAAAATACGTGTCCAGGCATGATCAATTCTATCATTCAAATGGGATTGTAGGCTATTATATATAGCATCAGGCATGTAGCGCTGGCTCACCGGTAACAGGGTCAAGATGCCGTCTTCCTGGCGTTCCTTAAAATCGCGCGCGCGTTGGGCCATGGAGTTTTCAATGATGATGATATCGGGTTTTGCGCCCGAACCCAGATAGTCTTGCGTGGCCCAGATTTTCAGTAAAAGATTTGGAAAATCCGAATATACCATTTCGATATTTTTAATGTCATGTCCGTTTTTGTTCAGCGCGCGCCGAACCTCAGCTATATTAACGGCGCGGTAAGAACGGCTGGAGCCTATAAATAGAATTTCACTGTGGGCGCGGTTTTCCCATCCCCAATTCGCGCAATTATGTCGATCCAATATATTTTCAGAGACGCCGTTACGGGTCATATGAATAGTAACAGCAACACTGACCAGGATCAGTACGGGAATGATGACTTGGTGAATAATTTTCATGGATCAAAAATTCGTATAGGGTGTTGCCACAGGGCCGAGATCGCTGATGAACAGCAAAAAGCAGGTCACCACGATCAGTAAAATCCATTTTGTCAATTCTTCAAAACGCTCCATCATTCAGGCTCCATTATATAGGCTCTGGGTGCAAATGCGTAATTGGCAATATAGGACAGGAAGATAACTATCGCGATGGTTAAGATCCGTTCGTTCAGTGTTCGAATAGGGCTCGGTTTGTCGGGTTGTTCGGGCCAATAGGCCATTAACAGTCCGTGGGCAAAACCCCAGATAATATATCCCGTTCCAACATTGTGCCATATGCCCATAAAGACAAAGGCGGCTATTGTTGCCAGTTTTGGATTAACTCCCTTAAGGGTCAGCGGCAAAAAGATATACTGCATGATGAAACCCGACATGGACATATGCCATCTTTGCCAGAAATCTTTTATACCCACAGCTTTCCAGGGAGCATTGAAATTTTGCGGTATGTTATAGCCGGATATTTTTGAAGTCATTTCCGCGATGAGGGACTGCCCCCAAAAGGCCGCAAAGAGAGCCATAAACAAGAATATCGGACGGATAATCCATAGGGCCTCTGGAGCAGTTATCAGATTGGCCGCATGGGTGAAAACATAGGCAAAGACGATGCTCAGGCTAAGCCCTAGAAACATATTGCGATACAAAAACGAGGTACTCTCTTTGATATGATCAGGCCCGGCCATTTGTTGTTTGCGTAAATCAAGCCCTGAAAAGACAGGGCCAATGATCAAGGCCGGCATGTAAAATCCGCTAATGGTAATCCATTTAACAAATTCTGCTTTGAGGTCTTTTCGGCTGGACAGCAATTGTTTGCTGGTCATGAAAATTCGAATGGTAGCGAATGAAATACCTATGGTATCGACAAAATAGCCCAGGAAAAATTTATGAAAGTCGACCCAGAATAAATTCAGTAATAATAGATAAGGGCCGTATTTACGCCAGGGGTCGGAGCGCTGACGCTTGCAAAGCAGATAGGTTATTAAAATAGCCTGCAGGCAGACAAATAATAAGAAAACCGCTGAGGCAGGGGCGAGTATAATTAAAAACAAAACGCCCCAAAGCCCCCAAAACGCCGGCTTATGGCGATGGGGAATAATGCTCGAAACAAGAATTCCTAAAACGCAGGTTAGAAAATATATGAGCGGGTCGATCACGAGGTTTTGGCCGCCAGAGCTTTGCGGTCAATCTTCCCATTGGCGTTTGTCGGCAGTTGGACAAAGTGCTCGATTGAGCTTGGGATCATATAGTCCGGTAATAAAGTTTTCAACACCCCCAATGCATCAACCGGTTTGGGGGCTTGGTAGGCTAGAGAGATTTCCCGATCCAGAACTGTCCCTGTAGTGAAGGCGACGACCAGGTCAATGCCTGTAACTTTGCGAAAGGCTCCTTCAATTTCGCCTAATTCCACTCTGTGCCCGCGAATTTTTATTTGAGAGTCTTTGCGGCCTATATAGCATACTTCGCCGGACTGAACTCTGACAAGATCGCCGGATCTGTAATAGCGGTTACTCTGAGTGTTTACGAAGATATTAGCATCGACCTGCGGGGCGTATCCCTCAAATATCTGAGAGCCTCCCAATAGCAACTCACCTTCAGTGCCATGGGTCAGGTTTTCTATTACATGTTTGTCTTTGGTTTCTATGGCGATGTGGTTTGCGCCAAAACCTTGACCCAAGGTAAATACATCAACCGCCACATCCAGCGGTTCAATTTTTCGAGCCGTAAAGGCAATTGTAGCTTCGGTTGGGCCGTATAAGTTCCAGCTTGAGCCTGACGGCGCAACTATGAATTTTTGGAATTTAAGAGCTGTTGTGACCGGTAAGGCTTCTCCGCAGAACAGGGCCGTTTTGAGTTTATGATCTGTGGGCTGTTTTTCGAAATTACGAACTGTAACTTCCGCCAGAACAGGAACAGAAAACCAATGATCGATTTGGTTTTTTTCAAGATATTTAACGGGCAACATAAGATCAAAATCTGATGCAGCCACCAGCGTGCCCTGATGATAAAAACACACGAATATATCATGCATTGACAGGTCAAAACTAAGATCGAAAAATTGACTAAAGCGTTCGAGCGTTCCAAATTCCACTAATTCGCTTATACCCGTCACATAGGCATTAAGATTGCTGTAAGATATCGGTACGCCTTTGGGATCACCGGTCGAGCCGCTGGTAAATAAATGATAGGCGATATCAGACGGCTTGACATTTGCAGCCTTTAAGTCAGCCGAATTATTGGCGGTCGATGAAAGCTCATCAAATAACTGACTTAAGTTCAGCGTTTCAATTCCGAAGTCGGGGATTTTTGCCAAGGATTTTGTGTCGGACAGGATCAAATCCACGCCCGAAAATTCAATGATTTTCTCAAGCTTTGCGGCAGGGAACTTAGGATTTAGGGGCACAAAAGTTTTGCCAAGAATAAAAGCACTGAGCACGGCCAGATAGGCCTCTGTATTTCGATTGGCATAAATCCCGATAATCTGTGAGCGCATCAGTTTGGTGGTGGAAATATCACCTAAAAATCTGCCAAGTTCGCTGTAGCTGACGCTTGGCAGGGTTTTGCTCTTGGGCGCCGAAATAGCGATGGCATCTGCCGGGGCAGATGTAATCATATCTATTATGCGGCTGCGGAACTGCATATTAAGCGCCGCGAATTTCTCTGATTAATTCATGGATGCCGTCAATAGACCTGAAATATATGGCGTCATCTTCTTCGACGTCTAATTCGAAATGTTCCGCTACAGTAAAAAACACTGTCACAAATGATAGTGAGTCCCATTCTTTTATATTGTCCATGGAGGATTCAGCTGTGATCGACGCAGAGAGCTGATCAACGGATAAATGTTCGCACAAGGCCTTTTGCACTACCTGACAGATTTCTGTTTCAATTGTCGTCATCAACCTCTCTCCAAAACTTTTCGATATGCTGTTTTGCATGATTGAGCATTTGTCTTTGCTGATCTGTCCATTCGTTTGACGGACCAATTTGATATCCGGATTGCTTTTTATTTTTATCGCCCTGGCTATTTACAAGTTTCGCTATTACTTCATCGGAAGTCTCAAAATTTATTGCGCTCAAAAGTTTGCGCCAAAAGTTTTCCGGATTTTTCTGTAGCACTTCAAAAGCGATAAGGTGCACGCGATCAGGATATTGGGTTTTCACATTAAGCAGTAATTGATTGGTCTCGTGCCAGAGCCATATATTCCGTTCAATGGTTCCCCAATTGGGCCAGTTCTCATGATCTGAGCTGGACTTCCCGGGTCTGATGCGGCCCATTGCGATAAATTTTTCTCGGCTGGTCAGAGGCTTTTGTGGATCAGGCCAACCAACAGCCATTATATCTTCGCCGTTAAGCCGCGCGGCAGAACGGACAAAGCTCTCACAATCGCGGATTATACCGATAAGCTGTAAATTTTCCCAGGCGTCCAGCAAGCCGTAGGCGATCGTGGGGTTGTAATAAGCGACATCAACCAATGTATGGCTATGGGTTTTATCAAGAACGTCCTGGATTTGATCCTGATTGCGTTTGTTCGCGATCAGCTGATGGGCCGTTTGAGGGCGTTTGTAACACCCCAGATTTTCAAGATTAATCAGCGGGAGCATGGCAGTTTTAGTCTCGCCGCGGCCTTTGTGCCCTTCATGCAAGCCGGTGATGCCTGGAAGCGTATCCAGAGACTGGGCGATAAAAGTCGTCGCGGTACGTCCGGTGCTTGCCACAATGTGGAAAGGTGACACTCCAGATTTCCCGTTATTTTTCATGCCTAACTGCATGAAACACTTATTGGTCTAATATGGTTTAATTTTCATAAAAAAACCCGCCGTGAAGGCGGGTTTCCATAAACAAATATATTGCAGTTTAGTGAGCCAGAATTGCCAGCATCAGAAGCGCAATGATGTTTGTGATTTTGATCATCGGGTTTACGGCTGGGCCAGCTGTATCCTTGTAAGGATCGCCGACTGTGTCGCCGGTTACAGATGCTTTGTGGGCTTCTGAACCTTTACCGCCGTGATGACCATCTTCGATATATTTCTTGGCGTTATCCCAAGCGCCGCCGCCTGCTGTCATGGACAGAGCCACGAACAGACCGGTGACAATCACACCCATCAGCATAGCGCCAAGCGCCGCGAGAGCATTTTCCATGCCTGCCATCATTTTAACGGTAAAGAATAGAACGATTGGAGCCAGGATTGGAAGAAGTGAAGGCTTGATCATTTCCTTGATCGCTGCGCCGGTCAAAAGATCAACCGCTTTGGC
>JAHDGM010000068.1:0-3083 GCA_020627655.1 Hellea sp.
ACGTGGTCAATGCCTGCGATGATCTTGTCGCTGATATTTCAAACTTCTGTTACGCGGAGCTCCCACGAATGGCCCGTCAACAAGGCATTCCTGTATTGATGTATGGGCATGGGGGTGACGAGTTGTTCTGTGGTTATCCATGGCTCCAAAATGCAGTCGACAAAGAAATAGCCTTTCAAAGCACGTATAATGAGTCAAAGATTACAAGCAACACCCGACCTGAGATTGGTTATGAAGCTCTGCAATCTTATATAAAAACCGGAGACGCACCCCGTATCGTTCAGCACATTCAAATTCCGTTAGATTTTCCTGACGCTCAAAAGAATTTGGATCTAGTCACCACCCAACACTACAAAAGCAAGTTAATGGAACAGGGCCATCTGTCCGATCCCAATTGGCCTTGTTATTATAATGGACAGCTAATCAGCCCCCACCTGATTAACTCGGCATTGATTTCCGAAACATATTTAAGATCCAATAGTATTGTTCAAGCGGATCGTTTATGCATGCGTTATTCTGTTGAATCTCGTTTACCGCTTCTGGACTATAAACTGGTGGAAACTGTTGCCGCCATAATGAAAAAATGGGGCACAGATAGATCTTTTGATAAAACCTTATGGCGCAGCGCCATGGCCAAAGATATCCCGGAATTTGTCCGTCAACGTTCCAAAGCTCCATTTCGCCCGCCTGTATCTTCCTGGTTTACCGTTATCAGCCGCAGCTACGGCCCTTATTTGATTGATGGTGAACTTGCTCGGAGGCAAATCTTGACACCAGAAGCTCTAAAACTGTTATCCACACGCACGTCAGAACACAAAGTCAGTATGCCCATGTTTTTTAGGGCCATCGTCCTTGAAATGTGGTTCAGGACTTTACGGAAGAACTGAATTCCGTCATGAGACCGATGTTATGAATTACCAATCTTATTTTGATGAAGTCTGGCCCGATATTGATGCAGTACCCGGCTGGATGTCGCCTGGCCAAGAAAAACGTCTTTTTGAGCTCGTCAGAAGCTTACCCGGGCAAGCGCGAATTTTGGAGCTGGGGTCCTTTCTTGGCCGTTCGACAGTCTCCATGGCTTTTGCCTGTCGCGATACACACAAGCATATCTATGCCGTGGACTCTTTCGAAGGTAACGATAATGATTTTGTTTCTGGGAAAAATGAAGTTTATTGGGAGGGGAATGACTTTCTTGATACCTTTAAGCACCACCTTGAACGCAATAATTTACTCCGATACGTGACCCCACTTCGGGGTTGGACTCATGATATTGCTCCACACTGGACACTGGATGTGGATATGATTTTTATTGATGCCGGTCATACATATGAAGATGTTTCCAAAGACGTTAAGGACTATTTCGACTTTGTGAAACCTGGCGGCATTGTTGCCTTGCATGATGTTACACCGGGGTGGCCTGATGTCCTAAAGGTTTGGCAGGAGTTAGTTGCACCGAGACTCGAAGATATAGATAATCAGGGCAGCCTATATTATGGTACTAAACCGAAAAAATGACCGCTAAAGAAGCGCGTTTACACATTCCTTTATTCCTGAGACCAAATCATATTTAGGGCGCCAGCTTGTTAGATTTCGCAAGTTGTCAACACTGCCAACAACGGACATAAGATCATCTGGTCTATAGTCTAAATCTCCAAAACCAAGCAAGCGCTCATCTGCCCCGCTGGCCTGGGCAGCCAACTTACAAAATTCTGCAACAGACCGAGCTTCACCTGAACATAAATTGGTTAGCTGTACATGTTCCGGCTGGCAGATTTTGGAGAGCGCTATCAATCCTGACACAACATCATCCACATGGAGCCAGTCCCTGACCTGCTCACCGGGCGAAAGAGCTACACGTTGAGATTCTTTAAAACGAGAAACGAGGGATGGCAATAATCTGTGAGGCTTTTCTGCAGGGCCGTATACGCCGAACAAGCGAGCAGCAATAAATGGCACATCAAGTTTTTCAGCCGTCTTCATCGCTAACTGTGTACCCTCCGCTTTTGTAGCGCCGTAGAGCTTCTCCGTCTCTAATGGGGCAGACTCTTCTAAAGGATCTAACCCTTTACGCGGGGCATATTCAGCGCTCGACCCTACATGAATATAGGCTTGGATATTATCATGGTATGTCGCAGCAACCAGTGCAGAAGCACAATCTATATTAACGCGTTTGAGAGTTTCCACCTCCCGGTCGGATGGATGAACCCCAGCAGCTGCTAGATGAAACACCTGATCAAACTTATGTCCATCCAATTCCCGGGTTAACAAGTCCGGAGAAAAAGATTGGATATATAATGCACCCTCTTCATCACACCGAGCCGGATTGACAGTCAACGTATTAACGTCATGTCCCTCAAGGCTAAGCCGCTTTGTTAAATACCGCCCAATATACCCGCCACTACCTGTAACTAATATACGTGACATGTTAGTTCACCAATTCGTCTTAAACTGACTTGCCTGTATGTTCATCAACAGCTTGGATTATATTTGACAGAATTGTTTTGTTTGAACCTGAAAACTCCTGCCACCACTCATAGCGACGTTTTTTACTCGGCCCGGACGGACTTTTAACAATTGCTTGAATTTCTTTCGCGGCAGTTGCAGGGTCAGGTGATAATCTGTGTAGCATGTCATCATCAAGTTCGGCATTAAACGCAGTTGGTGATTTCACGACACCTGTTTGCGGCGCAGCCAATATAGTTTTAATTAAAGCGCCTTCAATAGAAGCAGACCACAATGAAGGTACCAACGTAAGCTTGGCTTTGGTCACTGCATCTTTAAGACCTGTCTCCCAACTCATCGGCTGGAAGCGCATATTGTCCCGCGGCCCTGGAATCCGTTTATTTCGTCCGCACGCGTAAAGGAATTTCACATCAGGTGCATATTTCGCCACCTCATACAACCAGTCTGCTCCTTTTGCCGCTACAAAATAGCCATGATAAACCACATCCCACTCATAGTCTGGATCATAGGTCTGCGGGGCATCGACATTTTCGAGATTATCACCCAAATCGTTCCAGCCAATTGTCCACAGGCCAACGGTTTTGACATATTGCGGCGGAAACTGCACTGACAGAAGCTTG
>JAHDGM010000068.1:3093-8096 GCA_020627655.1 Hellea sp.
CGGGGCATCGACATTTTCGAGATTATCACCCGTTCCAGCGTGCACAGGCCAACGGTTTTGACATATTGCGGCGGAAACTGCACTGACAGAAGCTTGGTCTGGCTGTCAGATTGAGTTAAAAATTGAACTTTCCCTGTATCTGATAATTCTGCTAAATTTTCCACAAACCTTTGAAAATATGGATCGGGTAATGGAAAGGACTCACAACCTTTTTTGATTATGTTCTCAGTTTTGCGACCAAGGCAACGCGTACACGGTTGATTTTCTCCAAACACGTGATTGTAGGATCGAATACAATAAAGGCCGCCATCTAAAACAAAAACTGAAATAGGCCCTTTCCAAGATGATAATAACTTCCACGCGCGCTCAGTTTGGAAAGATTGCGGATGAAAAAACACCATTGGGCTATTCGTGAAGCGAGACAGGAAAAATAATTTTGACCAGAAAATATAATTTCCTGATCTTTTTATTATTTCTTTTATGGCCGCTTTATAATTTTTTTCAGCCCATTTTTTCTTAATAGGAACAGATTTGCGATATTGCGTGAGAAATTTCACTCGGCGACCATCAGCACCCATTTGGTTTTTGTGCTGTATCAATGCCTGAATAAGACGTCCTGTTCCCGAGCCATCAGGACCTATACCGGATACAAAGTAAATCGGCTGCATAAGCCCCCCAAAAGCAGTAAATTAAAAACTAATTTTGTAAAAGATCAGTCCGAACAAATAAACAGTTCAGTCCCCAGCAGTCTAGCAAAGTGTATCCGGCCAAGAATAATTTGGCCATGGTTTTTTCAATTGTCCATGGCGGGATTGGTTGGTCGAACTCCAAAGCGATTTGCCGAACATCAATCTCCGAAAAAAGAATATCTTCAATCGCGCGATGTTCTGCACCTTCTATATCCATTTTCAAAAGATCCACATGGTCATGCCCTAGTCCCCGCATGATAGTTTTCAGCCGATTAACTTTGGCTTCCATAAATACGCTACCCGCATTTAAATTTAACGCGGACAAAGAACCAAGATTGGCTTGAGGGGGTTTGAAGAACTTTGCAGTCCCATCAATATTAAACAGGCCAGTAGTGTGAAGTTTAATATGAGGATTATCCATCAATAAGCCTGCAACATACTCCGCGGCCTGCGGCGTAGGGTCAAATACATGGACATCGCAATCATACTCATTGGCAAAACTGGTTTCAAATGAAATATCTGTACCAGCGCCAAACCCGTAAACAATTGGGTTATCCCCTAAAATAGAAGGAACAAAATGCCATTCATAAGCTGCTTCACCCATTTTTTTTATAGGATGCGGATAACGCTCACGAATTTTGAGAGTTTTCATATTCTCTCGTAAATGCTCGAAAAACACATAACCGATGCGATTAGCCATGAAATGCAGGTCTTCATTGAAGATAATATCATCGCCCCAACTATCATTGTGTTGATAATAAGCTGCCTCAAAAACAGGCAAATAGTCCTCATTCGTACGAGCCGAATATAAATAGTGAGGGACGAATAATTGTTTTTCCATAATATACTCTATCGCACGCCGCAGTGAGTTTGTATTTTTAAGCGCTGGTTTCACCTGGAGGTATGGATAAATCCATTGGCTTGCCGGTACTCTTTCTTATAGGCGGTGTAGTACCTTCCGGAAGGTCTGGCCAGTTTTTTTTATGCGGTAGGAAATTATTTCCGCGAAAGTCCATCATCGATAAAACTGCAGCGCTAGATTCTTCGATTTTTGATGGAAACTGACCCGTAAATTGATCTGCCCTTTCAACATTGAACCGGTCTGTAAAAGAAGAGTGAACACCAGAGCCGTCAAATCCATCATTAAACACCAGGGATTTTCCCGGATGTAGAGATAGGCCGCCGCGTAAAAACATGCTCGCATACCAGCGAATCGCCCAGCTATCAATTTCTCCTAGCGCCTGTTTGCGTAACATTTGGATGAAGAACATGGAATTATTGATGTTGTAATCGTGAAGCAGTTCACGTTTTTCAATCTCTTTAACAAGTTCTTCTGCATCCGCATTATAATGCTTCCAGGCACGATCCCAGGTCGCCCAGCCCCAGCATGTAGCTTCACGATAAAAGAAGGCGTCGGGCAGTTCCACATCAGAAGGGAACATATATGCCGCGATATGCATGACTTTGTCTTCGTTTTTATAGAAGTCCAGAGCGCGGTTAAAATATGACAATGTCCCCCTAGAAATGATAAGGTCATCTTCAATAATAATCGCCGCACCATGATCTTCACAGGCTTTAGTAACACCATAAGAAATGGAATTTGCTAGTCCAAAATTTTCACCTCGAAAAACTATCTCGGCATGTGATGGGGCTTCCTTTAAGATCGCTGCACGGGTTTTATTGACCATTTTGCGTTCTTTTTCGTTTCGCGCACCATCACAATATATAGTTACAGGTGACTCAGCACATTCTGGATTCTCACGAAGATTCCGAAGTACACGTCGAATGTGTTTGGGACGATTAAAGGCGAAAACGACTATAGGCGCGTATGTCATGGATTATCCTTGTAAATAAGCAAGACAAAACTGTAACCCATAGGATCAGACTGTGCTTTCGCAGGCACGTAAATTAGAGGCGGTTTTATGTCAACATCTAACTCCACAGCTGCTAGGATGGAATCCACTGAAACTTTCATTCCTGTGCAGCATAATACCGATTACATACAGGCCATGATGATATTAACTAATCGCTTATGACTTGACTCATACTTCAAGCTATTTATTGAGTGCCACACGAGTAATGCTCGAATTGAGCGTAAGTGAGTAAATCAAGTTTTGGCGGTGAAAAGTGACGGCTGATGGATATCATATGGCCAGGTATAGGGCCGCCCGATCTGAAAAAATCCGTAATCTAGTAAAGAAAATATTCCGACATACTTATTCTGAAAAGGGATCAAAAATGAAAGAGTTGAGCGAGTTCCTATCTGGGCAGAAAATAACACCCGTTCTCGTTGACGTAGGCTCAAGCGGCTATCGTCATAAAATTTGGGATCCGATCTCTATTAACTCCCGGATTATTGGGTTTGATCCCGATAATCGACATTTCGATCCGGAATTTGAGAAAATGTTCCACGACGCCCTACTTGTCAGCAAGGCAGTCACTAATAATGACACTGACACCGAAGTTGAATTCATCCTGACACGCTATCCATCTTGCTCTAGCATTTTGCCAGGTGATATCGAGTCACTTGAACCATTCATGTTCCGAGACTATTTCGTAGAAGAACGACGTGCCACAGCCGAGGCAACATCGCTTAACCGTGTAATTGCTGAATATAATTTGGGCCAATTAGATTGGATCAAAATTGACGCTCAGGGATTTGATTTAGAGATCATCAAATCCATGAGTCCAGACAATATGGCTCGGGTTGTTGCCTTCGATATCGAACCCGGTTTTATTGACGCCTATAAAAATGAAGCACTGTTTCCAGAAATGCATACCTATATGAAGGAACAGGGATTTTGGCTCTCCGACCTTCAATACCAAGCTTATCCGAGGACTACCCCTGAAGAATGGGATAAACTCGTAGCACTTGCTGAAGCAAATGGTCAAAACGCAGGGTTTCTCATCCGAAAAATGAAAGGGGCGCCAACGGCTGCCGAAGCTTTGTATTTAAGGGATTTAAATTTCATGCAAAAGTCGTCCTTAGCAAGTGCACGTATGTATAAAGTTCTATTCGTCTTTTGTCTGCTCGATAACCATTTGGACTACACATTTGACGTGGTGAAGGCCTTCTCAAAGCGCTTTGGTCATGTCCCCGAGCATAAAGCCGCGGCAGATGCTATGAGCGCCATATTGGAAGAACGATTTAAGCAACTTTTCTAACCTGTTACAGTACGAATCATGAGCCAGTTCAACTCCGTCTTCAAAAATAAAACCGTTCTTGTGACCGGGCATACGGGTTTCACAGGCCCTTGGTTGTGTTTGTGGCTAAAAACACTTGGCGCAAAAGTCATAGGCGTCGGACTAAACCCACTGACTGCTGAGAATATGTTTAGTTCTGTCGATTTACAAAACAAGATTGAAGCGTCCTACATTTTAAACATCAATAACTATCAGGACGTGAAAGATATCTTTGACAAACATAAGCCTGATTTTGTGTTTCATCTTGCGGCTCAAGCACTGGTTCGGAAATCTTATCATGAAACGCTTGAAACGTTTGAAACCAACGTTATGGGTACAGCTAATATATTAGAAGCCGCTCGTCACAATGGCTCTGTCAAAGCGGGTGTTTTTGTAACAACTGATAAAGTTTACAAAAACATGGAATGGGTTTGGCCATATCGAGAACATGAAGCTCTTGGCGGGAAAGACCCTTATAGTGCCTCAAAGTCTGCAGCCGAAATGGTTCTTAAAAGTTACGCAGAATCATTTTTTCATACAGCGGACAGCATGAATATAGCAGTTGCTCGAGGCGGCAATATAGTCGGCGGCGGCGATTGGTCAGATGACCGTCTTGTCCCCGATTTTGTTCGATCTATCGTCAACAAGACTAAGCTGACCATCCGAAATCCAAATGCCACACGGCCTTGGCAACATGTTCTTGCCTTATGTCATGGATATCTATGTCTTGCGGAAAAACTCATTACGGAGCCCGAGATTGCTACCGGAGCATGGAATCTCGGCCCGCGACCTGAAGACGCCATAGCTGTAAGTGCACTGATCGAAAAATTTGGCGAGGTTTGGCAAGAACCCAGCATCGAACACGTCCCGGCTGATCTAGCAGAAGCTCAGTTACTCGCCTTGGATAGCAGCAAGGCTAAAACACGGCTGCAATGGTCTCCGCCGTGGCATATCGATGAAGTTATCGCCATGACAGCAGATTGGTATCGCCGTTATTATGATGGGGAAATCAGCGCTCACGACTTGACCCTTGAACAGATCGAAACATACCAAAAAGCCATTTGAAGGCCATCGTAATTGGTAGGGGGAGAGGGACTTGAACCCCCAACCACCCCGTTATGAGCGGGGGGC
>JAHDGM010000069.1 GCA_020627655.1 Hellea sp.
CAAGGACCTCCGGTTCCACAAACCGGCGCTCTAACCAACTGAGCTAAGGCGGCCAAATATGCAATGCGCGCCAGCTTCTATACGAAGCAGCGCGCATCATCAAGACGGTATTTGGGTCTATTAGGAATTTTTCGGCATACGAATGGATTCCCATCCCTGACTACCAAGCTTTTCCTGATATTTGATATAATTGTAAAGATCACGCGCCCGGCGGGAAGGATCAGGGTGCGTAGACAGAAACTCTGGCTGTCGCCGTGTGTTTTTCTCAGCCATTTTCTCCCAAAGCTTCACAGATTCATATGGGTTATAACCTGCTTTGTGCATATATTTAGCGCCTAAAAGATCCGATTGGCTTTCGTGCTTACGTGAGTAAGGTAAAATCACGCCAACCGTAAAACCCATACCCAGTGCCGCATTGAGCATTTTTGTTTTACTATGCGCACCACTCATACATTGCTGATATTCCCGCTGAATAGCATAAAGTTCATTACGCGGGACCTGCGTACGTCCGGCTATTCTAGCCTCACCACGGCTACGGCATTTCTTGGCAAGTTGAGACCCCGCAAGCGCCGTTCCTCCGGTCACAGCAAGCTGTCCAGCCAATTGTTGAGACACACGCTCGGCTGCATGTTTACCTGTAACATGACCAACTTCATGGCCCATCACAGCAGCAATTTGATCATCTGTTTCTGCAAAATCCATCATACCTTTGTAAAAGCCAACACGGTTACCAGGCAGGACAAAGGCATTTTTTGTATCCGTATCAAAAACTGCGTAATCCCATTGCTCATTGGATTTGTTAGCACCGCGCGCAATCCGCGAACCAATAGTTTTCAACCGCCCCAAATAACGTGGGTCAGTTGACGTAGGTGTTTTTTGTTTAGCTTCGGCCCAACTCGACGCAGCCATTTGGCCCAATTGTCCATCGCCGATCAGTAAAAATTGCTTGGATCCTGTTTCAGCATTTGTGGCACACCCGGATAAAGCCGGTGCCGTAACAGTTAAAGCGCCGCCTGCAGCTAATGCTTGAACCATATGTCGTCGGCTAAGCATTTCCTTTGTGTCTTTATCAATAACCGCGTTTTGATCATCATGATGGTCGTGGGTGCACATAGGGTCCTCCAAAGATTATGGGTTAACTATACGATATTTTTTACGAATGAACAGGGGCTGACTGCAGATAGCTTGTAAGCTGTATTTTGCATATTGGTTAAACACGCACGTCGTACTAGAATGATAAACCGATAGTTACATTAACCAGCCCGTCGGGGCCAACCGGATAATTCATATGCGCAAGTTCCTTTTTGCCATTCTAGCCCTCTTCATCATTCTTCTATTAGCATTGATCATCATTCCGTTTCTGGTGCCAAGCTCTGTGTACAAAGACGCTATTCAAACTCGCCTCACTCAAGAGTTTTCCCGTGATGTCAGCATAGAAGGCGACATAAAAGTCTCCCCCTTTCCGGTTTTAAAAGCCCAAACCGGACGTATAACCATCGCCAACGCCGAAGGCTTTCTGGATGAGTATTTTGCATCCATGAATGGTATGGATGCCAGAATTAAGCTACGCCCCCTGCTATCAAAACGCGTAGAAATAGCTTCGTTCACTCTCAAGGACCCGGAAATATATCTGGAAAAACGAAAAGATGGGCAAACGAACTGGACGTTCGGTGATCAACCCACTGATATTCCTGAAACAGGGCCGTTTAAAAGAGACGGGCGTTACACTGACCTTAATCCTTCTATCGGAACTTTCACCTTAAAGAACGGCACTGTCAGTTATGTTGATGCTGTAAAAGGACACGCTCACCGACTTGAAAAGGCAAATATGACATTTGCCCTGCCAAACCTGTCCCAAGAAGTTTCCATTCATGGCGACGCGGTCTTTAACGGCCTACCCTTAGACCTCCAGCTATCCCTGGATACTCCTATGAGTTTTCTAAAGGGGCAGAAAACACCCGTTTCGATTGTGGCAAAAACTGACTTCGGTAACCTGAACGCCGAAGGCTCTTTCACGGAAAGTGAAGACATTACTTTCGTACTTGACCTGCAATCAACCCTCAGAGACTTGTCACCGCTTAAAGATTTTCTGCCGAAAAATTTGCCAATTACAGAAATTGTGCAAAAGGCCGAGCTTAGCGGTGAATACAGTTATGACGGAAAAACCATGTCCGCAAAAGGCGCCAACATTAGCGTATCGGGACCTCTCATCGATACAATTTATCAGGGCGACGCAATCTTTTCGGGCACACCCATATTAACTGGAAATCTGGATGTGAACCTACCCAACGTACCAGCTCTGGAAACAAAGCTCGGTCGAGACATTGATTCAAGCGGGCTTGCCAAAAGTCTCACATTAAAGGCTGATATCATGGCAAAGGACCAAGGTTTTGCTTCGGATAACATATCCGCGGTCATTAAAGGCGAAAGCATAGATGTCAGCTTTAGCGGACAAGGTGCATTTGATGGCACGCCAAGCGCCAACGGAAATTTTACAGCGAATACCACATCCATTCCGTCCCTGATTGAGGCCTTAAAAATTGATCTGCCGCAAGCCGCAGCTTTGGGCAGTGCCAGCGCTCAAGGCACGTTGTCACTTGCCGGAAAAGATTTATCTCTTGATCTGAGTGAAGCTCGAACGGATGGGAGCAATCTAACAGCTAGCTATCAGGGTAAAATTATCAAATCCGGTGAAGCGCTTAGCGTGAACGGTGCATTTGACTCGGTTATTCCGTCACTCTCTGAATTTGCTAATGCCGTGAACATGGAAATGCCTTATGCGGACTCGATTGAAAGGATAACAGCCAAAGGCCGTATAAATGGCCGGACTGATAATATCGCGATTTCTGACATAGATATTCAGCTCAAAGATGGACAGATGAACGGTCAATATACAGGTAACGCGACTTACAATAATGGATTAATTCTGGATGGTTATTTGGACGCCGATATTCCCTCTGCTCGGCGTCTTGCTGAAAGGAACGGCACACAATTACCCGCGAGCACATCTGCTGGGCAAATATATGAACACGTTGCTCTAAAAGGTAACGTCACCGGAACGCCTTCTAAAATAAAGTTTTCCAGCGCTGAAATAACTATGGATGACATGAACGGAAGCGGCGATTTCACACTTGATATGACAGACGGCAAACCCGCAGTTATTGGCGACCTTAATATGGGAACCATTGATCTGCGCCCTTACATGGCCGCCTATATGGCGCAAAATGCTGGGCAAGGCATTCAGCCATGGAACCAAACACCTTATAATTTTTCCGCTTTAAGAACCATGGACGGAACATTTACGGTCAAAACACCCAAAGTCGTTATTGGGAACATTGAAATGGGCCAGACAGATGTCAAAGCTGAGGTTAGAAACGGTGTTATGACGGCGCGATTGCCAGAGATTAATCTATATGGGGGCCTCGGTGTATTAACAGCAACGCTTGACGCCTCAAGCGACACACCTAAAATGAAGATGGACGTTAGATTAGAAGATATCACATCTAATCGTTTTCTTTCAGCCGTTTCCAATTTCACGAAACTGGATGGTAAAGGCCATACGCTCTTGGAGATAACCGCTGAAGGTAAAACACAAGATGCCATCATGAAATCCTTGAACGGTTATGGTGATTTTGAAGTGTTAAACGGCGCAATTTCAGGAATCGATCTGAATCAATTCCTGGGTGGAATTGATGAGGCCCTCACCAGTAAAGTTCTGCCCAAAGGACTCGGGAACAACTACACGACCAAATTTGAAAATATTGTTGGGAAGTTTAAAATCAGCAATGGCGTCGTTTCAATCGACAGCTTTAATCTTAGTGCACTAGGCGCAGCCGCTAGTGGAAGTGGCAAGCTGGATATTGGCAATCAAGCCCTCGATTTTCGCCTGCATCCCCGACTTTCAGGAACAAGTGCAAGTGACTTGGCCAAATTTGGTATACCGCTGAAGTTTAGCGGCCCATGGGGCCAAGCAAAAGTTGGGCCTGACGAGGATATGCTCGTGAAAATTGGCAAAAAGAGGCTAGCCAGAGAGCTTACAAATCAAGTTGGCGGTGAACTTGGGAACGTATTGGGGAACGTCCTTGGCGGTGGGAACCCTGCAAATGACACGTCCTCTTCCTCAGAGAATTCGACCGAAACGCCTCAAGAGACAACACCTACAAACCCAGGTGAAACAGTCGTTAATAACCTACTTGGCAATGTTCTTGGTAATAATCCCTCCACTAACGAACCCGCAAATGACAATAACCCCATTGATGAGGTCGTTCTTGAGGAACCCGAACAACTTCAAGAACAGACCGATAAACCATCAGAAGAAAAAGCCGAGGACAAATCGGTTGAGGAAGAAATTATTGAAGGCGCACTGGATAGCCTGTTTGGTAAAAAGAAGAAAAAATCCAATGATTAGGGAGAATCTTGCACAGAACCATCAAATACCATCAGGCTTTAGGGGCTAAACGGCCTAATTTATAAGCAAGTTGGAAAGAATTTTTACCTGAATCAATTACTATACGTATAGAATACAAAAGGTAATTTTATGGCTATCAATGATCCCGTCATTGCAGCGCAAACGCCCACAGCTGATTTTCAAATTGAGCAGCGCTGGCGCCTTTACAAAGATGAAGAACACGCTATCTGGCGCGACCTCTATAGTCAGCAAATTTCAATACTAAAAAACCGAGCTGTTCCAGAGTTCTATGAAGGCTTAACAGCGCTCAACTTAAATGAAGGCGGAATTCCAAATTTTGCGCATATCAATGAAAAACTCATGGATTTGACAGGTTGGCAGGTTATTACTGTCCCCCACCTCATCCCGGATGATATATTTTTTGAACATTTAGCCAATCGCAGGTTTCCTGCAGGTCGCTTTATCCGTAGCCGCGAGCAAATGGATTACCTACAAGAACCTGATATTTTTCACGACGTTTTTGGGCATGTACCGCTTTTAACCCAGCCAATTTTTGCAAATTACATGGAAGCTTATGGTAAGGGCGGCCTCAGGGCGCTTAAATATGACTGCCTTAAAAACCTGGCACGTCTTTATTGGTACACGGTTGAATTTGGCCTGATGAATACAGATGAGGGCCTCAAAATTTACGGCGCCGGAATCGTATCATCCCGGACTGAAAGTATATTTTCTCTGGACGACCCATCACCCAATAGGCTGCATTTTGACCTGACACGGGTGATGGAAACAGATTATCGCATTGATGACTTTCAACAGATTTATTTCGTCAACAATTCATTCGAAGAACTATTCGAAGCTACTCAGCAAGATTTCGGGCCTATATATGAGAAAATGAGCGCCAGCGACAATGTGTTCGGCTTAACCGATATCCTTGACAGTGATAAAGTTTATACCAAGGGCACCCAGGCCTATGCGCAGAGCGGTGGGCGTTTCGCAAAAGCCAGCTAATTCTTTACTAACGCTGAAACGGATAAAAATCCGAACCTAAGTTCAGAATACCTGTTAGCGCGTCGAGCGCGTTGAAACTTTCTATCATAAGCTTTGGATCCCGCAATTCTTCTGGATCAAGGATATTGCGGTAATGGGTCTTAGCCCAGCTCGACAATTTACCATGGAGCGCATCATCCAGCTTCATAGCCGGGTTCACCTGATCCCACTCTTTCTCAGTCATGGTCACTCGCAATCGTAAACAGGCCGGCCCGCCACCATTTCTCATGGACTGCCGAACATCTACATATTTGACTGCACCAACAGGGCCGTTACCCGCTGTCATACTTTCACAATAGCTTCGTGTCGTTTCAGTTTCTTGCGTTTCCAAAGGGGCAATCAGAGTAAGACGATCGTCACCCGGAAACTGCACGAGCATAGAATTGAATAAATACGCTTTGATGGCATCCTTGATGGGCACCTCCGCATCAGGGACTTCGACAAAAACTGGATCAAATAATCCCTCCGCGGCAGCAGTTACTGCGGCTTTCATCTCTTGCGTGTTCTCAAAAGCAAGTTCGTGATAAAACAACGCTTCTTTCGCACCAACGCATACGACATCATTGTGAAAAGCTCCTGCATCAATGGCAGCGCGCGATTGCTGTACAATCACCGTGCGGTCTGGTGAAAGCCTATGTGAGCGCGCAATTGCTTCACAGGACTGACGAGTTTGGCGCGCAGGAAATCCAGCCATCTGCGCTGCATAACCATCTCGGCCGAACACAAATAATTCGACGCCCTGCTGAGCCCGATCGCTACATAACCGAACATGATTAGCCGCACCTTCATCAGAAAACACGCTTTGAGACGGTAGCGCCCTATGAACCTGAGCAAATGGAAATGCAGCCATAAGCGCTCGCCGCGTCTGATTATGCTCAATAGATCGGTGCAACATTGTAGAGAGATTAGCCGGCGTCAAATGTAATTTGCCGTCCTGCGTATCAGGTGACGGACTCACTGTCGCGGCATTCGCGGCCCACATTGATGAAGCAGACATCAGATTCTTCATTAGACGCGGGACTTGTCGCCAACCCGCTTCGTAAATCGCCTCATCAGTTCCTGAAAAACCTAATTGCCGTAAAGCTGGTAAAAACGGTCTTTGCTGGGGCGGTAAAACACCTTGCCATAGCCCGGCTTTGTGCATGGAGAGCATCTTATCCAGGCCCTGTAAAACGGCTTCTTTCGGATGGGCTGTCAGGCCAGCATTACTGGCAGATGCTATATTGCCATCTGACAAGCCACCATAATTATGAGTTGGGCCAATCAAGCCGTCAAAATTGGCTTCCATTGCGAAGCTTGTCAAAGTCATGACATGCCTTTCATGGTCATGTCTTCTGGTTTGGCTGCGACCTGACTCGCCATGGGCCAGGCACAAAAATCTGCGGCATAATAAGCCCCAGGGTTATGATTTCCTGATGCCCCTGGCCCCCCAAATGGCAGAAAGCTGGCTGCGCCGGTCGTTGGCCGATTAAAGTTCACAACACCCGCTTTAATACGGGCTCTGAAATTGTCCCACAATTCAGTCCTGTCAGACACCAAGCCCGCCGCCAGTCCAAACCGTGTGTTATTGGCCTCATAAATAGCGGCGTCCCAATCTGGAACTCTTATGACCTGAAGGACTGGACCGAATATTTCTTCATCTGGGACATCAATATTTGTCACATCATATAGGCCTGGCTCTACATATGCCGCCCCCTTACTGGATATGGTGGCGGGCTTGAGCGCGGTCGCACCTGCTGTTTCCAGCTTGTTCGCAGACTTAACAACATGCGCGGCTATGTTACCGCTCACAACAGGCCCTATTGTGGCCGCATCACCATCCTGCCAGTTCCCAAGTTTAATTTGGGACATTTGCGATAATAGTTCAGATATAATCATATCACCGTTTTTACCTTGTGGGATAATCAATCGCCTTGCGCATGTGCAGCGCTGGCCAGAGGTTATAAAAGCTGACTGAACCGCAATACTCGCAGAATTCTTGGCATTATCAGCATCCCATATGATTAGAGGATTATTCCCACCCATTTCCAGAGCCAAAATAATTTCGGGTTTGCCTCCAAACAATTTATGAATATAGGCACCCGTCTGGGCTGACCCTGTGAACAAAACACCATCCAGTTCGTTGTGACCAAGTATAGCAGCACCGGTATCACGGGCGCCTTGTACCATATTAATCACGCCCGGCGGGAAACCGGCCTGAGCGTAAAGACGTGTCAAAGCTTCACCAACAGCGGGACATTGTTCGCTCGGTTTAAAAACGACTGTATTACCAGCAATCAAAGCTGGCAGAATTTGACCATTCGGCAAGTGAGCCGGAAAATTATACGGACCAAGAACTGCCATAACTCCATGCGCGCGATGTTTGAGTTCAGCATGACCAAAGGCCGTCTCTCTGGACAATGTTCCAGTTCGGTCTTTATATGACGCGATTGAAATATCAGCTTTTGCGGAGAGGGCTCCACCTTCGCCCTCAGCGTCCCATAAAACTTTCCCGGTTTCTTTCGCGATTAAAAGCCCCATATCTGCCTTAGCAGCCAAAGCCAGCTCCTTATACTTCATCACGATTTCTATGCGTTTTTCCATTG
>JAHDGM010000070.1 GCA_020627655.1 Hellea sp.
ATCGAAATTGAGCAGGCGCGTCTTCTGTGCCTGAAAGCTGCCTGGATGATGGATCAAGGCGATGCTCGGGCAGCCGCCCCATGGATATCTCAGATTAAAGTGGCCGCTCCAAATATGGCCCTCAAAGTTATTGATGAAGCCATGCAAATGCACGGCGGAACAGGCGTGTCTCAGGATACACCACTAGCTATGATGTACGCTCAAATGCGGACGCTGCGCTTTGCCGACGGACCTGATGCTGTTCACCGCATGCAAGTCGCCCGGAAGGAATTAAAGGGTTATACTAATCAAAGAGTTTAGGTGCGATTATCCTCCAAACCGCGCTGAATCAGCATAGGCCTGCAGGAAAGCAGGTCTTTGTTTGATCCGTTTCATATATGCTTTGAATATATCGCTAATACAGAGACCATAGGATCGGGCCCAATTAATATTTTGTACTGTGATGCAGTCAGCTGCTGTGAAAATGTCACCGCAGATATAATCATGCTTTGAAAGCCGAGCTTCAAGCTGTGGCGCAATCTCTTTTTCAATTTTTCTGCGGTAGTGTTTAGCGATTACTTCGCTGCGTCTACCTTCAGGAAGGAGGGTTTCATTCATCCGAATTTCCCACAAGGCTAAATCCATATGGGAGGATCCAAACATCACCATCTGCAGATAGTCAGCCCGGGCTTCAAGATCGGAAGGCGAAGGTGCGAGATTTTTCTCTGGATAGGCATCAGCCAACCAAAGGAGCATAGCGCCGCTTTCGAACATGGTTTGCTCTGAGCCGTCCTGATAAGTGATATCGAGAACGGGAACAGCATGGTTTGGGTTTTTAGCTAAAAACTCCGGCGTCATACCTGCGCCTTTCATCATCTCCATATGAACCGTTTCGAAATCCTCTCCATAAATTTCATGCAGTAGGAATTTAACCCTGGCTGATCGTGACAAAGGGTAATGATAGAGTTTGACAGATTTAATAGACATACACCCATATTGACGTTTATTCTTTGGCCAAACAAGTATGGAGATTGAATTGCCGTCATTTGATATTGTGTCTGAGGTGAATCTGTCTGAGGTCGATAACGCTATCGCCAATGTGATGCGCGAAATATCAGTGCGTTATGACTTCAAGGGCTCAAAGTCGACAGTAGAGAATAAAGAAGGCGTAATCACGGTTTTTGCCGATGACGACCTTAAACTCAAACAAATGCATGAAATTCTGCGAGGTCAGCTGCATAAACGAGGTATTGAGCCGGGGCAGTTGGATTATCAAAAAGTGGAGCCAGCGGCTGGGCAATCTGTACGCCAGAATATATTGGTCAAAGAGGGTATTGAAAAAGAATTGGCCAAGAAAATCGTCAAAGAGATCAAGGGCTCAAAGATGAAGGTTCAGATTGCTATTCAGGGGGAAAGCCTTCGGGTTTCCGGTAAGAAACGCGACGACCTTCAAGCTGCGATCCAATTTGTCAAAGACATGGGGCTGGAGCTACCTATGCAATATAAGAACTTTCGGGATTAGGCTTTTTTCACAAAGATTGATTTGAGCTTCATGGCTCCAAAGCCATCGATTTTGCAATCGATATCATGATCTCCATCAACTAATCTGATATTTTTGACTTTAGTGCCAACTTTCAGCGGTGTTGATGATCCTTTGACCTTAAGGTCTTTGATCACAGTAACAGTATCACCATCTTGAAGAATGTTCCCGACAGAGTCGCGGATCGTAACTTCATCTTCAGGGGACACCGTTTTTGCCCATTCGTGAGCACATTCCGGGCAGACTAATAAAGGACCGTCTTCATAGGTATATTCACATTGGCATTTAGGGCAGCCTGGGAGAGTTTCCATTACCGAGCTTTAAAGATAGTTTTACCATTGACGATTGTCATAATGGTTTGTGCCTCTAAAATATCGGCTGCGGGTACGGTCATCAAATTGCGATCAAAAACCGTAAAATCCGCGGCTTTGCCGACTTCAATACTGCCAAGGCGATCATCTTCAAATGCGGCATAGGCAGGCCATATGGTGAACATTTTTAATGCTTCCTGGCGCGTGACTTTTTCTGCATCGTACCAGTTTTCATTGGCGTAACCCTTAAGATCCTTACGATGTATGGCCGCATAAAATTCAATCCTGGGGTCGCCAATTTCAACGGGAGCGTCAGAGCCGCCAGCGATAATAGAGCCGCTATCAATCAGACTGCGCCAGGCATAACCACCTGCAAGTCTATCAGGTCCGATACGGTCGATGGCAAAATGTAAGTCACCAATCGCATGTGAAGGCTGCATTGATGGAATCACGCCTAATTTAGCAAAACGCGGAATGTCGTTCAGCGCGAGGATTTGTGAGTGCTCTATGCGCCAGCGCGGTTGTTTTACCGCGCGTTCGGTTTCAGGAACATCGGCAAAGGCTTCTTCATACCAATCCAGGACAAGTTTGTTGGCCTTATCGCCGATTGCGTGCGTGTTGACCTGAACGCCGTCCTTAAGAGCTGTTTTAAGTACAGGCATAATGTCATCGTAAGTAGTCAACATTAGCCCAATATTTTCAGGGTCGTCATCATAGGGGGCCAGTAGAGCGGCTCCGCGCGAACCTAGTGCACCATCCGAATAAAGTTTGATACTGCGGTGCGTGATTAGCCTGTCATTGCTAGGATTGGCGACAAATTTAGAAGTATC
This sequence comes from Hellea sp., assembly GCA_020627655.1. GTDB lineage: Bacteria > Pseudomonadota > Alphaproteobacteria > Caulobacterales > Maricaulaceae > JACOMS01. The sequence goes on from JAHDGM010000070.1 coordinate 2,661, forward strand.
AAACCCATCGCCGATATCCGAAGAAGCATAAACGCGTATGTTGACATTGCCTTTACCCGCTTCACTGGTCAGCAGGTCCATTTGTTGTGGGGCGAAGGACATTGAGTGAATATTAGTCCATCCGCGGCTGGCATAAAGGTCGGAGGCTTTTTTAAAGGCCAGTCTGATCCTCTCTTCTGAGTCTTTAGGCATCAACTTTTGAACAAGGGAATCCGCTTTATCAATCAGCATGCCTGTAGGGAGGCCTGTATCATCAGTTAGGATGTCGCCGCCAAAAGGAGCCTTAGTTTCGGACGTAATGCCAGCCATTTCGAGGGCTTTGCTGTTAACGACCACAGCATGACCATCCGCGCGTCCTAAAATGACGGGATTATTGGGCGCTACCTCGTCAAGATCCTGTCGATTAGGGAAGCGCCCTTCGGGCCAATGAGTCTCAATCCAGCCGCGTCCATAAATTGTTTCGCCTTTGGGAATGTTTTGAGCCGCTTCAGCAAGGCGTATTTTAAGTTCAGCTATTGAAGCTGTGCCTTCAAGGTTAAGCATCATTTCTCGAAGGCCAATACTTTCAAAATGACCATGGGCGTCCGTAAACCCTGGATACATGGCCGCTCCGGCTAAATTGGTAGATTTAGAGCCATTTGGGCACCATCCATCTGAAGCGCTGCCTGCATAGCTTATGATTCCTTTTGTGACGACTACAGCGTCGACTGTGGGTTTGGAATCAACTGCAGTGTAAATCGAACCCCCGTGATAGCACTGAGTATTCTGACTGTTGTTAGAGGAATTAGTTTCTGGCTGCGCGCATGATGCCAGTAAAATTACACAGCTTGCCGTACAGATGATATGTGAGCGACGTAACATATATTGAACCCATAGATTACTATATAGTTGAGGCTATAGTAGGCTAGGGATTGTGTCGAGTACTAAGCGCTCAGTTCCAAAGGGGCAGTATTTCTTTTTTCTCGAATAGCAACTACGTCATCAATTGCTTGCAAAAGATCAATGAGTTTTACTGGCTTGGCAACCGCGTGATCCATTCCGATATTCAAGCACAGGCGTTTTTGCTGATATTGTGGGTCTGCAGTTACGGCGATGATCAGAACATCTGACCAGGGCTTATCGCTCTTGCGAATGGCTAGTGTTGTTTCAACACCATCCATAATAGGCATATGGATGTCCATAAGGATTATATCGACATCTTTAGTTTCCAGTATATTTAATACATCCTGACCATGATCAGCCGTATAAATTTCCGCAACCATGCTATCTAGCAGGGAGCGGATAACCGTGTGATTGGTTGGATTATCGTCGGCTACCAGGATTTTAAGTTTTTCATATGGGGAAGAACTAGCCTCTTTTTTTTGCATCATGTCATTAAAAAGTTGATTTGATGCTGAGATACTATCAGGTAAATCCTGTACGATGGGTATGGACAGAGCAAATATAGACCCTTTTCCAAGTTCTGACTTCACTGAAATTGTCCCGCCCATTAACTCGATGATGCGCTTCGTAATGTTCATACCTAGACCAGTTCCGCCAAATCGCCGAGAAATGGATTTGTCGCCCTGTTGAAAGGCCTCAAAGATACGGGCTTTTTGCTCACTGGTCATACCAATACCAGTGTCTTTTACAGCAACAACAAGGCGTGCTTCGCCGTTTTTATGTATGCGTGTACAAATAACGTCAATTCGGCCGTCCGGGCTGAACTTAATAGCATTTGACAATAAGTTATTTAAACATTGTTCATAGCGGTATCGATCAAAAATGATCTCATCGGGAACACTTTCGTCAATGTGACAGCGGATAACCGCATTATTGGCTTTGGCTTTTAGCTCCCAAAGAGAACAAACACTCTGTATGGTCTGTCCCGGGTTTGCGGCTTTAGGATCAATTGTGAATTCATTGGAATCTAACTTACTGTGATTAAGGGTATCATCCAGAATATTGAGTATGTTACCCGCCGAGGACTGGATGAGTTCAAGCTTTGGAACTATGGCAGGATTGCTGTTGTGGTAAATTAAGGCGTCGGCAATACCAATTACAGCATTCATAGGCGTTCGTATTTCATGACTGATGCGACCTAAGAATTCGGTTTTTGACCGCAGGGCGCTTTCAGTTTTTTCTTTGTTTTCTATTAATTCAGCTTCTCGCTCGCGCTCGGTTGTTATGTCCTCAAAAAAACCAATGACCATCTTCGCCCTAGACGAAGGATGGTGTTGCGTATGCATGGTAAATTTAATCCAAATAGGTCCATGCAGTTCCGTATTCAGTCTTACATTACATTCGCCATTCGTATGGTCTCGGATGATCCCCTTCCATTCAGTTTTAGCCGTTTCAATGTCATCGTGGTGGATAAGCGGCCAAAACCCTTTTTCTTCGACAATATCTGCTTCTTTATCCGTGAGCAGGCTGCGAACATGTTGACTGTAAACGGTGAACTCGTCCGTATCCAGGCAATAGTGAAAATAGCCTGATCGGCCGATCTTCATAGCCAGGTTAAGGGTATCTTCGCTATTTGTCAGAGCCGTGATGTCTTCTGTAAACACGGTCGTGAAACCTGCCGAGGCTGTCAGGGCTTTGAGTTTGATTGTTCTACTGTTTGGCGGTGTGACTGTATCAATTTTCTCTAAGCTATTGCCGAATATTGATTTTTGGAGTTTAGATTTCAATTCATTGGGTTCGCCATTGCCAAAGTCACCGCGCTCAACCATGAAGTTGAGCCAATTGTCGAAATTGGATTTATCATTGGAAATTAGAGGTGGCAGTTCTAGGTGTTCCAGGGCTTGAGAATTGCTGAAGAACACTTTCCTGTTTTCTAGTATAATCAGGATGCCAAGGTTTAATTTAGTTCCCAGAAGATGTAACCAGTCAGGAACAAGAGAGTCATAGGCGTGTTGAGACTTTTGAGGCAGGCTGAGTTTTGATCGCGTGTTTTGGGCTGATCTGTTTGTCGACATATGCGTATTGCCCGATTCTCTCTTGGTTAGATCGACACTAGGATTTTTAGGGTTAATTTTTCGTCAAAATGTATTTAAAGCTGATTCCCAATTCATGGTTTTTTTATGACACAAATATATGACCTTCTGATTATCGGCGGCGGTATTAATGGGACAGCCATTGCTCGTGATGCGTCCGGTAGGGGATTATCTGTATTACTTTGTGAAAAAGATGATCTAGCGAGCCATACGTCATCATCAAGTACAAAGCTAATTCATGGCGGTTTACGGTATCTGGAACATTATGAGTTTCGACTGGTCCGCGAAGCCCTAAAAGAGCGTGAAGTCTTACTACGTGCGGCGCCGCATATTATTTGGCCTATGCGCTTTGTGCTCCCCTATGATGAAGGTCTTAGGCCTGCCTGGATGTTACGTCTCGGGTTATTCATATATGACAGTCTTGGTGGAAGGCAGGAATTGCCGGGTACAACAACTGTTGATTTACTTAAAAAACCTCACAAAGGAGTTTTAGAATCACGTTTGGCCAAAGGTTTTGAATATTCGGACTGTTGGGTGGAGGATGCCAGATTAGTGGTTTTAAACGCCATAGACGCCCGTGATAAAGGGGCCGAGATACTGACCCAGGTCTTTGTTTCAGATATCAAGACCGATAATGGTGGTTATAGCGCAGTTCTAACGCGAGACAGCGGTGAAAAGCAATTGGTTCAGGCACGGGCCATAGTGAATACTGCCGGTCCATGGGTCGATGAAATATTAATGGGCATGAACGGTCAGGAAAATGAAAGCAGTCTGCGCCTGGTGAAGGGTAGTCATATCGTCACCCGCCGTTTATTTGACGGTGATCATGCCTATATTTTCCAAAATCAGGATAACCGGATTATTTTTGCTATTCCTTATGAAAATGATTTCACCCTCATTGGAACTACCGATGTTCCATATACACATGCTGAGGGTCCGGTTAAAATATCGCAGAAAGAGATTGATTATCTTTGCAGTGCCGCGAACGAGTATTTTGAACATGATATTTCGCCTGAAGATGTTGAGTGGACATATTCCGGGGTTAGACCTTTATATGATGATAAGGCTAAAAATGCCTCAGCCGTAACGCGGGATTATGTGCTGAATATTGATGAGTTTACACAAGGCGCGCCGTTCTTATCGGTTTATGGTGGTAAGATTACAACGTCGCGCAAACTGGCTGAGCATGCTATGCAAAAGCTATCCAAATATTTTCCTGAGGCAGATAAGGACTGGACCGCGCATGCGCACTTGCCAGGTGGAGATATAGGTGGAACGGATTTTGATGATTACTTTGAACGCCTGTCACGGCGTTATCCATGGATGCCGTCCGGCATGTTGCGGCGTCTTGCCCGAGCATATGGAGCACGAATAGAGAATATCGTGAATGGCGCAAAATCTTTGAAGGATATGGGTGAAATATTTGGCGATGATCTTAGCGAAGCAGAAGTGAGGTACCTGGTTGAGCAAGAATGGGCCACATCGGCTGCAGATATCTTGTGGCGTAGGTCTAAATTGGGTGTGCATATGAAGCGGGATGCTCAAGGTATACTCGAGAGCTGGTTTGAGAAAAACGTTTAACACTTTGTATTTAAATGCGTAATTTTAAACTTGTTTTGATTTTCATAGCTCTGATTTGGATTGTTCAAATCATAAACTTCTTTATGGGTTATGATCTAAACAGCTGGTTTGGTTTATCAACAAGGCGGTCCAGCGGCATACCTGGTATCCTGTTCTCTCCATTGCTACATGGAGGATTTGCACATGCTGCGTTTAACAGTGCACCGCTGTTAGTGCTAGGTGGTATAATCATTGGTATTAACAAAAGAGGTTTTTTGCCGGCGACTGGGGTTATTATTATTGTGGGTGGGTTTTTAACCTGGCTGTTGGCCCGGCCAAACACGCTACATGTAGGGGCAAGCGGAGTTGTGTTCGGCTATCTAGGCTACCTTGTTGCGTATGGGGTCCGCCATCGAAGCCCGATGGCAATTTTAGGGGCGATCATGGCGAGTGTTATGTATGGCTATCTCATCAAAGGTGTGCTTCCGTCGGGTCCAGGTGTGTCATGGGAAGGGCATTTATTTGGCTTGATAGCAGGCATTCTTGCTGCCTTGTTGCTTCCAGAGTGGAAAGAAAAAGTTTAGTAATATCAGGATGCTGGCTTGATCGACCTTTCACCCGGTAATCCATTGATAAATGGAGAAAGTGGTGCCGCGAGAGAGAATTGAACTCTCGACCTCATCATTACCAACTGGATATGA
>JAHDGM010000022.1:0-26904 GCA_020627655.1 Hellea sp.
GTGGCCTTTATGGTCGAAGCGCCTGTTTTCCACGTTAATGGCAATGACCCTGAAGCTGTTGTCTATGCGGCGCGTGTCGCTACAGAATATCGCCAAAAATTTGGTAAAGATGTGGTTCTGGATATTATCTGCTATCGCCGTTATGGTCATAATGAGGGCGATGACCCGTCTTTTACTCAGCCGATCATGTATAAAGTTATCCGCTCTCTGCCATCTACAGCGAAAATCTATGCTGACAGGTTATTAGCCAATGGTACCATTGCCGAAGGTGATTACACTAAGATGGTTGATGAGTTTTACGCCTATTTGGACGCGGAATTTGACCTGGCCAAGGATTTTGAAACCAAGCAACCTGACTGGTTGCAAGGTGTCTGGCAGGGATTGTCTTTGCCTGCAAAGGGCAAGCGATCCGGCGATACGGCTGTAGACCTTAGCATGCTGAAAACCATTGGTGAAAAAATTACGAATATTCCCGATGGGTTTAATATTCACCGGACACTGAAGCGGATCATTCAGGCTCGCCGAGAGAAAATTGAAGCCGGTGCCAATATTGATTGGGGGCTGGCGGAACATTTAGCCTTTGGATCACTTGTGATGGAAGGGCATCCGGTCCGCTTGTCCGGTCAAGACAGCGAGCGCGGAACGTTTTCTCAGCGCCAGTCCTGTTTTATTGATCAAGAGGACGGCCATAAATATGTCCCGCTTAACCACTTATCTGGTAATCAGGAATATTATCAGGTCATGAATTCCCACCTGTCCGAGGAAGCCGTTCTGGGATTTGAATATGGGTTTTCAGGTGCTGCGCCCAATGCCTTGACCATATGGGAAGCACAGTTTGGGGATTTTGCGAATGGCGCGCAGGTCATGGTCGATCAGTTTATCAGTTCTGCGGAGCAAAAATGGTTGCGTATGTCGGGTCTGGTGATGCTGCTACCGCATGGTTATGAGGGGCAGGGACCCGAGCATTCTTCGGCGCGTCTGGAACGATATTTACAAATGTGCGCCGAAGATAATATGCAGGTGGTGAATGTCACCAGCCCGGCTAATTACTTCCATGTCTTGAGACGTCAGCTCAAGCGTAAATTCCGCAAACCCTTAATTGTTATGAGCCCGAAAAGCCTGCTCCGTCATCCGCTTTGCGTGTCCTCTTTGGACGAAATGGCCGAAGGATCTTTCTTCCACCGCGTACTTTGGGATGACGCCCAGTACAAGCCGGAAACAACCAAGATCAAACTTGTCTCTGACAGTAAAATCAAAAAGGTGATTATCTGCTCTGGCAAGGTCTATTATGACCTCTACAAAGAGCGCGAGGAAAAAGGCATTAATGACACCTATATCCTGCGCATCGAGCAGTTTTACCCCTATCCGGGTGATGCCATGGCGACAGAGCTTAAGCGCTTTAAAAACGCCGATATGGTCTGGTGTCAGGAAGAGCCTAAAAATATGGGCGGCTGGGCCTTTATCGAGCCACTCATTGAAGAAACTCTGATTGAAATAGGCGCGAAAAACACACGCGCCCGTTATGCTGGCCGTCCGGCTTCCGCCTCGACGGCTACCGGTATTTCGTCTAAACACAAAAAAGAACAGCAGGCTGTGATGGACGCAGCCTTTGCCAAATAGAGCCAGAAAAGAGCTATAACCATGACAGATATCACAGTTCCAAATGTAGGTGAAAGCGTTTCCGAAGTTACGATTGCCACCTGGTTCAAAAAAGTTGGCGATGCGGTTAAAAAAGATGAAGCTCTTGTTGAACTGGAAACCGATAAAGCGGCTCAGGAACTTGTAGCGCCGGAAGATGGCGTATTGTCTGAAATCGTTGTTGCAGAAGGTGAAAACGCTGCTGTGGGTGCCTTGATTGCGCGGTTGTCAGCAACCGGAGCATCGACCGCACAAGCTGCGCCTGAAGAAGAAGCTTTGCCAAAAGCAGCAGCCCCCGTTTCAACTGAGACATCAGGTGGTAAGCCCATGAGTATCGAAGTGCCAAATGTGGGCGAAAGCGTTTCCGAAGTAACAGTCGCCAATTGGATGAAGCAACCTGGCGAAGCCGTCGCAAAAGATGAGCCGTTAGTAGAGCTTGAAACCGATAAAGCCGCTCAGGAATTAGTCGCTCCGGAGTCCGGTGTCTTAGAGAAAATCTTAATCGGTGTTGGCGAGACCGCTAAAATTGGCGACACGCTGGCGGTATTACAAGTTGGCGCCGCTGGCGGAACAATATCTGCCGCTTCTGCTCCGGTTGCGTCGCAGGCTGTGTCTACATCAGAACCCATTGTCATGCCGGCTGCTGCGCGGATTATTGAAGAACATAATCTTGATGCGAGTACGATCACGGGTACGGGTAAAGATGGCCGTATCACTAAGGCAGACGCTCAAAAGGCAGTCAGTGCTCCCAAAGTTGCTCCTGCTCCCGCTGCTCCCGCCCCTAGTCCGGCACCAGTTGCTGCTAAAGCACCGCGTGCTGATCATCCGCGCGAGGAACGGGTACGTATGTCCCGTATTCGCCAGACTATTGCGCGCCGCCTGAAAGATGCTCAGAATACAGCTGCCATGCTCACCACTTATAATGAGGCGGATATGAGCGAAATCATGGCACTGCGTTCACAATATAAAGAAATATTTATCAAGAAACACGGCATCAAATTAGGGTTTATGAGCTTTTTTATCAAAGCCTGTGTTCAAGCGCTCAAAGACGTCCCGGCGGTTAATGCCGAAATTGATGGTACGGATATTATCTATAAGAATTATTATGATATTAGTGTGGCCGTTGGGACTCCAAAGGGTCTTGTAGTTCCTGTCCTGCGGGATTGTGATGAACTATCATTAGGCGGTATTGAAAAAGGCCTATCCGCTCTAGCGACAAAAGCTCGAGAAGGACAGCTTTCCATGGCTGATATGAGCGGCGGTACCTTCACGGTTTCTAATGGTGGCGTTTACGGCTCGCTCATGAGTTCGCCGATTTTAAACCCGCCGCAATCCGGCATTCTGGGTATGCATAAGATCGAAAAGCGCCCTGTCGTTATTGACGATCAGATCGTCATTCGTCCCATGATGTATCTGGCTTTGTCTTACGACCACCGCATCGTTGACGGTAAAGAAGCCGTGACCTTCCTGGTGCGCGTCAAGGAATGCCTGGAAGATCCGGAGCGTCTCTTGTTGGATATTTAAAGTTGATTTACCATAACTGGTTTTCCGGCTAGACTTTCCCCACACATAATTAGGGGAGAAAAATTATGTCTGATGGAATGAAACCACCTACATTGTTTTGGGTGATTGCTGGTTTGGCTTTGCTGTGGAATTTGATGGGCGTAATGTCTTATCTTGGCGAAGCAATGGCCTCAAATGAGCTTCTAGTTGAATCATATGGTGAAGAGGCTGCTGCATTGTTTGCGTCTAAACCTGCTTGGGCAACAAGTGGATACGCTATTGCTGTTTTCGCTGGTGTTTTAGGTTGTATTGGTTTGTTATTGCGTAAAGCTTGGTCAAAAATCCTATTCATAATATCATTGTTGGGTGTTGTTGTTCATGATGTCTGGATGGTCCAGTCAGGTGCATGGAACTACGGTGGGGCTTTAGGCAAATTTTTCATTGTAGCTGTTCTTGTTGTTGCAATTTTCCTGATCTGGTTTGCGCATAAGAAAGCTGCCAAAGGTTATCTGACCTAGATCATGCTTAGAAAAATTCTTGGGACAATCGCCGGATTGATTGCTGCAGTAGCGGTAATCTCTGTCGTGCAAATGATCTCCGGCATGATGTATCCTATGCCTGAGGGCGTCACGATGGATGACGAAGCGGCTTTCAATGCATATGTGAAGGGCTTGCCGATTACGGCGTTCTTAATGGTTTTGCTCAGCTATATCGCCGGTAGTTTTATCGGTGGATTTATTGCGACCATGATTGCAAAAACCAAATTTATCCCGGCATTTGTTGTTGGTGGATTATTGGCTGTGGCGGCCATTTTAAACGCCGTGGCCATGCCGCAACCCATGTGGGTGTCGGGTCTTAGTGTTTTAGTCATGATGCCAATGGCCTGGATGGGCGCGCGCTTGGTGAAGTCTGCTTAATCTGGGCATCAAACTCTGAACTGCATTGACCATTATTGCTCCTGCGCGTAAGGGAAACCAAAATATACGCGCAGGAGTTTTTCATGTCTGATACTTATGATCTGGTCATTATTGGCGGCGGCCCGGGCGGCTATAATTGTGCGATCCGCGCGGGACAATTAGGCCTTAAAGTGGCCTGTGTTGAAACCCGAAAAACACTTGGTGGAACCTGTCTGAATGTCGGCTGTATTCCGTCCAAAGCTCTTTTACATGCGACAGAACTTTACGAAGCTGCCGAGAAAGATTTTGAAAATCTGGGTATAGATGCTTCGGTGAAACTGAACCTGCCCAATATGATGGCATCCAAAGACAAGACAGTGGATCAGCTTACCAAAGGCATTGAATATCTGTTTAAGAAAAACAAAGTCGACCACATAAAAGGTTTTGGTAAAATTATTGATGCCGGAACCGTTGATGTGGACGGTAAAAAACTAAAAGCCAAAAACATCGTGATTGCGACGGGCTCAGAAGTTGCGACTTTGCCGGGTATCGAAATTGATGAAGACCGTATTGTGTCGTCAACAGGGGCTCTTGAGCTGGACAAAGTCCCCGGCAAAATGGTTGTGATCGGCGGCGGCGTTATCGGACTCGAGCTTGGCTCAGTCTGGCGGCGGCTTGGCGCAGAAGTTACAGTTGTTGAGTTTCTGGATCACATTTTGCCGGGTATGGATGCTGAAGTTCAGAAAACCGGCAAGCGCATTCTTAAAAAACAAGGGATGAAGTTTCACACGGGCCATAAGGTTACGGGCGTTGAAAAGCTGAAGTCCAAACTCAAGGTTACTATGGAGCCATCTAAAGGCGGTGATACTACCACATTTGATGCTGATGTTGTTTTGGTCTCCATCGGGCGCCGGGCTTACACTGATGGTTTGGGCCTCGAAGCCGTGGGCGTAACCACTGATAAACGCGGCGTTATAGAGACTAATCATTTCAAAACCAATGTGCCAGGTATCTGGGCTGTTGGCGATTGTATTAAAGGGCCTATGCTGGCGCACAAAGCCGAAGAAGACGGCGTTGCCGTGGCCGAGCTCATTGCAGGCAAAGCGGGCCATGTTAATTACGACACTGTACCGGGCGTGGTTTACACCAAGCCGGAAATGGCGGCTGTTGGGCAAACTGAACAAGAACTTAAAGACGCTGGAATTCCTTATAAATCCGGTAAGTTTATTTTCATGGCCAATAGCCGCGCCAAGGCTAACCATGAAACAGATGGTTTCGTAAAAATACTGGCCCATGCGGAAACAGACGAAATCCTCGGCGCGCATATGATCGGTCCCATGGTGGGCGAAATGATCCAGGAAATGTGTGTTGCCATGGAGTTTAAAGCTGCTGCTGAAGACATTGCCCGCATTTGCCATGCTCACCCGACTTTATCAGAAGCTGTCCGTCAGGCCGCCATGGGCGTCAATGGCTGGACGATGCAGAGCTAGGCAGCGCTTACCTTATCATCGGGCTCGACAAATATTTCACCGGTAAGCTCCATTTCCAAGAGCGCGGCTACGGCCAGAGAAACGGGCAGGCCTGAAAGCCTGATAATATCATTTCGCAGCGTCGGCGTAGGCGAGAGCAAGGTTTTGATCATCTCTTTGGCCTGATCAATATCGCCGTCATGGTCGAAATTATCCGGGCCCGTGTAAAAATCAGACGGTTCATGAAGGTCATTAAAACCATCAATAGCGTCCAAAATATCTTGCGTGTTTTCGATTAATGCCGCGCCTTGTTTTAACAGGCGGTGGCACCCTTTAACGCGCGGATCAAGGGGGGAGCCGGGCGCGGCCATGACTTCCCGGCCTTGTTCCAGGGCGTAGCGCGCCGTGATTAATGTTCCGGAGCGCTCTGCTGCTTCAATGACGACAACGCCTCGGCAAAGGCCCGAAATTATCCGGTTACGGCGCGGAAAATCCTTGGCAGTCGCGCGGTAACCTATCGGGCTTTCAGATATAATGGCGCCTTTATTTTTTATCTCGTTGAAAAGATCTGTGTTTTGCGTGGGGTAGACATGGTCGGGGCCGCCGCCAAGTACAGCTGCTGTCCCGGTTTCCAGAGCGCCCCAATGGGCTTGTGTGTCGATACCGCGTGCAAGTCCTGAGACGACTGTCATGCCGGCTTCTCCAAGTTCACGGGCGATTTGACCGGCAAAACGCTGTCCTATGGCAGACGCATTCCGAGAACCTATCACAGCGATACAGGGCTTATGGAGTATTTTAGGATCACCACAGACAGAGATGATGGGCGGAGGTGGATTAATGGCGCGCAGCATCATTGGATAGGCGGGTTCGCAGGCTGCGATCAGATGGATGTCCATATCCTGGTGCGCTTGCATTTCGGCTTCGATATCTTCGATGTCCGGAATATCAATTGAGCGGCCGCGAACTATTGATGGAAGACCTTCAAGGGCAGCAGTAGCGCTATTAAACCTTAATAATAAATCCCGAAATGCCACGGGGCCAAGATTGGGCGTGCGTATCAGGCGAAGCCAGTCTCGCTTTTCAGAGAACCTGAGATCGCGAAGTGTCACTTTTTCTGACCGATTTTAGATTCTTCACCGCGAATGATACGTCCAATATTTTCCTTGTGACGAATGAAAATGACCAAGGCAAGAAAGCTTGCCATAACAGCCAGGTCAATTTTTCCCATATATAGGGCAATCGCTGGGGCGGTTCCAGCAGCCCATAGGCCGCCCATTGCTGACATTCGGGTTAGAAAAGCAATGGTAAGCCATATAGCTGCTGCTGCTAAGGCGAGAGGCCAATGAACCGCTAAAAGGGAACCGAAAAACGTGGCTACGCCTTTGCCGCCTTTAAACTTTAACCAAACAGGGAAACAATGTCCGAACAGCGCAGCAGCGCCTGCAACCATATTATAGGGAATACCTAAGTAATGTCCTGCCAGCAAAGCGGCAGCGGCGGCTTTTCCAGCGTCAAATAAAAGTGTGAGAAATGCTAAGTCTTTTCTTCCTGTACGCAGGACATTTGTAGCCCCGATATTGCCAGATCCAATGTCGCGGACGTCCCCTTGCCCGCCAAGTTTGCTAATGAAAAGACCAAAGGGGATGGACCCCAGAAAATAACCCATGGCTATGGCAATTAGTAGAGCTTGATAATCCATGATGCTGGTTTGCCTCAGATGCAAAGCCGAGTCAAAGTAAAGACTTATCCAAACAGTTTGGACACGCTTTCGTCATTGGCGATACGGCGGATGGCTTCGCCAAGAAGTGTCGCGACAGATACTTCGCGGATTTTTTCGCAGGTTTTGACTTTTTCCGGCTGGGCGATCGTATCCGTAATGACGACTTCACGCAGGATAGAGCCCGTAATACGCTCGACCGCGGGGTCGGATAATACGCCATGGGTAATATAGGCCGTAACCGAGTTAGCACCTTGGTCCATTAAGGCATTAGCCGCATTACAAAGCGTACCACCACTGTCGATGATATCATCATAAAGAATGCAATCTCGGCCTTCGACTTCACCAATAATGTTCATCACTTCAGATTCGCCGGCTTTGGGGCGGCGTTTATCGACAATGGCAATATCGGCATTAAAGCGCTTGGCCAGACTCCGGGTCCGAACCACACCGCCTGTATCCGGCGAAACAAAAAGAAGATTCTGACGATCCTTTTTCGAATAATTGTCTTTGATGTCATCTACAAAGACAGGTTGTCCAAACAAGTTGTCGGTTGGAATATCAAAAAAGCCCTGAATTTGCCCCGCATGCAGGTCAATGGTCAGAACGCGATGGGCGCCGGCTTTGGAAATGAGATTGGCCACAAGCTTCGCAGAAATGGGTGTGCGGCCCCCGGTTTTTCGATCCTGTCGGGCATAGCCATAATAGGGCACAACGGCCGTGATACGCTGGGCTGAAGCGCGAACAAGAGCGTCAATTAGGATAAGAAGTTCCATCAAATGGTCATTGGCCGGGGCGGAAGTGGGCTGGATCAGAAAAATATCTTCGCCGCGCACATTTTCGTTGATGCGGACAAAGATTTCTTGGTCTCGAAACCGGTTAATATCCACAGAGGTTAGGGGTACATCTAAAACATCTGCAATGGCCTTGGATAGCTCTGCATTGGAAGAACCACTGATCAGTTTCATGATATCCCGCTTTCACCGTTGACGCGTTGAGGTTTCTCTAAACAGCGCTAGAGCGATTGTAAATCACCCAGTGAGCATTATGGCGGAAATATTGCGTCCATAGTCGGAAATATTGTTGTGAGTATTATAACGATAGCTGAAATAGTCATCGGGTTGCAGGTAAGTGCAGTCTGGCAGAGCATCGATTCGTGTTAATCCTGCCCTTCTTAAGCGCATTAATATGAAGCGCTTTAGATCAAAATGGGGTCGCCGCATGCCATCCTCTTTGGCCGGGCCAAGTTTGAAAAACCGATCATAAACTTCGTCTTCCGCGACGAATGTATCACGGAATTCCGGCCCCACTTCGTAAGAAGGCTGACTTATGCAAGGGCCGAGCACGGCGTGAATATTACGGCGCTGGGCACCTATAGATTCCATGGCATTGATTGTCTGATCGGTAATGCCGGATAATGCGCCGCGCCAACCGGCATGACATGCGCCTATGATTTTGGCCTGGGGGTCACAGAACAAGATCGGACCACAATCTGCGGCGAGTGCTGAGATTGCAAGACCCGGTGTTCGGGTTACTAAGCCATCTGCTTTTGGATTTTCACCGGAAAAAGGCGCATCTATGATCATCACATCTATGGAATGGATTTGTGACAATGATAACAGACATTCAGGCGCTGTCCCGAGGGCAGCGGCTACGCGGCTACGGTTTTCAGCAATGCAAGCCAGATCATCATCAGACCCGGCACCTGTGTTTAGGCTTTCATAAGCACCAGAGGACGCTCCCCCTTTGCGGGTGAAGAACCCATGCAAAAAATGTGGATGGTCCAGGAGTTCATGCGTTTTAAATATTGTCATCAGTTTTTATCGGCACATCCGGGATATTGATGTCCGTCTATATTATAGAAAGCTTTCATATCATGCATGTCGCCCGACATATCATTCTGACAAGGTGTATCCATTAATTTCAGGGTGAAGGTTTCCTGGTTCAGGATTCCCGTAATCTCGATGCGGTCATCATATTTCATGACTTTTACGGGTAGTGTTTCCCCGCCTATATTCTCTGGCGTAGAATAAACGGCTTGACCGTTTGCTATTTTGAACGTCCAGAAGGGTTCATTACCTGAAACTCTAAACTGGGCGTCGTCCGTAATATCCACAAGCATTGGTGTGTTTTTGATTTCTGTACAGGCTACGGCCCATAAGTTTATGAAAAAGACGAGAAAATATTTTACCTTCATAAGTCTCTTCTACTGGATCAATGTGCGAAAGCCCATAGGTAACTCTAAGTCCGCGGACTGAAAACAAATGGCTTTAAATAACGAGCCCATTTGATCTTCTGCCATTAACCGCTCCATTTGCCGCGCAATTTTTTCTTTGGCATCTGGCTGACTGCGAGCAAGGGCTACGGCTCGCATTTCAAGCCCAAGCTTTGATAGAAATTCCCTTTGGGTAACGGGTGCCGTCGTTGTCATATTCAATTTTTGCGAAAGTTCGGTCAAAGCGCCAAAATCAACTCTGGCTGTCAGATCTGTATTGCCGGGATCAGAAAACACATCAACTTTCTCATGACGCTTCAAGGCCTGTAATGTATCGCCAAACTCTGTTTCTGACGGGCCGTAATCTATAAACAGCGCGCGGCCAGATGATTGTCTAAACCGTTCAGACAGTTGATCCAGCAATTGATTGGCGGCGGGGCAGATTTCTAAAAGCTCATTATTCCGCGCTGTTGATTGTGCTGCGGGCAATGTGTCTTGTACAATTTTACTGATTGGTTCCGGCGCCGTAGCGAAACATAGATCATCACTGTTTGTATCAAGCGTAACAAGACGCTCATGCCACCCGGCAGAACCCGCAAATCGATCTTTTTGAATGAACTGACGAATAGGGAGGCAATCCAGATATTCGTTTCCAATAATGATCACAGGTCCATCGGGCAGATCAGACAGAGCAGATATCCAATTGACGGGGACAGGGCTGTCAGCGAGGGTTTTTGCTTGCACGGCTTCGAGGGCTGCGCTGACTTCGATGAGGGTGACCGATACAGCTTTAAGGAAGTCTGGGGCGAGCCGCGCGGCGCGCAATATATCGCTCATCATAATGCCGCGTCCCGGGCCCATTTCAACAAGCGTGATTTTTTCGGGCTTGCCCATATCGGTCCAGCTTTGAATGGCCCAAAGGCCTATCACTTCGCCAAACATTTGAGAGATTTCCGGTGCCGTGATGAAGTCCCCGTCAGACCCCAGGGGATCGCGTGTTGGATAATAGCCATGTTTAGGGTCAAGCAGGCATAGTCCCATATATTCGGCCACACTCATGGGGCCTTCCGCGCGTATGCGGGCGATTATGCGGTTCTTAAGTTCGCTCATTCAGCTTTTGCGGCTTTGATTTCTTCCGCCATGTGTTTTGGTGCGGCTGGAGGGCGCTTGGCTGCCCAGTAAACTATCGCCAGCCCAATAAATACCATGGGTAGGGAATAAGCCGTGCCTCGGGTTAAGCCAAAAATGAGTTCTGCGTCTGGCTCTCTGAAGAATTCGACAAAGATGCGAAAACTTCCATAAAGAAGGAAAAACATGCCGGCACAAATACCCGGTTTTGTAAGAGCTTTTTTCTTACGCGATAAATACCACAGTACAGCGAAAATAACGAAACCTTCCAGAAAGGCCTCATAGAGCTGGCTGGGATGGCGTGGCAGCCATTGCGGATCTGTGCGAAATATAAAGGCCCAAGGTACATCTGTTTCTCGGCCCCAAAGCTCTTGATTGACAAAATTGGCTATACGAACAAGGCCAAGCCCAATGGGCGCGCCAATGGCTGCCATATCGGCCCAGCGCCATAAAGTTATTTTATGTTTGCGCGATACATACCAAACTGCCAGGCAGACACCGGCAAAGCCGCCGTGGAATGCCATGCCGCCTTCCCAGACTTTGAAAATATCCAGGAAAGTTTCGGGCGGGCTATATAGGAGAAGCGACCCGATGCGTCCGCCTATCATGATGCCAAGCAGGCAATAAAAGGTGAAGTCTTCGAGAACCGTCTTATTGGGGATGACTTCAACGCCGCGGGTTACGCCGTCTGGTATCCATAAGTGTTTCTGGCGAACTGTTCGCAGCGCCCATCTATAGGCGAGATAGATGCCAACCATATATCCCAGCCCATACCATTTCACTTTAAGCGGCGTTCCCGGAATTGAAAAAGCAGTATCACTGATCCATTCAGGAAAGGTTATGGCGGAAATGAGTTCAACTATCATGGCGCGGCAAATCGTAATATAGTGCAGGACTGGAAAATCTGTTACCTGCTCCCTATCTATATGGAAAGCCAAAATCAATCAGGCAAAGAGGAAGACATGCAAACCAAATCCGGACCTTTGGACGATTTGACCAATCTTATGACCAATGCTGTTGGCGCTGTTAAAGGTGTCGGTGATGAAGTTAAGGCTATGGGCAGAGCACAAGCGGACCGTGTTATCGCCGATATGGACCTAATTTCCCGTGATGAGTTTGAAATTTTGAAAACTATGGTGCTGTCCATCCAGGACGAGAATGCTGTGCTTAAGACAAAAGTCGCAGCATTGGAGAAGAAAATAAAAACGCTCAAAAAGTAGTTTTTCTCTAAATCTAGTTATCAACAATTCCTTCGCAACAATATCTTGTAATATTGCAAGGGTGTCATAGCCTGCTATCAAATATAACAAAGAATCATTGGTGGTGTGGCGGTTATGAAACTTGCCGACGAATTTTGCCTCAGGCCCTCTGCGAGCCTATCAAGCGCCATTGGAGCGCGTTCAAACCCTTTGGATGTTTTTCAGCGTCTATGCGTTGCGGAACATTTCGAATATGAGCGCGTAAAACCAGATGAGCTGCATTTGTCATTACCGGGCCTATGGTGCCATCATGATTTAATTTTAACTTGGGACGTTAAAGCCGAGTCCATTGGATTATATTTAGCTTTTGATGGGCGTACGCCAGGTGGGCGCAGTGATGATATTTGCCGATTAATGTCGCTCATCAATGAACGTTTGACCCATGGCCATTTTGATTACTGGGATAAAAACAGTGCTCTGGTTTATCGGCATAGTCATTCATTGCGAGGGGGCGCCAAACTCCTGACGGAGCAAGCTCAGGATTTGATTGCTCAAGCTCTCGATGCGGCTGAGCGGGGTTACCCTGCCTGCCAATATGTTATATGGGCCGGGAAGTCCCCCGAGGATGCACTTACATCTGCTCTTGTGGATTTAGCGGCTAATCCTTAAAAAGCACGAATGATAACACACATCGTGATAGGGGCGGGCCGCATGGGCGGTGCCATGATGGCCGGGTGGATCAAAGGCACATATCCGACTGTGTCTGCCAGCAATCTTCTTATAATTGACCCTCGTCCTGGTGAGGCGGCTCAAGCCTTGATAGAAAATGGCGTTCGGCAAGATGAAACACTTGATCATTCTCATCCGGATATCCGTTATGTCCTTTTAGCGACCAAGCCTCAGTATTTTGACGATGTAGCCACAGGAATCGTTCCTCATCTGCCTAAAGACTGCGTTGTAATTTCTGTTCAGGCAGGTATCTCGTTGGCGAGATTGCACGCGGCGTTTCCGGATCAGCACTGCGTCAGGGCCATGCCCAATACGCCCGCTGCTATAGGCAAAGGCATTACGGGGTATGTGAGTGATGAAACTCTGGATGTTGAACAGCGTGCTCATGTAGCTGAGCTTTTATCTGCAGCGGGAGAAGCGGTTGAGCTTGAGCAAGAGTCTATGATTGACATGGTGACCGCCATATCCGGGTCAGGTCCTGCCTATTTCTTTCATATGGTCGAAGCGTTGACAGGTGCAGGCGTAAATCTTGGTATGCCCGAAGAATATGCGGCCCGGTTTGCGGCGCAGACTCTTATTGGGGCAGGGGCCTTGCTCGAGCAATCAGGACAAACAGCTACTGAACTTCGAGTTGGAGTCACATCACCCAATGGCACCACTCAGGCAGCTCTGGATGTTCTCATGAGCGATCAAGGCCTGCCGCATATTTTACGAGACGCTGTCAATGCAGCCTATCACCGTTCTCAAGAGCTTGGCAAAGACAGCTAGGCCATCAATCTTTGCTTTTGAACGGCCTCCCAAACAGCCGATAGCGCTACAAAATCACAGCTTTCATCAGGATCGCGGTCAGCATTTAAATCTGCCGGAGAATTGCGGGTAATAACAATCCCGATGGGCATCCCTGTTTTTATATCGATTACAGGCCCGCCGCTCATGCCGGTAACAACTGGTTCATCCGGTGCCAGAATGTGAGCTATCCAAGTGCCTGAGCCTGCACCGCGTTCAAGATAAACTCTTGCTGTTCGGGTTTCTAAATGCCTGGACCCCGCTGGGTATCCTAATATTTTGACTTTCTGTCCGATGCTTGGCTTATCAGGCTGTGTGGCGGGCAGCTCACACCCCGTCAACGCCGCATCCAGTCCTTCAGGCCAGATGTGGACTTCTTGGCCTTTGTTTTTTCCATGTCCTGTAAATGCAGGCCAGATGTGAGCTGTGTCGGTTAGAACATGGCCAGCTGTGGCCCAGCCATTCCATAAAGGAAAGAAACTGGCATAAGTTTGGCAGGCTTTTTCATTATAGAAATGCCGGCGAACGATGGCGGATTCTTTCGTGGCTACAGGCTTTTCACTTTGCTGCGGTTCGGATGTTGGCCTGCGGCGCCTAGGCCAGCGGAAAAATGGAAATATCGGCATAGTGTCTTTATGAAAGTGTCCGTAGTGACTGACAAGTGTTTGTCACATTGATTTTAAGCGCTATAGATGGCTCATGTTACGTTTTTTTCTATCCGTTTTATTGTTGTTTTTAGTTTCATTTGTTTTTGGTTGCGTAACATCGGGTAGTCCAGCCAAGCATGACGACCATTCCAAAGTTCATGCCCAGTACACGCCCTATAATGCTGAGGCTGCTGCCTGGTCAGAGGTTCATCAAACACTAGCCAAAGCCCAAGCCAATGACCGTCTTGCTTTGATTGTTATGGGGGCCAATTGGTGTCATGACAGCCGCGGACTGGCTGCGCAGTTCGACAAAGAGCGTTTTAAGACTGAGCTTTTAGACCCGAATTATGAATTGCTCTATGTGGATGTCGGCAAGAAAAACCGCAATATTGACATAGCTCAGAAATTTGGTGTGGATGATATTGTCGGCACGCCAACGGTTTTCATTGTCCATCCTGACGGGGAAGTGTTGAACCTGGAGACAGCGCCAACATGGCGTAACGCAGATAGTCGAAGTGAAGATGAAATTTTTGACTACTTTATGAGTTACGCTCAGGCTTTTCGGGCAGAATAGTTTTAGGATTATTGCTGGATTTTCGCCTGGCGCGGAGTTCGCGTCCTTTTACCACCGCATCTTTGCCAAACTTTGCACGGGCCTTGTCTGAGGCACGTTCAGCAATACCGCGCTTAAAAGCAGTTGGGTCCAACAGATCACCACTATCGCCAAGAGGTGCTGAGAGATCTGAAATCCCTGCGCCGAGCAGCCGGAATTTTCGCCCATTGGCTTCTTTATCCAGTAGTGGTTCAAGCGTGTGAAAGATAGTATCGGCAAGCTGTACCGGTTGCGCCAGTGTTCGCCGCCGTGTGATGGTTTCAAAACTTCGTGTTTTAAGTTTCAACGTTACAACACGTCCTGCGATATCCTTGGCTTTGGCGCGATCGGCTGTTTTTACGCAGAGAAGCCATAATCGATCCTTCAATAGGTCAGGGTCGCCTATATCAGTATTAAAGGTTGTCTCGGCTGAAACACTTTTACGGTCACTGACAGGGTTAACACGCCTTGTATCTTCAGCCCGTGATAGGCGAGCCAGCCGTAA
This sequence comes from Hellea sp., assembly GCA_020627655.1. Taxonomy (GTDB): domain Bacteria; phylum Pseudomonadota; class Alphaproteobacteria; order Caulobacterales; family Maricaulaceae; genus JACOMS01. The sequence continues at coordinate 15,025 of JAHDGM010000022.1, forward strand.
ACCGGATTCGCCGAAGCGTTTCATCATATCGCTATCTTCACGTTTTCGAACATCGGCAATGCTGTGAATCCCTGCCTTGGATAGGCTGCGAGCAAAGGCCGGGCCAACACCAAAAATGAAATCGACGGGTTTGTTTTTTAGAAAGTCCAAAGCATCCGCTCGCCCGAGTACAGCAAATCCATGAGGTTTATCCAAATCAGACGCCGTTTTGGCCAGGAATTTATTATAGCTAAGGCCGACTGAAACTGTGACGCCGATGTCTTGTAAAATCTCTTTTTGTAGCTTGAGGAGACTTTGTGCAGGGGATCGTCCATGGAGGCGTTCAGTGCCGGTCAAATCAAGGAAAGCTTCGTCAATTGACAGGGGCTCAACCAGCGGCGTCAAGGTTTTCATCATATTTCGAATTTTATAACCGTCCTCGGCATATTTATTCATGTGCGGTTTGATTACGACAGCATCGGGGCAGGCTTTGAGTGCTTTGAACATGGGCATAGCGGATCGAACACCATACATACGGGCCATATAACAGGCCGCAGAAACGACTCCGCGCGTACCACCGCCGACTATAACGGGCTTGTGCGCAATGCTGGGATTGTCCCGTTTTTCGATGGAAGCATAAAAGGCATCACAGTCGACATGCGCGATGGATAGCTGCGAGATTTCTGGATGAGATAGCGGATTTCTTCCGTCGCACTTAAGGCAATGCGGAGGCTCGGGGAGGGGGCTAATACAGTCCCGGCAATATGAAACAGTTATATCGGACACACGTTAACCCATATTTCATCAGAATGTTCTATAAATGTTCTCTTAAGTCATTGTAAAGGAATTACACACGGTTGATTAAGGTTATTCGTGTTTAATAGGGCAAGATAAAAAGGCGCAGTCAGGACGCTGACAATCCGGGTGAACGGGGAATTATGTTACAGCTTATGCCAAAAAAGGTACTCATAGTCGAAGATAACGAGCTCAATATGAAGCTTTTTTCAGATTTGCTGGACGCGCACGGATTTGAAACGGCTCAAACTCGTGAGGGTTTAAAAGCTATTTCATTGGCAAAAAAATTCAGACCTGATCTAATTTTAATGGATATTCAGCTTCCAGAAGTCTCCGGTCTCGAAGTTACTAAATGGATCAAGGATGATAAAGCTCTAACGGATATTCCAATCGTTGCTGTAACGGCCTTTGCGATGAAAGGCGATGAAAAACGGATTAGAGATGGTGGTTGCGCAGCCTATATTTCCAAACCGATCAATGTTTCTTCGTTTTTGGCGACAATCCGTAAATTCGTGAACTAGGAGGTCGGCGTGAGCGCCCGTATCCTAATCGTCGATGACCTTGCACCCAATCTTCATCTGCTGCAGGTAAAGCTATCTGCAGAGTATTACGATGTTCTCTTGGCGCAGTCCGGCGAAAAAGCCCTTGAAATGGTGGAAACTGAAAAGGTCGATCTGATCTTGATGGACGCCATTATGCCTGGTCTGGATGGGTTTGAGACTTGTCAGGCTCTGAAGAGCAATCCGCAAACCTATCATATTCCTGTCATTATGGTGACGGCTCTGGATAGCACAAAGGATCGTATTCGCGGCCTTGAAGCGGGCGCCGATGATTTTATCACAAAGCCCATTGATGATTTTAATTTGCTGGCGCGTGTGCGTTCTCTATTGAGACTGAAAATGGTGACGGACCAATTACTCAGTCATACAGGGCATTCGTTGGCAAATTCGCGGGTAGTGGTCGAAGAGATCATTCGCCGTAAAGGCCATATTGTCATTCTCGAAGATCATGAAAAGCGCGCACTGCAATTGTCCAAACCACTGGAGGATATTCATAAGTGTTCTATTATGAAAGATCCTCGCGAAGTCATGGCTTGCCGGGCCTCTAATACTGATTTGATTGTCGTCAGCTTGACAGCAGATAGTTTTGACGGGCTGAGAGTCTGTGCATCCCTGAAATTTGATCAAAAAACGACCAATATCCCAATCCTACTTGTGGGAACCCCTGAAGATGAAAACCGATTTGTCAGAGCGTATGACTTAGGTATCAATGATACAGTTATGAGGCCCATAGAAGAGCAAGAGTTAATCGCGCGGGTTAATACGCAGCTTAAACGCAAATTCTATTCTGACGCGCTTCAAGAGAACTTTAATCACGATTTGGAGATGGTTGTTGCAGACCCTTTAACTGGGCTGGGTAATCGCCGCTATTTCGAGCGATCCGTAAAACCGTTATTTGCCAGTGCAGATAATGGTGAGACATTCTCTATTATTGTTTTCGACATTGATCATTTCAAGCGGGTCAATGACATTCTTGGACATGATATAGGCGATGACGTTTTAAAAGAAGTAGCCATAAGGCTAGCTTCGAATATGCGGGCAATTGATATTGTCAGCCGTTATGGCGGCGAAGAGTTTATGGTGGCCATGCCGGATACTGAACAGGATGAAGCCTTGCAGGCCGCAGACCGCATCCGTGCTTTAATCGGCGGTACGCCTATCTATGTGGAGGGGCAGGCGCTCTCAGTAACACTCAGTGCAGGTATTGCAGAGGTGACACCAGGAGAAAAATTGAGAGATGTCTTCAAACGGGCTGACTCTGCACTTTATAAGGCGAAACAGGCTGGCAGAAACCGCGTCTTGGGAGCGCCCATAAAAAAAGCCGCCTAAGCGGCGGCTTTTGAAACTGATTTAAGGCAATCTACTTAATCTTACCTTCTTTGAACTCCACATGCTTGCGTGCAATTGGGTCATACTTACGCTTGACCATTTTTTCGGTCATTGTGCGCGCGTTTTTCTTGGTCACATAGAAGTAACCTGTGTCAGCCGTTGAGTTCAGGCGAATTTTAATTGTGGTTGGCTTGGCCATGGTTCCACCCTTCTAAATAAGGAGAATCTTCAAGCGGCGTCTTATAGACTTGAAAGCTCGCTTGTCAACGGCATTTCTGAGGGTTTCATGCGGGAAAACGGTGTTGCTGATAACGGCCATGGCGCATATGGGAAAAGAATACATCCGGTCGGGGGTTTGGCCGGGCCATGAAGTCTTTGAGAACATGTATCATCATTTGTGTTGCGCGGTGAGTTTTCAGTTTTTGAATATGGTCAAAGTCAAACCATCCTACGCTTAAGAGTTCATGGCTGTCGGAAACAATATCCGGATTACCGCGAAAGGGCGCTATTAAAAACCAGGTGTCATAACGCTTATGACGATGGGGCGGGGTTATAGCCCGTCCGAAGACATTTATATCAGAAAGATCAGGGACAACCTTTTGAAGTCTGAATTCATCCCAGCTTTTGTGGGAGATGTTTTTGCTCCAGCTACCTGCCCGGCCAAGCATTAGACCTGTTTCCTCCCAGGTTTCGCGGATGGCAGCGAGTACGATAGCTTTGGCTTTTCGGGGGCTGCAAGCGGCTTCAAGAATACGTTCAGTACGTGCGGGAAGTGCCCCGGTATAAGGCGCGAAATTATCAGCTCGATCGACCCGGCCACCGGGAAACACATATACAGAGGGCATGAAATCTGATCGGCTTGCGCGCTGACCCATTAGAATTTTTGGGTTTTGGCGAGAGCCGGTATAAAGAACAATTGTGGATGCAATACGAGGCCGAGCGGCGCGTTTCAATGCGGCACGTTGCGCTTTTTCTTTGTCAGTCAGGATGACTTTGGGGAATTTTGTCATCGCCTCTTTTTACCGGATCGTCTGGTTTTGTATTTTTGGTTGCGACCACGAGGGTTAAACTTAGGTTTCTCGCCCCGTTCAGGCTTTGTGAGTATTTCAAAAATCAACCCGCCGGTTATGGGCGTGGCTTCGGTAAGCTTTACATTGACCTTGCGCCCGAACCGATAGGTCGCGCCGTTATGTGAATTGATGAGAGCTTTTTTCTTCTCATCAAACACAAAATAATCATCCCCTAAAGTACGAGCAGGGATGAACCCATCGGCGCCGGTTTCGTCCAATGTTACAAACAGACCGGCCTTTGCAACACCAGTAATTCTGGCTGGAAATTCAGCGCCGACCCGGCCTTCCAGATAAGCGGCGATATATCTGTCTTTCGCATCACGCTCTGCGGCCATGGCACGGCGCTCAGTGTCTGAAATGTGCTCTGATGTTTCCTTAAGGCGCGTAAATTCTTCTTCGGTTGTGCCATCATGGCCAAGATTAAAGGTGCGGATCAGTGCTCTGTGGACCACCAGGTCTGCATAGCGGCGTATAGGAGAGGTAAAATGCGCATAATGTGTCAGGGAGAGACCAAAATGACCTTTGGCGTCCGGGCCGTAATAAGCTTGGCTCTGCGAGCGTAAAACGGCCATGCCAACAGTTTCCGTCAGGTCTCGGTCTTTGCCCATTTCCATAAGTTTATTAAATCGCTGCGTAGAGACCCTTTCACCTAATGACCATTTCAGGCCAATTGCGGGCAGAAAGTCCGATAAGCCTTGAAGTTTTTCGCGGGCTGGCGGCTCATGAATCCGAACTATTGTGGTTACGTTTTTATCGGCCAAAGCTTCGGCGGCGGCCACATTGGCCTGTACCATGAATTCTTCGACCAGCTTATGGGCGTCAAAACGGTCTCGGAGCGTTATTTTAGTGACTTTGCCTTCATCATTGACGTGAACCCGCCGCTCAGGAAGTTCAATAGCCAGAGGTGCCCTCTGATTGCGAGCTTTGCGTAGGGCTTTGTAGGCTGAAAATACGTCCTTGAGGATATCAATGACTGTTTCCGCAGTTTCGCCCGGCTTTCCGTCAAAACCTTCCTGAGCCTCAGCATAAGTCAGCCTAGCATGAGAGCGCATGATGCCGCGAACAAATAGATGGTCGAGCTTTGAGCCATCACCGCGAAAGCGCATCTTAACTGCCATGCAAGCCCGGTCTTCATGAGGGCGCAATGAACAAAGGTCAGCCGATAATTCTTCGGGCAGCATGGGCTCGACTCTATCGGGTAGATAGACGGAGTTGCCTTTTAGTCGTGCATTCTTATCGAGCGAACTGCCGGGCTGTACAAATGCAGCAACGTCTGCAATGGCCACCCACACAATCCACCCGCCTTTATTCTTAGGGTCATCATCAGATACAGCATAAACGGCATCGTCAAAATCTTTAGCATCGACAGGGTCAATGGTTATGAGGGGAATATCCCGCAGGTCTTGCCGGAATTTCGATAATTTTGGTAATTCCAGCTTGTGAGCTTCTGCCAGTGCCTCATCAGTAAATCCCGTCGGTATTCCGTGGGCGCGCATAGATATAAGACTGGCTGCTTTGGGATCATCGGCCGGGCCGATAACTTTTGTGATGTCCGCCCGTTTTTCATAAGCATTATTACGACGCGCGGTCGATGTGCGAAATTCAATCAAGCTGTTATTTTCAGTACCTTCCGGCACTTTTATAGGCCGGAACTCATTGCGGGATTTTTTATCCACGGGCTGAATTTTCCAGCCGCGGCCATCTTGAAATAAGATGCCAAGATGTTTGATGCCGCTGCGCCCCAGTTTTTTCATCACCTGCGCCACATAGCCATTTTCGTTAGGCTTGATTTTGCAAAGCGCACGACTGCCGACACCAAGTTGTCCAGATTTATGACCTTTAGCTTTTTTTGAAATGGGGCCTTCACGGACGATCATTCGCGGCGCAGAACCTTCACCGTTCCATCGTTCTGGCGTCCCGATCATATCGCCATGTTCGTCAATTTCCGTAACCCGGATAACCATGACATTGGGAAGCTCACCGGCTTCGCGGTAAGCTTTGCGGCTGGATTTGATTAGCAGGCCATTGGCAACCATTTCGCGGATAGTTTTGCGAAGTTCACGGCGATCATCGCCCTTAATGCCCAGTTGCCGGGCGATGTCTTTTAAGATCAATTGATCCGGACGCGCTCGCACGGCGGCCATTATTCTATCTTGTAAACTTTCCACAGGGGCGGGTTAGCACAGATGTGTATTGGGGCAAGCTGTTTATGCTTTAGCTTTTTTCTTAGCAGGGGCCTTTTTCTTTGTGGTTTTCTTTTTCTTGCCGCCTTTGGCTTCTTTAGCGGCAATATATTCCAGTGCCATTTCCATAGTCACATCTTCAGGTTTTGTGCCTTTGGGAATAGTCGCGTTGATCTTCTCGTATTTAATATAAGGGCCGTAGCGTCCATCCATGACTTTAACCGGTTTTTCGGTTTCCGGGTGCTTGCCAAGATCCTTTAAAGCCGCCGCAGCGCCGCCTCCACGGCCGCCTTTTGCCCGTTTCTCGGCCAGTAATGTCACAGCCCGGTTCAGCCCGACCTCAAACATTTCTTCGACAGTTGGAAGGTTCGCGTAAGTACCGCTATGTAGAATATAGGGGCCATAGCGACCGATAGCGCCCGTGATCATTTCGCCGTCCTCAGGATGTTTTCCTATTTCACGCGGGAGCCGTAAAAGACGGAGGGCTTTTTCCAAATCGATAGATTCATACGGCCAGTTTTTGGGCAGACCTGTCCGTTTGGGTTTCTTATCCTCGCCAAGCTGAACATAAGGGCCAAAGCGTCCGTTCTTAAGGAAAACGTCTATGCCCGTTTCAGGGTCAACACCGAGCATTTTATCTTCCATATTGGCTTTAGCGTCCGCGTCTTCACCTTGGCCAAAGGGCCGTGTGAATTTACATTCCGGATAGTTTGAGCAACCGACAAAAGCTCCAAATTTTCCAACTTTTAAAGATAACTGTCCGTCATCGCAGGATGTACAGCTGCGTGGGTCGGATTTGTCTTTGCGTTCCGGAAAGACTAGAGGGCCCAAGGCGATGTTCAAGGCATCCAGAACTTGAGAAACTCTGAGCTCTTTCGTGCCATCAACATGGGCTGAGAAAGCTTCCCAGAAATCTTGCAAAAGCTTTTTCCAGCCTAAATCACCGGCTGATACGCGGTCCAGCCGATTTTCAAGATCAGCCGTGTAGTCATATTGAACATAACGGGTGAAAAACTTCTCAAGGAAAGCCGTGACCAAACGGCCCTTATCCGATGGAGTAAATCTGCGTTTATCCAGAGTTACATATTCCCGGTCCTGCAATGTTTTGAGCGTGGAAGCATAAGTTGACGGACGACCAATACCGAGTTCTTCCATCTTTTTTACGACACTGGCTTCTGAATAACGGGGCGGCGGCTGAGTAAAATGTTGATCGGCGTTCACTTTGTTTGCAGTTGTCGTTTCGCCCTGTTCAACAGCCGGTAATAAACCAGCATCTTCTTCTTCCTTGTCCGTGATAGCTTTGGCGGCTTCATAGAGTTTTAGAAATCCGTCAAATTTCAGAACGGAGCCTGTCGCCCTCAGACCGACCTTTTGTTCAGGATCGCCGATTTGTATTGTTGTGCGCTCTAGTCGAGCATCTTCCATCTGGCTGGCCATGGCACGTTTCCAGATCAGGTCATAGAGCTTGGCTTGATCACCAGAAAGTTTTATCCGGCTGGGAATGCGGGCAAAACTGGTTGGCCGTATGGCTTCGTGTGCTTCCTGAGCATTTTTGGCTTTGTTCTTAAAAATACGGGGCGACTTTGGCAGGTATGGTTCGCCAAATTCTGAACTTACGATAGCGCGGGCTTCTTGGATGGCTTCGCCTACCATAGAAATACCATCGGTCCGCATATAGGTAATAAGGCCAACGGTCTCGCCGCCAATATCAACACCTTCATATAGTTTCTGTGCTGTTTGCATGGTGCGCGTAGCTGAAAAGCCAAGCTTGCGAGAGGCTTCCTGTTGCAGGGTCGATGTGGTGAAGGGCGCGTATGGGCGGCGCTTGACCGGCTTGGCCTCAACAGACTGGATCTTTAGAGCGGCGTCTTCCACCAGTTTTTTGGCGGCCATGGCATCAGATTCTGAACCCAAAGAAAACTTATCAAGCTTGTCGCCATTTAAGGCTACAAGATTGGCCGTATATGGATTTCCATCTGCTGACTTCAGGTCAGCCTGCACGGACCAATATTCCTGAGATATAAATTTCTCAATTTCGTTTTCCCGCTCACAAATCAGGCGCAGGGCCACGGATTGCACCCGGCCGGCCGAGCGAGAACCAGGCAGCTTACGCCAAAGAACGGGGCTAAGTGTAAAGCCCACAAGATAGTCCAGTGCGCGCCTGGCGAGATAGGCTTCAACCAATTCCATGTCGAGTTCACGTGGATTAGCGATAGCTTCTGTAACGCTCTTTTTAGTAATCGCATTAAAAACAACTCGCTCGACAGTTTTGTCTTTCAGAGCTTTTTTCTTATTTAAGACTTCCAATAAGTGCCAAGAAATGGCTTCACCTTCACGGTCCGGGTCGGTTGCGAGTATAAGCTTATCGGAATTCTTAAGGGCCGTGACGATGTCTTTGACTCTGGATTTGGACCGTGTGTCCACAGCCCATGTCATGGCGAAATCCTGATCGGGTTCTACTGAACCATTTTTAGAGGGAAGATCACGGATGTGACCAAAGCTGGCCAGAACTTTGTAGTCCTTACCTAGGTATTTTTCAATGGTTTTGGCTTTCGCCGGGCTTTCTACAATGACCAGATTCATAAGTGCCGTACTTTATATACATATGTAAATTGGGGCTGAAACGCGCGCACAGATGGGGGAAGCGAATAAGATTGTCAATGGGAATATATTACATTCATATTTCGAAGCTTGCTAACAGCAAGATAGCGTAGTGATAAAATTGCAACACCAAAAAAAAACTAATTGAATGGGTTTTCTCGGTATTGACGAACCGAGACATTAGATACTATGGCATATCTGATTTGCTTCGGCTTCTTTACACTTCGAGTCATTATGGCTTGATTAGGGGAAATATTAAAATGGATAAAAAATTAGCATTAAAATTGTTGTTACAATCAAGCGCTTTGACTGCAGTACTTTTTGGGTCTGCTTACGCACAAGATGTTCCTGTTGAACAAACATCTGCTCCAATTGAGGAAGCTGAAGACGGTGATGAAATTGTCGTTACCGGTTCACGTATTAAAAGAGATACGTTCACTAGTCCGGTTTCTGTTGACGTGCTTACTGTTGAAGATGCGAAAATTGAAGGTATTGCGGATATAGCTGGCCTACTACAAACCTCTACGGCCGCGTCTGGGTCTTCACAGGTTTCATCTGCGGTTTCAGCTGCATTCGTGACTAATGGCGGGCTTGGTGCAGAAACAATTGGACTGCGTGGGCTTTCCGCAACCCGAACACTGAATCTGATTAATGGTCGCCGTGCTGGACCATCAGGGACACGCGGTTCTATTACTTCATTTGATCTGAATTCCATTCCTCTTTCTGGCATTGAGCGCGTTGATATCTTGAAGGATGGTGCGTCATCTGTTTATGGTTCGGATGCTATTGCTGGTGTTATTAACTATATCAGCGATAAATCCGATGGTGGTGAAATAGATCTTTACACTGAAATCCCTGAAGAAGGTGGCGGTGAAGTTTTCCGGGCCAGTGCTTCATATGGGAAAACCTTTGATAAGGGACGTTTCCGTATTACCGGTGACTATTACAAAGAGAAAGAGCTGGCTCGCGGGGACAGATCTTATCTTGATTGTGATGAGGCCTACGCTTTTAATACTGATGGCAGCCGGGCGGATGTTGTTGATCCGAGAACAGGCGAGGCTCAATGTCGTGACTTGCTCTGGGGACATATCTGGATTTATGATTATGCTGAATTTGGGCCGAATGGTACAAATGTACCGACTTCATTCCCATATTTAGCACAATATGATTTTGATGGTTCGTTAGCAGCAAATGGACTTCCGTCGTTTAATAGTACGAATATTGGTGATGGTTTCCAACTTTCTACCCCTGCAGGCTGGTTCCCAATTTATTATGATCAGAATGATATAAGCGGCCTGCCTGCCTATGCTGGTATTAATGTTGGGCGAGATGCTCGTGGGTTAGTGGATTTTGATCATCCGTTTCAAAATGCTGAGACACTTGACCCCGAAAATCAACGTTTTACCATTATGGCTGATGCTGACTTTCAATTAACGGATAATGTTACAGCTTATGCTGAAGCATTATTCAACCGACGTGAAATCCATCAAAACGGTTACCGTCAATACTGGAATTATTCATATGGTGAAGATTCTCCGTTCTTTTCGGCGAACTCAAATCCAATTGCCGCTGGATGGAGTGGTGCCCAATGGTTCAGCCCAACAGCAATTACAGATATTAATGATCAGGAAGTTAATGTTGATTACCTACGTCTCGTTGGAGGTCTTAAAGGTGATTTTGGTGATCAAGGCATGCTTGGTGGTTGGTCCTGGGATGCATATATCCAACACTCTGATAGTAAAGGTGAGTATATAGAGGATCAAATTTATAACGATTCAATTCGGGATTATAACTGGACAACGACATCCTGTTCTCAAATTGATAATGGTAACGGTGCAGGTTTTACATCAGGTGTTTCTCAAGCAGCTGACGCTGAAGCCGGTCTGCCCCATGCTATCGAAATAGCCGGGAGGCCATGTGTAGATGTGCCTTGGTTCAGCCCGGAACTCATGAGTGGTATAATGTCTGATGAAGTCAGAGATTTCTTATTCTTTACCACTAAGGGACGAACAGATTACACTCAAACCACAGTGGAAGGGTTTGTTTCCGGTGATTTGATGACGGTTCCGGCTGGTGATGTTGGTGCTGCTTTTGGTGTCTTTTGGCAAAGAGACGAAATCAATGACGTACCTGATGATCAAATATTGGCAGGAAATGCTTGGGGTGCTTCCAGTGCAAGTGTCACAGCTGGTCATCAAAAAGCAAAAGCCCTCTATGGCGAGCTGAGCATTCCTTTAGTTAAAGATAAAAAATTCTTTGAAAATCTGGAATTGACAACTTCTGCACGTTACACAGAAATTGAAGCGGTACGATCGACTGGGCAAAAAGCCAAGTCGGATGGTTTTAATTATCGGGCAAGCGCCGATTGGCAGGTTTCACCGACTCTACGCTTTAGAGGTTCACGGGGAACATCTTTCAGGGCGCCGGGATTATTTGAACAATTCCTCGGCAATGAAACCTCATTCCCGAGGCAAAGTAATATTGATCCATGTAACCGATGGGGAAATGCACTATCGGCCGGAACTATTAGTCAGACAGTTGCTGATAATTGTGCGGCGACAAACATTCCCGATGATTGGCGTGTAGGCGCAATTTCTGCAACAGGTACTCGCAGCGGTAGTTTCTTAAATCCGATCTTAGGAGAACTTAAACCTGAGACCTCACTTAACCATACAGTAGGTTTAGTTTGGACACCGGATTTTGCAGATTTAAGTCTTGCGGTTGATTATTTTGATATTGTAGTCAAAAAAGAAATTACCTCATTATCGGCAGCTAATGTGGCATTGGGTTGTTATTCTTCAGAGTCATTTGCCACCGAGCCTTTATGTCAACTTGTGACACGGTTCCCTGAGTTCGACACGGATGGAGATCCGCACCCGCGTCAGTTTGAAATTGATGTAGTGCAATCACCTTTTGTGAACATTGCTCAGCAAGCTAACAACGGAATAGATTTCACACTTCGTTATGGACGGGATACTAAGTTTGGTCCAATGCAGTTTAATACCCAGTGGACACGTCAATTAGAGGCTGCCCAGTTGTTATTGGATGGAAGTCCTTTCCAAGATTTCAATGGTGAACTAGGTGAGCCGAAATTAACTGGATTTGCGAATCTTACACTAGAACCAACGGACAATTTGTTACTGCGTTATAGTGTAAACTATATTGGCTCCACATCTAATGAAGCACGATTTGCTAGAAACAATCCGAATGGGTTAACATTATATGGTACGCCTGTTATTTATAAAAGCCATACCGAAGCTACTATTTATCATGGGCTTTCAGCTGCTTATACGATGGATGGAGGCTGGGTATTCCGCGCGGGTGTCAACAATATCTTTGATGAACATCCACCTGCAATTTCTT
>JAHDGM010000022.1:26914-38098 GCA_020627655.1 Hellea sp.
CCGCTCACAGTATGATTATCTTGGCCGTAGAGGCTTTTTAAATATCACGAAAACTTTTGATTAAGAGACAAATCAACGTAATAAATGGCGGGCTCTGCCCGCCTTTTTTATTTGGAGAAAGCTATGCCTCGTGTGATTGCCAAACCGGACAATCTAAATGAGAGGAATACTGAGTTTGTTCAGCAGCCCCTAAAATATCCGATATTTCTTAACAGCGTTCCTAAAAGTGGTAGCCATCTACTGAAAAATATTTTTCGTATGTTTGTACCAGTTGAGCAACAATTTGGGCCTGACTTTATTCAGTATGCAAATTTAAAACAACATCATGAAATATTTAAAACAGAGCAACCTAAATTGGCTTGGGGACATTTGCTGTTTAGTGACGGTCCTGCAATGGTGATGAAAAACGTCAGGCATATATTGCTTGTTCGTGATCCATATAATTGGGTGCTAGCGCGTGGTCGTTTTGTGCAATCTGATAATTTTGAAGCAGGCCTAGAGCACTTGCACCGTGAAAGTGTTAATGTTGATGATTTCCTTAATATGATGATTGCGGGAATATATACGCGGCTTCCCAGCTTGAAAGAAATTTATTATAATAATGCCGTCGCTTGGTTGGGAACGTCTGTGCGTCTCGTTCATTACGAAGAGATCATCAAGCATTTAAAAAAGCTGGATAGTGAAGAGTCAAAGAAGTTTTTTGAAGAGCTATTGGGTTTTGGTGGTATCGATTTACCTTCAGATTGGAAAGAACGTGTGTTAATCGGATCTGATAGGGGACAAAGTGGTACGGCGCGAGAGAATTTGAACGTAAAAGAGCGCAACCTTGAAATTCCTGATATTCTTCCAGATATGCAAAAAAGAATAGTCGACTATACAGCCCCGGGCCTCCGAGAGATTTTAGGGTATAAGTAGCATCATTAGGTGAGTGGTAATCGGCTATTAAAACCTAAACCCAACCCGATGGAATATATGCCGTTTTCCATTGAGGCATGCCAAGTTGATGGTGGAGCCATATGTGGTGTGGCGGTAATTTTTGAGGTGCCTGTTTAACCCGATTAATTACAAAAGGGTGCACTTTTGCAGACTGTCGGCTTGTTCCATATTTCTGATTGAATTCAGGACCTCGAAAGTCCATTCCAAATAAAATGGCTTCATAGCTTTCATGATTCCATAACCCGGCAGTATCAACTGGGGGGCGAGGGTCAATATCAAAACTATCAGTCGATGATGCATTGTAAGTGTACCCATAAAAGGACTGGTCATCAAAATCAGCTCTGGTTGGTGCTTTAATTTTCCAATGCTCAAGCTTAGCTAACAACCGGTCGGTAATATGTTCTGGCTTTTGTATGTCCTTCCAGTATTGGGTGTCTGTCCTGCGTGTAAGGCAAAAATGCATATTTATGAAATCGAGAATTTCATAGTATCGATTGGAAATAATGCGGTTAAACCTATATGCTAATTGATCCATATGCTGGTCGGTATATGGAAAATGTTCGGCAAGCATAACAGCGGCCAGGTCACACATATACAGTCCTGTGGATTCAAGAGGTTCGACGAATCCTCCAGCCAGTCCAATTGCGATACAATTACCCTGCCATGCTTTTCGCCTTTGACCTACGCGAAATTTTATTAGCCGTGTTTCCAGTTCACTAGAGCTGCATCCTTGATAAGCAATAAGTTCTGATCTAGCACTTTCTGTGTCAGTATATCGACTGGAATGAACGTAACCAACAGAGCGGCGGCTTTGCATAGGAATATCCCATACCCACCCATTTGAGAGCGCTGTCGCAGTTGTGTAGGGGCGAATAACTCCCGGGAAATATGAATCATATGGAAATTGTGCTACGATGGCTTGATCGTTAAACAACCATTTGGAAAAGTCTTCATAGGGTACGCCAAGTGCCTTGTTAATCAAGAGGGCTCGAAAACCTGTACAATCAATAAATAAATCGCCCTTAATTTCGCTGGAGTCATCTAAAACAACGTGTTGAATATAGCCATTTTCACTTACTTTTGTATTTGTAACATTTGCCTGAATATGGGTAACCCCACGAACTACAGAAAAATCTCGTAAGTAATCAGCAAACTTTTGAGCATCCATATGGTAGGCATATTTTAGGGGTGCCCCAAAGTCCCATTTTCCTAATGATTTAGGAGAGCGGTTGATTTCACAAATGATGGGTTGGGCAGTGACCGTTTCCATAAATGGAATATTACGTAAACTTTCCATCCACCGCTGACCTGAACGATCAATAGGGCCAGGCCTAGTACGGCTAAATGGATGGTGGTAAAAGCTATTATCGTTGTGAAGCCAATTTGTGTATTTAATGGATTGCTTAAATGTAGCATCCGTTTTTTTCATAAAGTCAGTTTCTTCAACTCCTATGACAGCAAGCGTGTGTTCAATTGTTGGGATTGTAGCCTCACCGATGGAAATCCTTGGTATATCGGGTGACTCTATCAGGGTTATATCTACCTGTTTATTTTGTCCGCGATCATTTAATGCGCCGTTGAGATAAGCAGCTGTGGTCCAACCAGCAGACCCGCCGCCAACAATTACAACTTTTCTCACTATAAATCCTAGAGTTCTTGAAACAAAAAACTAACATAGAGGGCACAACAATTATAGGCAAACGTATATAGTAGAATGTTACAATGAGTTAGAAACAAACCTTTATAGTTCGGCGAATTATTAGCTTCGGACTTTTATCCCCCTCGGATGAGCAGCACCATGAACACGCCGAAGCGCAGCCGTATCAACGCCCGTATAGCGCTGAGTCGTTGAGAGGTTTTCATGGCCTAAAAGTTGTTGAATTGTGCGTAAATCACCACCGCCAGCCAGCAAATGTGTTGCAAAACTATGCCTTAGAGCATGAGGTGTCGCGCTCTCAGGCAGGCCTAAATATCCACGTAATTTTTGCATATCGGCTTGGATTTGCCGCGGTGATAAAGTGCCTCCTCGAACGCCTCTAAACATCCGTTCATCGGCCCTTAGAGTATGCGGGCAGAGCGCGGCGTATTTCTCCACGGATTTCGCGATAGCAGGCAATATTGGGATCACGCGTGTTTTTCCGCCTTTACCTGTAATGTGAAGGTTGTCCCCCAAGGGCAAATCATTAACGGTCAATGATAGGGCCTCTGATATGCGCAGTCCGGCCCCGTAAAGTAGTAACATAATGGCTTCATTTCGAGCCTGAACCCATGGGCGCTCATCCAGTGTGGCTGTTTTGACTACATCTGCCGCACCGCTGATTGATAGGGGTTTAGGCAGAGGAGCTTTAACCTTTGGTCCTTTTACGAGGCCTATGGCATCATTTTCCAAATTATAGCGCCGATGGAGGTACCTATAATAGGTTCGGAGCGCAGATAATTGGCGAGAGATAGAGGCTGCAGAGATAGCTTTTTCTCCGCGTTGCCGAAAAGCAAGAAAGCTGCGAAAATCTCGTAATTTCAAATCTTTAAGATCTTTTAGATTGATGGTTTTTTCTAAATGTTCGGCCAAAAACCCTATGAACCGACTGATGTCACGTTGATATCCTTCAATGGTCTTTTCAGCGAGACGTCGCTCGCCCAAAAGGTGATCCAGAAAGAGTTTTAGGCTGTCATGAGCAGATATTGATGCGAGATTGACCATGTTTAATCTGAACATGTTTGGGTTAAGGAAGCCTTTTGAATATCTGACAAATTCATACCATAGCGATAGTTCACTTGACTCTGGGCACCGCACACCCGACATGCTGTATATGTCTGACTTACCGTCTAAAACCCCTGCGTCCCTCTATGAGGCCTTTGTGCCGGAACGCGAGGCGCTGGTTAAAGTAATTTCCGAAGATGATCTATCGTCAGGACAGATAGTAACCACCGCTCGAAAAGCATTGGATCGTACCGGGAGCCGGTTCACTGTCAGTACTCCGGATGTAAAACTTCAGCGGGCAGGCTTATGGCTTTTGGAAATGGTGAAATCCGGCGCAAGCGTTCTTGATCAAGGAACCGAAGCGGAGATCATTTGGCATGAAGTTCCGGCTTTGCCACGTGTTGGAAATTGGGGGCAAAATCTGTTCTATGCAGCGGCTCTCGGGCTTGGCGTGTGGGCTGTCGCGTCTGATTCCCGAATAGCGCTTTTAAGCGTTATCGCATTGACTTTATTGCGATTTTTGGACCCTGATAATTGGCGCGGACGATTTGACCGATTTAAGTTTTGGAAACGCAAAACGCACACAGCTCAATATACGGATAATGCGGCGCGGGCAGAGGCGCGTATTCATGCCAATGCAGGCGGCTTTGTAACGGCGCTTTCCGAGGCGTTAAAGACAGCGGATCATATATTAGTGCGTCTTTCGGAACCTGCGGGTGAAACCCATTGGCGTGACGACACACGGCTGATGACATTCGTCCAGGGATTACTGGAAGCTGAACAGGCTTCAGATGGGGACTTTGCGTTGAAACTCGTTAGTAAAGAACTTGAATCTATCCTCGCTGCTGAGGGTATTGAAAAGCTGGATTATTCTAAGAAAACTGCGCAGTTTTATGACGTTCTACCAGCGATTGGTCAGTCCGGGACGCAGGTCGCGGCTCCGGCGTTAATGGTTGGAGATCATGTTATTGCGCGAGGCACAGTTTGGACTTCTGATGAGCTCTAAGATCCCCGAAATAGAGTTCATAGGCTATGATTTAGGACACGGCGAAACAGCTATTGGCCGGGCCTATAACCGCTCTATGCGTGAGCCGGAAATACTTGATTTTCGCGGGCAAAAAAGCTTTGTTACGGCTGTCGCACGTACCAAAAACGGTGTAAAAATAGGGGGCGATGCCGTTAATTTAGCGGCAATGGGCGACCGCCCTGATGTCTGGGTCAAATTTAAAGGGCAGGATATTTCTGATCCGTCCATTACGGAGCCGACAGAACTTTTTACGCAGGCATTGATGCAGGGGCTAACTGAGGATCGCAAAATTCAAGGGCCTGATAAAAGCCGCTTCATCATAGGCTGTCCTTCCGGATGGAGCCCAGAGGCCAGAAATTCTTATAAGCAACTTTTTGAAAATTCAGGTTTAAAAACAGCTAGGGTCGTTCCAGAAAGCCGGGCAGCTTTGATGACGGCTCTGGAGCAAGGTTATCTTTCGCTGGAGGCGGCGCGATCAAGCGTTCTGATCGTGGATATTGGTTCGTCGACGACTGATTTTACATATTGCCATGATCTGGAAGCCGAAGATGTAGGGCATAATGTTCTGGGATCCGGGCTTTTGGATACGGAAATATTTGAACTTAATCTTGCCCGGCAAACAGCGCGTAAGAAAATTGAAAAGCTGATTAAGCGCTATCCTTACTATCGGCCAGTCATGGAGTATTGGTGCAGGCTTGCAAAAGAACAGTATTTTACGGGCGCGGAAACGCCCGTTGAGCTTATTAAACGTCTGCCCATAGATAATGGTGTATTGTTCGAAATCCGGCTGGATAAAAAGGATGCTGATGACATTCTATCCCGTAAGCTATCCGCTCTAAATGGGTATTCATGGCCAAAGGCTTTTGATTACGCCTTGCGCGAGGCCGTTGAAATGCTGGGTGGCCGGGAACCGGAAACAGTCCTTCTTACGGGCGGAGCTTCGCGCCTGCCTTTGATTACGCCTGCCTGTGAAAAAGCTTTTCCAAAAGCGCGCGTGGTGCAGGGGGCGGAACCGGAATTTGCAATCGCGCGCGGCCTGGCATGGCTGGGCCGATTTGAGTTTATGCATGACAGTTTTAAAACATCTGTGGGTGAGCTTTTACGAGAGGGCGGGCCGGTTTACGCAAAAGCTCAAACTGCCAGCCTTGAGCTTGGAGAGCGGCTATCTCCAGTGCTTGTCGACGCCCTGATTGATAATGCCGTGGTTCCCGCATTTGCGGAATGGCGACAAGGCCGGGTTGAAAGTCTGGATGATATAGAGACATTATTAGAGCAAAAGGTCAAAGACTGGCTGTCAGGGCCTGAATGTCAGCGGACTCTGAGACCTGTTATTGGAGACTGGTTTGCGGGCTTACAGCGTGACATCGAACAAGATACGGATCCGTTATGCAGGAATCATGGATTTCCTGCCATGGTTCTTTCACTTGATGACAGTAAGCAGGTTAGTGAATATTTGGAAGGCATGAGCGTATCGGCACCTCAAGTCGCTGGACTTGAGGCAGATACGGCTTTGGTCGGAGCGACGCTTTCAGGTTTGATCATTGGAACATTGATCGCCAAGGCTAGTCCGTTAATTGCTGCGCCTGGCGGGCTCTTAATTGCTAGTGTTGTGGCTGGCGGTGGTTTTCTGGTTGGTAAAAAAGCCCTCAAGAAAAAGTTCAGTCAGGCTAACGTTCCTGTCATGGCGCGCCAATTGATGACGGATGGTCGGGTGCGCCGGGCGGCGAAAAAACAACGGCCAGATATGATCAGAGCGGTTAATGAAGCCTGGCAAATGGCCGCGACAGAAAAATTCACGAGAGAACTTGTGGATACTTTGAAGTCCGCATTAGCGCAAAGAGCCGATGACAGAGCTGTACTCTTCCTGATATAGCCCAATTATGCGAGATCGATTTTTCTTTCCCTTGATAATGTTACTTGCGGGCGCCATGGTTTTCGTGGCTTTGCAATTTGCACCCGACAAAATTGTGATTGATCCGCTCGATGGTCATGTTGTTTCCGGAATAGAACTTCAAGGCCTGACGGCCTCGCCGCAAACGCTGTTATCGTTTAAAAGTGATGGTGTTGACCCTGTGAGTTATGCGGTGATGAGCGCGAGCGCGAGTGTTGAAAATGCCGGTTCTGCAGGGGTATTTGTGCTTTTAGGTGAGGAATACGCCAGGGCGTATGCGGGTAAAACTTTACGTCTAAGTGTAAACGCCAGAGCAGGTCAAAATAATCCCGCTGAACATTTTTCTTTGGGGTTTTTTGTTTTCACAACCGGCGGGACAGGATGGAAAACGTTTTCGCCCTCAAAGGAATTTTCCACTTATGAGGTTACGACGACTTTAGGGGAACTGAATGAGGGTCAACCTGAACTTTATTTCGGGATTTGGCCCGATTCAAAAGGTGATCAAAAGACCTTGGAGGTAAAATCCTACAGCGTGGAAGTGCTGGATTAATTTGCCACTCTGACGGCTTCAGCGGCCATGCACATTATGTGGTAAAATGTACTGACGGGAATTGTTTTGGCCATATTGACCGCGCAAGCATTGATCTGATCATTCCAGGATCCGTCATCATTTAAGTAATATTGGAAAAGCCCTTCTATCGTCGCAGCTGCCATGTCAGCGCTTCCTGCCATTCCTCTTTCGGCCTGTGCCAGGTGGGCTTTGATGACTTCGGTTTGAACCCAGAGCCGACGGGATTGTCGCCTGATGTTACCGTGAATATCTTCTTCATCGTTTAGAAAGTAATCGCCTGTGGTTATAGCTTTTTCGTAAAGTGTATTGGCGTAATGTGACGTATCTATTCCTGTATGACGCTCATATTGCCCAAGAAGCCAAACCCATTCGACCCCGTGTCCGGGTTCAACGGTTTCGCCGATAGGCCCGTCGGCAATGGTCCAGTTTTCTTTGAAAAATTCCCGAATGATATGATGTTCGGGGTCAAAGAAATGTTGTTTGAATAAAGCAAATATACGATGAGAATAATCTAACCAATGTTTGTCGCCAGTCAGATCAAAATAAGCCATACTGGCCTCAAATAGGTGCATATGAGGGTTTTGACGACGCGGAAGTTTATGGGGCGTGCCTTCAAGCCATCCTCCCTGAGGGCTGGCCAGATCTGTATTTATAAAGCTCTCAATTTCGCCAGCGATTTTTTCACCGTGGGTTCCGACATTAGCACAAGCTAACAGATAAAAAGCGTGATCATAGAGATCGCGGCGCGCGTCATGCACAGTGCACTGAGGTTTTAACAGATGGATAAACCCAGCATTGCCCTCAGGGCGATAGCCTTTTTCCACCATGAAGTCGAAGGTCGTTCTGGCGACGTCATTGGCAGGCGCATACCAACCTAATCTATCCGCTAAGGCATAGACATAAACCTGACGTGCTTGTACGCGAAGGCGCCGAATAGCATCTGGATCAGGTGATCGGTCTAAGTTGAGATGTTCGTACCATCCGCCATCAAGATCCCGGGCTTGGCTATCCCAAAAGGGCAGGGCAGCGTCCCGGGCCCAGAGTTCAAGACGTTTGGCTTGTTGCCGAAGCGCCGTCATTCTCAGGTAGTTTTTCCAAGTTTGCGGATGAGTTCACGCGCATCTTTTGCGATTTCAGGATGATCGAGGGCATAGGCGCAAACAGCTTCAAAATAGCCATATTTTGAACCGCAATCATAGTCTTGCCCATCATATTTGAACGCATGGAAGCTTTGTTTTCCCATAAGACGTGCCATAGCATCCGTTAGCTGAATCTCGCCGCCAGCGCCGGCGGCCTGATCGGATAGTAATTCCATGACTTCAGGCTGCAAAATATATCGCCCTGTGATTTTCAGGTTAGAAGGTGCTTGGTCTTTTGGTGGTTTTTCGACCATGCCAGACATTTCAATGAGGTTGCCTGTCACGCCGGCTTGTTTTGGCGCAATAACGCCATAGGAAGACACCCGTTCCATAGGCACTTCGTCGACCGCTATAATATTTCCACCGACCTGATCATAAGCCTCTACCATTTGTGCCAAGCATGATTTTTCGGCTTTGACCAATACGTCAGGCAAAAGAATAGCAAATGGCTCGCGACCGATGACATCTCTGGCGCACCAGATGGCATGACCTAAACCGAGCGGGCTTTGCTGACGAACAAAGCTGGTGGAGCCAGCTTTAGGTAACTCTGATGTAAGCTTGTCGAGGATTTCAATTTTATTTTTGTCTCGCAGGGTCGATTCCAGTTCATACGCCCTGTCAAAATAATCTTCGATAGATCCTTTGTTACGGCCTGTAACAAAGACAAAGTGCTCAATGCCGGCTTCCCTGGCCTCATCGACAACATATTGTAAAGCCGGTCTGTCAACGACAGGCATCATTTCTTTTGGAATAGCCTTTGTGGCCGGTAATACTCTGGTTCCGAGCCCTGCGACCGGTAGAACAGCTTTTCTAATCTTTTTCATAATATAATCCCCCGACTATGCTCGCCCCTGAATATGTTTATTCAACGGTAACTGATTTTGCGAGATTGCGTGGTTGATCCACATCGGTTCCAAGTGCAACCGCTGTATGATAAGCTAATAATTGCATGCCTATCGTTTGAACGATTGGCGCAATGAAAGGGTCAGCTGTTGGTAAAGCAATGGCTCTATGGGCCATATGGGCGGCGGCTTTATGACCTTCTATGTCTGTAAACAGGTAGATTTTAGCGCCGCGGGCTGCGACTTCCTGCATGTTTGATACGGTTTTTTCAAATAGTTCATCGTGAGGCGCGACCACAATGACCGGTGTTCCGTCTTCGATTAAAGCGATTGGGCCATGTTTCAGTTCGCCCGCTGCATAACCTTCCGCGTGTATATAGGATATCTCTTTGAGTTTCAGGGCGCCTTCATAGGCTATGGGAACCATAGGGCCGCGGCCGAGGAAGAATGCGCTGGTAGATGTTGATAAGTCTTTGGCCAGATTTTGAATGGCAGAATCCTGCTCAAGTGATGATGAAACAAGCGATGTCAGAGACTTTAAGTTTGTCAGCTGCGTCTCCGCTGCGTCTCCGCTCATTTTCCCGCGCTGTACGGCGGCCATCAATGCCAGCGCTGCCAGCGCTGTTAGCTGGGATGTGAAGGCTTTGGTTGACGCTACCCCGATTTCAGGACCGGCATTTAGAGGCAGGGCAAGATCGGCCTCGCGCGCCATAGTAGATGTCATGACATTGACCAATGCCGTCGTTTTTAAACCGGCTTCCTGACAATAGCGCAGTGCTGCTAATGTGTCCGCTGTTTCGCCAGATTGGGACACGGCAATGAACATGGAGTTTTGCGATAATACGGGGTGCCGGTAACGAAATTCAGACGCGATATCCACATCAACAGCTAATCCAGCCCATTGTTCGAACCAGTATTTTGCAACTTCGCCCGCATAGCTTGCTGTGCCGCAAGCCACAATGACCAGTCGGTCGAGGGCTGCAAAGTCTATTTGTTGCGCCATTTCGGAAAATCCCTGGCGACCGGAAAGATAGGCATTCAGCGTAGCATCTATAGTCGTGCGCTGCTCAAAAATTTCCTTGAGCATATAATGGTCATAGTCGCCTTTATCTGATGCGCCGAGTGCACCTGCCTGGATAATGGTTACATCGCGAGCGACCGGTTTGTCATTTTGATCAAAAATTTCATATTCTTCAGGGGTAAGAACAGCCCAGTCACCTTCCTCCAAATATACGAGCTCGCGTGAGAGCTGGGCGAGCGCAAGGGCATCAGAGCCAAGATACATTTCGCCTTTGCCTATGCCTAAAGCGAGCGGAGACCCGGCACGCGCCGCAAAAATTTCATTGCTGCCATCATCGACCATAAGCGCCAAAGCATAGGCCCCGCGGAGTTGTTTGAGAGTTTTCTTGAACGCGTCACGGGATGACAAGCCTTCTTTCAAAGCTTCATCCATCAGGTGCGCAATAACTTCAGTGTCTGTATCGGTCACAAAATTACGCGTGCCTGCGAGATCATCGCGGATTTCTTGATAGTTTTCAATAATCCCATTGTGGACGACCCCAACTTTTCCGGCAAAGTGGGGGTGTGCATTGGTAACATTGGGGACGCCGTGTGTTGCCCATCTTGTATGAGCAATACCTGCCGGGCCATCAATCGGCGCGTCGTCTAAAACGTCAACGAGTGAGGCTATTTTGCCTTTCGCGCGGGCGCGTTTCAGCCCTGAGCCATTTAAGACGGCGACACCGGCGCTATCATAGCCGCGATATTCTAACCGTTTAAGTCCGTCGATGAGTCGATCCGTAACTTTTTGTGTACCGACAATGCCAACAATTCCGCACATATTTTATCTCATTTCAATGTTTTGGCCAATTACGCACCTGATTGTGGTGTTTTGATGATCCAAATTCATAGAATTTATCCTTAAAGATATCATATGAACAGACACGTAATATTTCGTAAACCTACAATCGTGATTTGATAGATTGACAATTTTCTACCTTTTGGCATGAAGCGGCCCATGCCTGAAGCGAGCATATCAGAATTTCCGTGGATCGATGGAGCTACGCTTTTATTCATT
>JAHDGM010000022.1:38108-40850 GCA_020627655.1 Hellea sp.
TGCAGCCCCATTTTTTGCGTTATTTGTTTTCTTGGAATGGTGGGGTGTCTCAAAGGGTAAGCTTGGTGGTGATTACGAGACACGCGACGCTGCCGCGTCATTATCTATGGGCATTGGTAATCTCATTACTGACTTGCTTTTTGGTTTTATTAGTTTTGCATTTTTGATGTGGGTTTGGCAGTTCCGTATTTTTGATTGGGGCTTTACTATATGGTCGATTGTCGGAGCATTAGTCGCTCAGGATTTTATTTATTTTTGGAAGCATTTCGCGGCTCATAAAATTCGGTGGTTCTGGTCCGCGCATGTGGTGCATCACTCGTCTGAACATTACAATTTAACCACAGCGTTGCGTCAGCCGTGGAATAACCATTTTACGGGTCATGTCATCATGACTGTGCCGTTAATTATATTGGGGATTCATCCTCTTTTATACGGGTTAGTCGCAGCCATCAATCTGACCTATCAATATTGGATACACACTGAAGCTATTGATAAATGCCCGAAATGGTTTGAAGCAGTTTTTAATACGCCTAGCCATCATAGAGTGCATCACGCTACAAACCCACGTTATCTGGACAGCAATTTTGCCGGAATTTTTATTGTTTGGGACAAAATGTTCGGCAGTTTTGTGCCTGAACTTGAAACAGATCCACCTCGGTACGGCGTGGTGAAGCCTATTGAGACATTTAATCCGTTTAAAATCGCCTTCTTAGAGATGATCAATATATTCAAAGATGCTCTGCAGCCCGGAGTGAAATTTATGGATCGTCTGCGTTATTTTTTCAAAGCACCCGGGTTTTCCCACGATGGGTCCCGTCAAAATTCAAAACAGATTAAACAGGCTTACATAACTGAAAATCCAGAACAAGCAGGGACGCCGGGCTTAACCTTGGGAGAAACTCTGTAACTTTTGATTAAATGCGGACCAATCGTCTTCTTTATCAATCGGATCCCATAGTTCAGTAATTTCATCATATAATAAACTCGCCGGTTTTTCCGTATCAGGGGGGATATTATTCCCCTCGATTTCTGAAAACTGCGCAAACCAGGTTTCAAACTCTGTTCCCGCATAGAATGCTTTGTTGGAACTTTTTAAGGCATTTGCTTTTTGTGAAGGGCCGCCTTGCCAATCATGCCAGAATTGAGGCCAAGGCATTTGACTGGCTTCGAGCCATCTGAATGTTGCGAGCGAAAACGACAGGTCACGGTCCAGATCACCTTTTTCAAGGCCTAATCTTCGAAATACATGATCCCTGAGCCCGTTTTTATAATAACCGGGATAGGTTTCCATGGTTTTTATCAAAATCTGATCATCAGTGATCAATGCAAGACTATTGGCTAGTTGTGCCAAATTCCAGTACATAACTTCAGGCTGGCGCGCAAAAGCATAAAGACCATTTTGATCAAAATATGCAGCTGTAAATCCGGCCTTTAATGTGGGTGAAAACCGATAGGGTCCATAATCAAAACTTTCACCCGTAATATTCATATTATCTGTGTTCATAACGCCATGGACAAAACCCGTTGCCATCCAGCTTGTGACAGTTTCTGCAGAAGCTTTAACGACGGATTCAAAAAACTCAGCAATGCTTTGCGCGTCAGCGTAATAGTGACGGCGACAATAATCGGTCAGTTTTTCCATATTTTCTGTCTGGCCAAGAAAAGCAAGGCGCTGAAAAGTACCAAAGCGGATATGAGAGTGTGATAGCCGAACCAGAACTGAAGAGCGTGTTGGTGAGGGCTCATCATTACGCTCTAATGCTTCACCTGTTTCAATGAGAGAGAGGCTTTTAGACGTATTTACTCCCATATGCTCAAGATATCGCGTGGCCAGAACTTCGCGTATTCCGCCTAGTAATGTTAACCGGCCATCTCCGCGCCGCGAATAAGGGGTTTGTCCTGATCCTTTTGTTCCTAAATCTAATAATCGAGCATCATCTGATTGTAATTGAGCAAATAAAAACCCCCGGCCATCTCCAAGATCAGAGTTGTAGTGTTGGAACTGGTGACCGTGATATCGCAAGGCTAAGGGTTCGGTTAAGTTATTCGGCAGGGCTTCAAATCGTCCAAAATGTGAAATCCAGTTTTCGTCTGACAAGTCATCCAGTCCAATGGATGCGGCGGCTTTATTATCCCGGTATCGCAAAACAGTTTTTGGAAAATCAGCAGACTTAACGGGATCATAAAACTCTGAACCCAGTTCATAAATCGCCGTTTGAGGCTTATAGGTCATCAATAATTTCGATTTCGTCTTCGTCTATCAGTTTTTCTAAGTTTTCGATTTTTGACTGTACAGACGATATCTTGCGGTTAAGGAAATATCCGCCAAGAACTAAAAAGCCTAAAGATAATCCGGCGAGAGTCAGGCCAGCCCACCATAACCAATAATGCTGGGGGAATTTATAGGTAATTGCCCCAATAATAGAAAACCCGATGATCCATCTAATAGCCCAAAATAAGAGCCTTTTCTTGAGAAAAGTAGAGCTCTGGAGTTCTATTTCTTCAAGCTCAGTATAATCCACCACTAAAGGCCCATTTCCGCGCCGTAATGCGTATGGACGGCTTGGTAGAAATCCCGTTCGCGAAGCGCCTGACGCCAGCGATTGAGATAAGGGTATTTAGATAAATCGACTTGTATAGCCTCGGAGGGCTCCAAAGCTGCGAGTAAAGCGATATCACCAAGGCTGAGTGAGTTGCCGCATAAAAACTCGGTCTCACTCAGTTTTTGGTCAATTATCGGGA
>JAHDGM010000071.1 GCA_020627655.1 Hellea sp.
ATCGGCAAGAACCTTGTGGGCATGATGCTCGAAGGTGCTGGATTTGAAGTCTTTGACCTTGGAATCAATACATCTGTGGACGAATATCTTGAAGCTATCGAAAAGCACGAGCCAGATATTCTTGGTATGTCAGCCCTGTTGACGACAACTATGCCATATATGGGCGTAGTTATTGAAGAGCTCGATAAGCGTGGAATTTTAAAAGAACTTCCTGTTATGGTTGGCGGTGCGCCGCTCAATCAGGAATTCGCCGACGCTATTAATGCTCATACATATGGCCGTGATGCTGCTATGAGCGCCGAGCTTGCAAAAGTCATTGTTGGAAAAAATCGGTAGTGCGTAATGGAAGCCCCGCAGCATAAGACGCTGGTTTTAGCGTGCGGGGCACTCGCAAAAGAAATTTTGTTTATTCAAGAGCAAACAGGCGCACAGTTCGACTTACAGTGTCTGCCAGCAGGATATCATAATTTCCCTGATAAAATTGTGCCAGGTCTGAAAAAGCACTTTGATGTCGATTATGATAACTATGACCGAATTTTAATCGGTTATGGTGACTGTGGTACTGGCGGAGGACTTGATCGGTTTATGGCTGAGTACCCTAAAGCCGAGCGCCTTCCCGGAGCCCATTGCTACGCGTTTTTTGCAGGCCTTGAACAATTTGATGCTATGATGGAAGAGGAACTTGGCAGCTTTTTTCTAACCGATTATCTAGTGCGTCATTTCAAGACTTTGGTTGTAAAAGGATTTGGAATTGATCGATATCCAAACCTCAAAGACATGTATTTCGAACATTATAAGCGCCTAATCTATCTTGTGCAGGATACATCTCAAAACCTCTCCACTCAGGCAAAAGAAGCTGCAGATTTCCTTGGGTTGGAATATGAAGAACGACAGGTTGGCTACGGTTTGTTGACCAATGCCTTGATGAAAGCTTCTAGGTTTGAGGAGAGCGCGCATGTCATATAGACTAAGATTGTTCGCTATTAGGCATTCCAGATTTTTTGAAAGTCTTTACAATGCTGTAAACCCGGCAATTGTCGGGACGCTTAAAGGCATTAACAAAGTTTTCGGAACTAAACTTGACCGACCGATTACGGCCATGGAGGCAGGTCTCAAGGGTGTTCTCTTTGATTGTCAGATGTGCGGGAATTGCGCCTTGTCCAAAACAGGCATGAGCTGTCCCATGAACTGCCCAAAAACTATTCGTAATGGCCCCTGCGGCGGCGTTCGCGCTAATGGCATGTGCGAAGTAAAGCCGGATATGAAATGTGTGTGGGTGCAGGCCTGGGACGGAGCTTCGCGGATGAAAGGCGGAGAAGCCATCAAAGACATAGAATTTGCGGTTGATAATCGAGATCAGGGTAAATCAACCTGGCTCAGGATTGCACGTGGTGAAATTGCGGAGAAGATCAGTGATAGACATTGATACTATGCGTAATCCTGACAAGGTCGGTACAAACCCCGGAGACCCGCTTCCTCGACTTGAGGGCCATGTTTCTCATGGACGTTTCGAACAAGTGTTACGTGCCGGGCATTTTGCAGTTACAACAGAAATTGCGCCACCGGACTCAGCGGATCCAACTGAAGTCTTACGCCGCGCCTCACTTTTCGATGGCTATGTTGACGCGATTAATGCGACCGATGGTTCGGGTGCGCATTGCCATATGTCCAGTCTTGCGGTTTGCGCCATCCTGACCCGTGCCGGTTATTCGCCTATATTGCAGGTTTCGTGTCGTGATAGAAATCGTATTTCCATACAGGGCGATACATTAGGTGCAGCAGCTTTGGGCGTTTGTAATGTGCTCTGTTTGTCGGGCGATGATGTAGGGGCGGGAGACCATCCCGAAGCCAAGCCTGTTTTTGATCTGGACTCAGTGTCGCTAGCGCAGACTATCCGCACGATGCGCGATGATGGTCAGTTCTTATCTGGGCGCAAGCTTGATCTGGCCCCGCGTATGTTAATTGGATCGTCAATAAATCCATTTGTTCCTCCAATTGCTAACCGAGCGGATCAGCTGGCCAAAAAAATTGCATCCGGCGCTGAATTTATTCAGTCGCAATATTGTTTTGATATGCCGGTACTCAAAGAATTTATGGCTAAAGCTCGAGACTTAGGCTTGACCGAAAAAGCTTATATTATAATAGGCGTTGGCGTTTTACCTTCTGCAAAAACGGCGAAATGGATGCGCAGCAATGTACCGGGCGTCCATATACCTGATGAAATCATTCGCAGGCAGGAACAAGCGGAAAAGCCTAAATTGGAAGGTCGTAAAATTTGTGCTGAAATTATGCAGCAAATAAAAGAAATCGACGGTGTGGCAGGGGTTCATGTCATGGCATATCGTCAAGAAAAATGGGTCGGTGATGTTGTTAAACGTTCAGGTGTCCTGGGGGATCGTAAACCTTGGGCACCAGAGCATTCATTCGCAGACTTACAAGCCGTAACTTAGGAAAATACTATGGCCAGAACAGTTTTAACGTCAGCAAGCAAAGAAGTCGTTATCGGCTTTGATCAACCATTCGCCATGATTGGTGAACGGATCAACCCAACTGGGCGCAAGCTTTTTTCAAAAGAGCTTAAAGAACGCAATTATTGGCGCGTCAAAAAGGAAGCCTTAGCTCAGGTAGAGGCTGGTGCTCAAATTCTTGACGTCAATGTAGGTGTGCCATTAGCTGACGAACCTGCGATTATGGCGGAGGTTATTCCATTAATTCAAAGCCTTACGGATGTTCCTTTGTGTATCGATAGCTCTATTATCGAAGCTTTAGAATCCGGTCTATCTGTTTACAAAGGACGCCCGCTTGTAAACTCGACAACAGCCGAAGAAGAAGTCATGGAGCGCGTATTACCGCTTGTAGCTAAATATGACTGTGCCGTTGTCGCTATTTCTAATGATGACACGGGCATTTCCGAAGACCCAGATGTCCGGTTTGAGGTGGCAAAGCGTATTGTTAACCGTGCTTCTGATTATGGTATAAAAGCCGAAGATATTGTTGTGGACCCACTGGTTATGCCTATTGGCGCTGTTGGAACAGCTGGGACAGACGTTTTCAAACTCGTGGCGCGGCTTCGCAATGAACTTGGAGTCAATACAACCTGCGGCGCATCCAATGTTGCCTTTGGCCTGCCAAACCGCCACGCTATCAATAATGCTTTTCTGCCCATGCTGGCTTGCGCTGGTATGACATCAGCAATTGTAAATCCGCTTCATGAAGGATTAGTTCCTGCTGTCCGCGCGGCAGATGTTCTCATGAATAATGATTCAAACTGCGCCAACTGGATTAGCCATTACCGCCAGCCGCCAGCCGAAGGTGAAGAGGGCGGACGTAGAGGGCGTGGTGGCCGTCGCCGTCGCCGGACTAGCTAGCGAATGAATACAACTCATACAGGCTCTTGTTTGTGTGGTTCGGTAAGCTTCACCGCGACGAATCTCACAGATATTTGGTATTGCCATTGTAAGCAGTGCCAAAAACTCACGGGCCTGTATATTTCTGCCGCAGGCGTTAAGCGAGATAATCTCAAGATTAGTGGCGATGTGAACTGGCTTCCAATCTCTGAAAAATCCAAATCCGGGCATTGCAGGCAATGTGGATGCTATATGTTCTGGGATATGCATGGGAGTGACAGCATGTCAGTTTTGACTGGCTGCGTCGATGATACTTCAAAGCTTGAAGTCAAAGGTCACATCTATGTGGAAGAAAAGCCTGCGCATTACGAGATAACAGATGGCCTTCCTCAATATGAGGGTTATCCGGATAGAGGTACGCGATAGGTTTATGGGGAATCACACCGTCATATTCACGCCGTCCGGTATTCGGGCTGAAGCAAGGAATGGACAAACAGTTTACGACGTCGCCCTGAATAACGGCGTGGATATTCAATCTATTTGCGGGGGCAAGGGGCTGTGTAAACGCTGCCAATGTGAAATCGACACCGGCAAGCACGCTAAGTTTAACGTCAATGTTCTCGCTGAGAATGTCGGAAAGCTAAGTCCAACTGAGAAAAAAGCTATTCATGACGGTGAATTATCAGATTCACGTCGCCTTGCATGCCGCGCAAAGATTAAGGGTGATTTGGTTGTTGAAGTGCCAAGTGATGCGCGTGAGGCTGAGAGCTCAATTCAAAAGAAAAGTACGCCTATCGATGTGCCGGTTAACCCCGCAATCACCTTACATATGGTGCAGATGCCTGTCCCCACACTCGAAGATAATCCTAGTGACGGTGAGACTTTAGTTGCACTCCTCAAAAAGAACCATGGGCTGACGGTTAGGCCATCTCATCGGATATTGATAAAGCTGCAAGACATATTGAGGGAACATGACAGGACGGTGATCACTGTTGTTCGTAATGGGGATACGATTATCGATGTATGGCCCCCATCACCATTTGATCTTTACGGCGCGGCCATAGATGTTGGCTCAACATCAGTCGCTATGTACGTTTTTAATCTGGCAACAGGTCAGCCGGTTTATGAAAAAGCCGCTATGAATCCGCAAATTCGATATGGCGAAGACCTCATGAGCCGTGTGTCTTATATCATGATGAATAAGGGCGGTGAGGTGAAACTCACCGAAGCCATACGTAGCCAAATAAAATCCATGCTGGCCGATGCTGTGGCTGCGCTCGAGTTAGGGGATAACCAGCTGCTCGACGTGATTTGTGTGGGCAATCCTATCATGCACCACTTGCTCATCGGGGCTAACCCGGTGGAGCTGGGCGTAGCGCCGTTTACATTAGCTGTAAAAGACTGGATAGATATTCCGGCAGGACGTCTGGAGTTAGGTCTGGCTGATACAGCGCAGGTTTCATTGTTTCCGCTTATAGGCGGTCATGTAGGTGCGGATACAACGGCGGCTTACCTCACCCAAATGGATAATATGAAAGGCCGTTCGGTTTTATTGGTCGATATCGGCACGAATGCTGAAATTGTCCTTTCACATAATGGAAAAGTAGCCGCTGCCTCGTCGCCCACAGGACCGGCTCTTGAAGGTGCAGAGATCAGCTGCGGTGTTAGAGCAAGTCTTGGCGCTATTGAGCGAGTTCGTATTGATCCGGTCACCAAAAAATCTCGATTTAAAATTATTGGTCATGATGAGTGGTTATCAGATGAAGATGACTTATCCGAGTTCACCATTTCCGGTATTTGCGGCTCGGGAATTTTTGAGGTCATGGTTGAGCTGGCAAATGCAGAATTGTTGGATCAAGGCGGGTTATTTATTTCCGATGATACGTCTGGTCGTATGCTTCCAGATAATGAAGGGAAGAGTCAGAAATACTTACTTGTCGACCGTCCTGAAAACCCACTTTACATAAAACAGACCGATATTAGGGCCGTCCAGCTAGCTAAAGCGGCGCTTTATGCTGGCGCAGAGCTTTTGGCTGAAGCATTAGGGTGTGAAGCGTTTGATGAGATTTTGTTGGCAGGCGCTTTTGGGACACACCTAGATCCAAAATATGTTTCTGAGATTGGCATTGTACCGCGCGCGCCAGCTGAAATCATTAGATCAATAGGAAACGCAGCTGGCATGGGCGCGGCTATGGCTCTTGTTGATCAAGATCAAAGAGAAAAAATAATTCAAGCTGTTCGAGAAATAGAAAAAGTAGAGACAGCTCTGGAGCCGAAATTTCAGCAATATTTTGTAGATTCCATGAAATTTCCAACGGCGCCTGCGCCAAAGGAAAGCAGTCAACAAAGGCGTCGCAGAAGACGCCAGTCATAAAGGGGAAAATTATGGCCAGAAGAACACGAGGCGGAGGCCGCGCAGGGCGTGCAGCGGTTAGAGCTGCAACAGCAACGCCAAGAAAACCGTATATTACGCGGAAAATTCCGGAATATTCTGTATTGAATGATACTGATCTGGCGCAGCTGGAGCACAATGCCGATACAATCCTACAAGATATCGGTATCGATATTAAAGAAGACAACGAAAGTATCGAGTATTTCGTCAAAGCCGGCGCTACGGCTAAAGGCGAGAGGGTTTATTTTCCGCGTGGCATGCTGCGAGAGATCGTTCAGAAATCGGCTCCAGCACAATTTACACAACATGCTCGTAATCCCGCTAATAATGTTGAAATCGGCGGGAAGCATACCGTTTTAGTGCCTGCCTATGGCCCGCCATTTGTGTACTCAAAAGAGGGTGGTCGACGTTACGCGACAATTGAAGATTTCCGCAACTTTGTAAAGCTGGCCTACATGTCGCCGAACCTTCATCATAGCGGCGGTACAATTTGTGAACCCGTGGATCTACCAGTGAATAAACGGCACTATGATATGGTTTACTCTCATATCAAATATTCAGATAAAGCCTTTATGGGATCTGTGACAGCACCTCGACGGGCTCTTGATAGTGTTGAGATGTCAAAGATTGTTTTTGGCGACGACTTTGTTGAAGAAAACTGCACTATGGTGAATTTGATCAATGCAAACTCACCAATGACATTCGATAGTGTTATGTTAGGCGCACTAAAGAATTACTCGCGACATAATCAAGCCGTCATGCCATCACCTTTTGTGGTCGCAGGGGCTATGTCGCCTGTTACGGCAGCTGCTGTAGCTGCGCAAAGCCTTGCGGAAGGCCTTGTAGGCATGGCACTTGCGCAGATCGTCCGGCCAGGTTCTCCGGTAATTTACGGGAATTTTGTGACCGCTATGTCTATGCAGTCCGGAGCTCCCACATTTGGCACGCCTGAAGCCTCATTGATCATCAATATGGGCGCGGCCCTAGCACGCCGTTTGGGTGTTCCGTTCCGATCAGCTGGCGGCTTTACAGCGTCAAAAGTACCTGATGCGCAGGCTGCCTATGAAGCCGCAAATACACTTCAAAACGGTCTTATGGCTGGAGTTAATTTCATGCTGCATACAGCAGGCTGGCTCGAAGGCGGTC
Source organism: Hellea sp. (assembly GCA_020627655.1). Taxonomy (GTDB): domain Bacteria; phylum Pseudomonadota; class Alphaproteobacteria; order Caulobacterales; family Maricaulaceae; genus JACOMS01. Next base: position 6,886 of record JAHDGM010000071.1, read on the forward strand.
TGGCTATGGGATATGAGAAGTTCATTATGGATGCAGATCAGGCTGGTATGATGGCTGTCTTCGCCGAAGGGGTAGATATGTCTGATAATGGGCAGGCCTTGGATGCTTTGGCAGATGTTGGTCCGGGTCAACACTTCCTTGGTTGTGAGCATACTCAAAAGAACTTTCAAACAGCATTTTACCGCTCTGATGTGGCGGATAATAATTCCTATGAGCAATGGGTTGAAGATGGATCATTATCAGCTGAAGACCGCGCTGAAAAAATCTACAAGACCATGCTTGCAGAATATCAACCGCCTGAACTTGATCCGGATATCGATGCACGCCTTTTAAAATATATTGAAGACAAAAAAGCCAGCTTCCCGGATAGTAATATCAGTTAAAAATGAGAATATATGTTGCCTGAACTCTGCCATAGCTTCGAAAGTCAAGAAGGCATTGTAAGGTATGGCGTTTCAGGCAGCGGACCACCTCTCGTTTTGGTGCACGGAACACCGTGGTCATCATTTACTTTTTCAAAAATAATCCCAGAGCTGAAACGTCAGTTTCGAGTTCATTATTATGATCTCATTGGATATGGGCGATCAGATATGTGCGAGGGGCAGACTGTTTCGCTTGACGTTCAGAGCGAAACTTTTGCTGAGCTTATACAACATTGGAATTTGGAAAGCCCATATATAGTCGCTCATGACTTTG
>JAHDGM010000023.1 GCA_020627655.1 Hellea sp.
CGGCATAATGGTATGCAAGCCAAGGGCCAATCAACCCTTGCCCCCAAATAAACCCTCAGCTGCACTTATATCGTGTTTTTTTCGCGCAAGCTCCCCCTTAACGCGAGCTATTTCGTCTTCCAGGATAGAAATTCTCTCCTCAAGCTCATGAATGGAGATACCATAAAGATCTCCGCCTATCGCGAAATCAACCTTAGGATTTTCCATATTCACATACCCGTTTTGCGCTTGAATCAACTGTTTGATATAGGCACACTTCGCTAACTTGTGGGATTACCCTTGTCAAATCCGTGAAAATGTCTATTTAGAAGATGAATTTTCCGGCTAGAGGCGGAAGAATCACAAAAATGACCCGGCTGAGCCGGGTTTTTTTAATGTCTTTTTTTTCAAAGCCTCTAGACGCGCTAAGGAGGTGCATATGACACAGATTTTAATGCCAAAAGCCACTGCTGTATGGTTGATCGATAATACAGCCCTAACATTCCAGCAAATTTCTGACTTTTGCAGCCTGCATATTCTAGAAGTCGAAGGTATTGCTGATGGTGATGTTGCGAGCGGAATTCGCGGGGCCGACCCAATTGCTAACGGCCAGCTAGCCAGAGAAGAAATTGAACGTGGTGAAAAAGACCCGAAATACAACCTCAAAGCCACTGTATTTGAAAATGACCCGCTTCAAGGCGGGAAAACACGCAAAAAAGGGCCGCGCTACACACCTTTATCCCGTCGGCAGGATCGTCCTGACGCCATTGCCTGGCTTGTTCGCAATCACCCTGAAGTCCCAGATTCTCAGATTTCAAAATTGATTGGCACCACTAAGCCAACCATTACGGCAATCCGTGAGCGAACACATTGGAAAATGAGCACTATCAATCCGACTGACCCTGTTTCCCTTGGTCTCTGCTCGCAGATTGATCTGGATGCTGTTGTTAAAAAGGCCGCGGAGAAAAAAGCACGGCTGGACGCTAAACTTGCACAGGAGAATCCGGGCGAAACTCTAAAGCCTGTTGATGAGACAGTGCCACAAGCTCCAGAAGAGGCGCCCAAAACTGAGCACACATTGGAAAGCCTCTTTAAACCATCAGATAGCTAAGTTTCTGTGTTATCTAAATCGGCGGGGTCCATGGTGTAATTGAGTGCCAGACGCCCGCCATCAGCATAAATTATCTGGCCGGTTATATAACTGGCCTCTTCTGAGCTAAGAAATGCCGCGACGCTGGCAATTTCATCTGGATGGGCAATCCTGCCTAGCGGTGTGCGAGCATGTATTTTGCCCAACGCCTTTTCATCCCCGACAACACCTTTAAGCATATCCGTTTTTACGCTGCCGGGACCTATACCATTTACGCGAATTCCATAGGGGGCCAATTCCAGCGCCATAGCTTTTGTCATTTGGCGTAACCCGCCTTTGGATATGGTGTAGGCTAAATAATCCGGAATAGCGACTTCATCATTAATAGATGACATGTTGACGATTGCATAAGGACGATCCGTCAAGCGCGATCTATCATCACGGTTTTCTATTTCCTCGACCATATGCTTTACGACAGCTTTTGACACCAGGAATGCACCGCGCAGGTTAACTGCAATGACGCGGTCAAAATCTCCGTCATCTAAATCCAGAACACCTCCTTTAAGCGCGATGCCGGCATTATTGAGTAAAACATCAATACGCCCGAAGGCTCCTAGAGTTTCTGCGACCAAATTATGAACAGAGAGTTTTTCAGCTACATCACAGGCAAAAAACCTTACACGGTCATTAAAAGCTTCAAGTTCTGAGAGAGCCCTTCGACCAGCCTCCTCATCATGATCAGCAATCACAACCGAACAGCCATCTTTCAGAAAGCGCCGCGCGCAGGCAAGCCCGATACCTTTGGCACCTCCGGTAACAATAACTACGCGATGATCCATTCACTCCCCCTCAAAGATGTGAGGAGGTCAATTACCCCAAGTCAGAGCAAAAATATAGTACTTACGCGCCCTTCTTACGATTGGGCGGCGAATATTCGGTCTTTGAGGAATAGTTTTTTCTTTTTAAGGTTAGAGAGAAGGAGCGTATCGGGATGAGGACTTTTCAGTTCTTTTTTAATCCGTTGCTCTAGATTAGCGTGTTTGTTTTCAAGTTCTTTCAAATGCGCTGTCGCTGCCACTCTATCCTCCTTGTATTTTCATTATGCGGCAACCCATATCACAAAATCAGCGTTGAGTCACCTCATAGGAGAAATGTAACATTGCAGTACATTCCAACACCCTATATATACCCCTCATGAATGAAGATACGCCTGCAGATGTTGAAGACAATGATGATTCCGAAGTGGATATTGCCGCGATGCAGGAACTACTGGGTGATTTGAAAAAAGAACATCGGCGCATTGATACGGAAATAAAGGCATCCGAAGAGAACAGCGTTGTTGATGTATTAAAAATACGACGTATGAAAAAAATCAAATTGTCTATTAAAGACCAGATTGTTTTTTTGGAAAATCAGCTCACACCAGACATTATCGCATAATCATTATGAGATAACTTGAGGCATCACTCGGGATAGGCTGGCTTGATAAATCCGCTTATTTCTGAACATATCAGCGTCAGCCTCAGATAAAAGGTGCTCAGGACTTACATCAGGCTTGACCGCAGAAACGCCCCAGGATGCAGATACACTGACGATATTCGTAGGCATATTGATCTCAACAGTCTTGACTACATCTGCAAGCATGGCCGCTCTTTGACGGCCTATTTCCTCATCGGTTTTGAACAAAAGCACTCCGATTTCATCCCCCCCTAGACGGGCAACCAGATCACAATCCCTGACGTTACTTTGCAGGCTATACCCAATCTCCACCAGAAGGTCATCACCTATAGCATGACCGTAACGATCATTTACCTCTTTAAAGTTGTTGAGATCAAAAAATATTATGCTCGTTGGGATATTATAGCGAACCTCCAATGTCTGAGCCCTCGCTAGTTCACGAATAAATGCCCGGCGGTTATATACAGGAATTAAAGGATCTGAATCTGCTGCCTGTTCAAGTTCTTTGATATAGATTTTCAGCCGGGATATTTCTTCCCTTAGCCTATCTTTCTCATCAAGATACGCAGGTCGTAGATCATTTTTTTCATTAAACCCACTGGAACCCATTGGATTATCCCCCCTTGATACGCACCCTTAACATGCGTTTCTATCAGGAGCCGGTTAAAAAACATTTTCTAAAACAACGATTATTTTGTTTGACCTGACAGGACTATGGCTTAAATTGCCGCGCTTTCCTGACACTTAAAGGAATTTAGGAGAGCTATGGCCAAGTCAGCACCAATTGCCATTATTATGGGGTCAACATCCGATTGGCCTACAATGGAACATGCCGCCGCAATATTAGATGAACTTGAAATCGACTATGAAGCAAAGGTCGTTTCAGCGCATCGAACACCCGACCGAATGTTTGAGTTCGCCAAAACCGCAAAAGAAGCTGGTTATCAAGTCATTATTGCAGGCGCCGGCGGCGCAGCACATCTACCTGGAATGGTTGCGGCCATGACTACCTTACCTGTTTTAGGGGTTCCAGTTCAAAGCAAAGCCTTATCAGGCCTGGATAGCTTATTATCTATCGCCCAAATGCCCGGCGGCGTACCAGTTGGAACGCTGGCGATTGGAAACTCGGGGGCAAAAAATGCGGCTCTCTTGGCAGCTTCCATTTTATCATTGTCAGATAAACCCCTATCAGGCCGACTTGAAGCATGGCGCAGAAAACAAACAGAATCGGTTAGTAAAAACCCAAGAAAATCATGACGCATCATCATTCGAACTCCTTACCACCCGGATCAGTCATAGGTATTCTGGGCGGCGGTCAGCTTGGCCGCATGCTCGCTTTAGCGGCTGCCCGTCTGGGTTTTGTTACGCATATTTATACACCCGAAGCAGGGTCTCCAGCAGCCCAAGTCGCCGCGAAAACAGTTATAGGTAATTATGACGATGTTGAGGCCCTCAAAACATTTGCCCGGCAGGTTGACGTCATCACCTATGAGTTTGAAAATGTTCCCACCCAAACGGCCAAGACCGTCGCTATTTTTGCACCGATACACCCACCCATCAAAGCCCTGGAAACAGCCCAGGACCGGCTAACCGAAAAAGACTTCATTAGCCGGCAGGCTGAAGTCCCGGTTGCGCCTTATAAAGAGGTCAACAATGGATATGATGCGAAACGCGCTTTGAAAAGCCTGAACGAAAAGGTGGTTATTAAAACAAGGCGCATGGGTTATGATGGCAAAGGACAGCGGATTGTTGAAACAGACGCTGAAGCTATCGCAGCCTATTCCGAACTTGGTGACGTCGCCTGCGTTGCCGAAAAATTCATCCCATTTACCCGTGAAGTCTCTATTATAGCCGCTCGAAATACGCAGGGTGAAATAGTGACTTACCCATTAATAGAAAACGAACATCGCAACCACATTCTGCATCGTAGTGTTTGCCCGGCGCCTAATGATGATGGGCAAGCACAAAAACATGCTACGAAAATTCTTGAAGCTCTTGACTATGTAGGTGTCCTGGCCGTTGAATTTTTTCAACTTTCTAATGGCGATCTACTGGTCAATGAGATTGCGCCGAGAGTCCATAATTCCGGACATTGGACACAGGATGCCGGGTGCACAGATCAATTTGAAATGCATATTCGAGCCATTACTGGCTGGCCACTGGGGAACAGCATGCCCATCCACAAAACGGAAATGACCAACCTGCTTGGCGAAGACCTTTTAGAATGGGCTGAACTTGCCGCTGATCCAAATGTCAAAATACATTTATATGGGAAAACTGAAGTTAGAGCGGGCCGCAAAATGGGGCACGTCAATCGAATACTTAAAGATTAGCATAGCAATTTTAACGATAACGCCTGCGTCTTCGACCATAACGGACCCGGCCTAGAAATCCTGCTGGGTCTGGCCAGGTCTCGCGGCGCTTGCGGAAGGCGAGTTTAGCCTTTTCGAATTGCATAACGTTTTCAATACGGGATTCCAGGAATGTCCTGGAGCGGGATTTGCCCGGTGTGTCATCAGAGAGATAGGACATTATTGTCGAGCCTATAACACCCGCTAATATGGTCCGTTTTGAATAAAAGTTTACATCCGTACTGGTATCGCCGATAGCTCGCCAGATCATGTCAGCACTGGCCCACAGCTGTTTTGGTCCCTGACCTATAGCATCCGGCAGACTTAGCCGGGCGATGGCACGGCGCGCAGCTTCTTCGTGTCCAGCCATAGCCTGTAGTCGCAGCCAAGCTGATTCTGTGATCTTGTCTCTGATCCGCATATTATGGAGACCTTTGGCCGATATCTGCTCGCTAGCTTCAGTATCGGCGGTCTCTGCCCAAAACCGAATAAGCTCTAATGCCCCGCCTGGGAAATATAGTGCATCAGATCCTTTTGGCAGGTCAGTATCCTTAACGGCCATCTTAAGTGTCTTAGCCGTCCACCCCTCAAAGGGAACATGCTTTAGTGCCGCCTTAAGAATATCAAGGCGGGCCTGATGGGACGGGCTATCCTGAACAATTGCCATGAGGCAGTATAGGCTTTTTCTATGTCCGGGTCACGCTTTCACTTTGCGACGAAAAATCACGCGCTTAATCCAGTCTGTAACGCCCTTAACCCCAGAACCTGACAGAACACCATAGCGGAAAATCCTTCCTGCAAGCGCAACGACTCCTATAGACAATAAGAACAGGAAAAAAGCCGATAATGCCAACTCCCACCAAGGCGGATCCATTGGCAACCTGGCAATGGCGGCAAATGGAGCGCTTAGCGGAAACCAAGCCGCGAATGTCAGTAAGGGTGAATCTGGCGATTCAAATGCCATAGGCACGACAAGGATACAGGCTGTCAGCACTATCATAATCGGCGTTGTTAAAGTTTGAGCGTCCTGCATAGATTCCGCCAAAGAGCCCAGAGCGATAAATAGAGCGCCATAAAAAACATAGCCTAAAATTAAAAATACAAAGAAGAAAATGATAAGCTTAGGCGTAATCGACGCTTTGAACTGCGTCATGAATTCCGGCGGACCTTGCACCACATATAATATGGCCGCAAATATCCCTATGGCGATATAAGGCAGCATGGCCGTAATAGTCAGCGCTGCGACCCCTAGAAGTTTTCCAAAAATCACTTCTGAAAACCGGGTCGTCGCCAGCATCATTTCCATGAGCTTGTTCAACTTTTCCTCAAGCATGGACGTAAGCAGCATATAAGCCCCGGAGAAAATGGTCAGCCACAATATCCCGCTGGCTACGGCTGCAACAATGAGCGGAATTTTATCCGCTTTGGTCACTGCCTGCCCATCATCAGCAGATTTATTAGGGTCAAAAGCCTGAATGGAAGTTGTTCCTTTTTTAGCTTGTGTCAGGCCGTCTTTCGACAATCCGCCAGACGCTAAATATTCTTGTTCGGCTTTGTCCTCGAAATAATCCTCCGCCAGACGTTGCACATATTTACTGTTGACATTTCCGGACCAATAATCAGCTTTGGCTTTTCCTTCATGTTCATAAATATGAAGGACTCCGTTGAGCTTTTGAGACTCACCGTCAATTACAAGTGTAGTGTCACCTTTCAAATAGTCTTTTAGAACTTCCAGGTCTGTGTTTGGTGGATCAACAAACCGGGTATTCCCTTGTGCCGAGTTCTTAATTTTATCGATTTGACTACTCGGAAGAGCGCCCTCAAAATCACTCAACAGACCTTCAATACCTTCGGATTCATACCGAGTTTTATAACCCGCTATCCCTTCCTCAGACATATTGGTGAACTCTAATACAGTCTCAATGGCTTTCCATTCGATCTTTTTTTGGCGTTCTGCCTTAAGGTCAAGAATTGGCTGGGCGTATTGCCCTGTTTCATCAAGAATTGTTTCGTAGCGCGTCGGCTCGATTTTATCGATAGCCCCCGACATAAAGAAGCCCATAAACCCAAATACAAAGGGCATAAAAAATGATAACCAAAACCCCCAGGTTTTGACGTAACCCAGAAAATCCCGGCGCGCGATCAGATATACGCGGCGCATGTCTAATTGAGGTAAAGAAACCATTATAAAACTTCCTCATCCATTTTCGCAGCTTCATCATGGCCAACTAAAGCCACAAAAGCTTCGTGGAGCGTGGGGTTTCTCGGCTCAAACCGGGCCAGTTTTATTTTCGCCCCGACACATTTTTCAAGAATTTCATGACTATCAGCTTCTCGTTTAAGAAACAGCGTTAGGCCCCCGTCTTCCCGATCTTCAATATGATCGGCAAAGGGGCTAACAGCCTCTCTTAACCGGCTATCTTCAGAACCAATAACCATACGCCTTGGAGCTTGCGCGAGGGCTTCATCCGTCGACCCGTCAAAAACCTTTCGGCCACCTGATATCAGAATGATCCGATCACAAAGACGTTCTGCGTGCTCCATAACATGGGTAGAAAAAATAATCGTTCGACCACGTTCGGCAATTTCGCGGACCATATTTTCGAGCACTTGTTGATTGACAGGATCTAAACCTGAAAAAGGCTCGTCCAGAATGTAAAACTCAGGGTCATGGGCGATAGCAGCCAGCAATTGTACCTTCTGAGCCATACCCTTTGACATGTCTTTGTTCTTTTTACGCTTTGCTTCTGATAATCCATATCGATCCAATAATTTGTCCGCCAAAGGAAAAGCGTCTTTGCCCTTCATACCGTTTAGTCGTGCCATATGAGCAATTGTTTCGCGCGCAGTTTGTTTTTTATAAAGGCCGCGCTCTTCTGGCAAAAATGCAACCCGGCCAAAAGCATGAGCCCCTGGAGCATGGCCAAACAGCTTAACACTTCCCTCATCCGGCTTGATAAGTCCAAGCGCCATACGGATAGTCGTGGTTTTACCGGCTCCGTTGGGGCCTAAAAAACCTATAATTTCACCGGGATTTACATCAAAGGAGACATCATCAACGGCGGTTTTTCCCGCAAAGAATTTTGAAACATTTTGTATGGATAGAGGTGTAATTGTCATGGAAGTCGCATTTTTTGAATTTGATGTAGATTGCACATACAACGTTAAATTTGCTACAAAAAAATCATGGAATTGGATGAAAATACTGTCCGGACAACATTAAATAAGTTGAAAGCCGATCTTGAGAACTTAAGTTCCTCAGCGTCTGAGAACCGCAAGCCTGTAAAACTTGATCAACAAAGCGTCGGAAGACTATCTCGAATGGATAGTCTCCAAGTTCAAGCCATGCATATGGCCCAAGAACAAAACAGACGTAATCAGATTGTTCGCATCGACGCGGCATTGGAGCGTCTCAAGAATGATGATTATGGATTTTGCGTGAAATGTGACGAGGCCATTGGCACAAAGCGGATCAAACTGGATCCAGCTGTACCGCTTTGTGTGAAATGTGCAAAATAGAGATCATGACAAAACTAGTTTGATTTGTTAGCCTATGACAAAAGAGACGCGCATGAAAAACACATTTTTACTTACCCTTTCCCTTTGTTTATCTGGCTTAATAGTCACCGCCTGCGGCGGTAGCGGTTCATCCACCACGTCGACAGTACAGCCAACTCCTGCCCCGCCCACTACCCCGCCAACCTCAAGCTCGAGTGTTGGACCCGCAACCTGCACTAATGGTAAGGCAGATGGTTTTGACTGCAATGGCTTCAACTTAGCCAAGCGCGTCCCTAATGAAGATATGGGCGGAACGACAGGAAATGACATTTGGGGATGGACTGACCCGGCAAACGGTGACGAATATGCCCTGATGGGACAAACTGACGGAACAGCTTTCGTCCGTATTACAGACCCTCAAAATCCGGTTTTTGTCGGCCGTCTGCCTACCGCAACCATCGCCTCCCCATGGCGAGATATTAAAACCTACAATAATTATGCCTTTATTGTTGCCGATCGATCTAATGATCACGGCATGCAGATATTTGATCTCACGAAATTGCGCGGCGTCACTGACGGCCGGAATTTTACAGCCGATGCCCGTTATACAGAGGTCACTAGCTCACACAATGTAGCCATCAATGAAAATAACGGACATGCTTATATAGTAGGGTCGAATACGTGTGACGAAGGCTTGCATATTGTCGATATAACTACGCCAACTACTCCGGTGTTCAAAGCCTGCCATAATGACCAACCTGAAACGCATGACGCCCAATGCCTTTCTTATTCAGGTCCGGATCCTGATTATGTCGGTAAAGATATTTGTATTGGTTCAAATGCATCAAGCATTGGCGTGACTGATGTAACGGATAGCTCCAATCCGATAACAGTTTCAAACATCTCCTACCCTAACCTTGGATACACACATCAGGCCTGGCTTGATGACACACAGCGCTACCTTATCGTCAATGACGAAACGGACGAAACCAGTCAAAACGTGAATACGGGTACGATTGTGATCGATATGCTGGATTTGGATAATCCCGTCTATCTCTATACCCACCGGGGCACGAAAGCTTCAATTGATCACAATCTCTACATTATTGATACCAAAGTTTATGAGGCCAATTATACAGCAGGATTACAACTTTTAGAGTTCACCGGACTAGCATCGGATACATTCACGGAAACAGCATTTTTTGACACACATCCTGAAAGTGATGCAGCAACCTATGACGGAGCCTGGAGTGTTTACCCCTATTTTGCCAGCGGGAACATCATCGTTAGCGACATTCAAAGAGGCCTGTTTATCCTGACCCCGCAATAGATCTTAGCTTTCGAATAACCTATCAGATCAACGCCTTGCAATTCCGGCTTCGGCAATTTCTGCCAACGCTTTCGCAAACCCTGAAACATAAGAAACAACTTCATATTCAATACCATCATGATCATGGAAGTAGAATCGGTGCCCGGGCTCATAATCTCCGTGATTATGCGGCTTGAATCCGAGTGACTTCACACGATCTTCCGTTTTTTGAATATTATCGACCGTAATCGCGATATGGTTGAGCCCATTGATAAGCTGTGTACTGCCGATTATCTCACGTTTTGAACTCTCATGCGTATAAAAAGCAATGTAACAATCGTCATTGCCAACATGGTAAGTCGTTCCACCATTCTTACTGGGACCGCTCCAACGAAATTTCCAGTCAAAGATATGACATAATAAATTAGCCGTCTTCTCAGGATTGGAAACGGTTACGTTCACATGCTCTAGGCGTGCAATAGTCATTTCATGCTCCATTTGCTTTTGACATAAAAACACGCTACGACCTCAAGTTAACTTGAGGTCAAGCACTTTTTTGGAGAAATTATGAAAGGCTATCTCATTGGAAAAGTCGCCGAGAGAACGGGCGTCGCCGTATCCGCTCTGCGGTTTTACGAGGAAAAGGGCTTGATCACGTCCCAGCGAAACTCAGGTGGCCAGCGCGTGTTCCTTGCATCAGATATCAGGCGTGTTTCGTTTATAATTATCGCTCAAAAATTAGGTTTTTCCCTGACCGAAATCGCCGCTCAATTAAACAACCTGCCCCAAGGACGGACACCAACGAAACAAGATTGGGAGCGCATAAGCCTAAGTTTTCAAAAAGATATTGAAGCCCGCATCCTTGGCCTCACCCAATTACGGGATAAATTAACAGGATGCATTGGGTGTGGATGCCTATCCTTAGAAGTATGCCAGATATACAATTCACAAGATCAGGCTGGGAGAAACGGGGCGGGTCCCCGTTACCTTTTAGGCGATAAGGTTACCTCTTTAAAAACCCAATAATACGCTTACGCCCACCCTTACCCCAAACATCAACATGGCTGCCATTATTGACAATCAATTTGAATTTTGGGCCATCATAGCTGTCATATAGTTTCTGGCCTTGCCGAATGGGGACCACTCTATCCTTAGTCCCGTGAAGCCAGAGAACTGGAATATCTAAACCTTCAAGCGCCTCATGGCTTCGGTATTTGTCACGCACCAGAGACGAGAAGGCAAAAATGGGCATACGCCGCGCGGCCATGTCTTCCATAGAATAAAACGGCGCTTCAAGCACAAGCCTAGAAACATCACGACTTGATGCCAATTGACTACTCACACCTGCGCCAAGCGATGTCCCGTAGACATAAATTTCGGATGTCCCATTCTGCTCACGAACAAAATCGAACTGAGCTTCAGCGGCCGAAACTATTGCTTCTTGCGTAGGCTTGCCGCTAGCCCCCGGATAGCCCGGATAACTTGCTCCTAAGACACCAAATCCCGCACCAATCAGGTCATTATAGATTTCATGGCCATAATATACGCCCGAACCATTACCGTGAAAGAACATAACAATCGGCGCATCATTATCCGGCGCATGCCACCACGCAGTGACCTTATCGCCTAGCGGCGTTGTAACGACAACCTCCTGCATTGCAGGTGATAGATCATCTGGTCCGACATAGTCGGATGGGGGGATATACATAAATTTACGCTGAAGCAGGAAAAGAGCCAGCAAGGCTATGCCGTATAGACAGAGCAGCATAATTCCGGACTTTAAAATCAAGCGCCACATACCCCAAATCTATCGGGTAAATAGATTAAAAATACCCTACAAAGATTTGATAATTTCTTCGACCATTTTCTTAGCATCAGACAACAGCATCATTGTATTATCTGCGTAGAAGAGGTCATTATCTATACCCGCATAACCTGGCGACAATGACCGCTTCACAAACAGAACTGTACTTGCCTTATCGACATCCAGAATGGGCATGCCGGCAATGGGAGACGATGGATCTGTTTTAGCCGCAGGATTGGTCACGTCATTCGCCCCAATTACAAATGCCACATCTGCATTTGCGAATTCGGAATTTATATCCTCTAGCTCAAACACTTCGTCGTAAGGAACATTAGCCTCAGCCAGCAAAACATTCATATGCCCTGGCATACGGCCGGCCACAGGATGGATCGCATAGGCTACGTCAACACCTTCTTCCTTTAGAGCATCTGCCATTTCGCGAGTCGCGTGCTGGGCCTGTGCCACTGCAAGACCATATCCAGGAACAATAATGACTTTTGAGGCATTTTTCATAATAAAAGCCGCATCTTCCGCGCTGCCTCGCTTGACAGGTCGTTCTTCACGATCCCCAGATGCAGCCGCAGCCGCATCGGCCCCAAAGCCACCCAATATGACCGAGAGAAACCCTCGGTTCATGCCCTTACACATTATGTAAGACAAAATGGCACCGGATGAGCCTACAAGAGCCCCTGTAATAATTAGGGCTAGATTTCCCAGTGTAAATCCAAGCGCTGCCGCAGCCCAGCCTGAATATGAGTTCAACATGGAAACGACGACGGGCATATCCGCGCCGCCAATCGGGATGATAAGCGTGACACCTAAAATCAGTGTAAGGATGATGATTCCCCACATTAAGCGGGGATCAGTTCCGCCGGATTTCATAAGCATGCCGATAAGCACCGCTACCCCGAGGGCCAATGCCAGATTGAGAATATGCCTCCCCGGCAATAAGATAGGCGAACCGGACATGTTGCCATTGAGTTTTGCAAACGCAATTACAGAGCCTGTAAAGGTTATAGCGCCGATAGCGGCCCCCAATGAGAGTTCTAATAGGCTATACCCTTTAATGATGCCGTCCTGCATGATCCCAAACGCATCCGGGCTGTAAAATGCCGCCACAGCAACAAGTACAGCCGCCAATCCAACCAAGGAGTGGAAAGCGGCCACTAATTGGGGCATGTCTGTCATAGGAATTTTACGGGCTATAATCGCGCCGGCAATCCCGCCAAGAGCTAACCCGCCGCCAATCAGCGCCGCTGATTTACCGCCAACGCCGATAACCAATAGCGTTGTCACAATGGCAATCGCCATGCCGATCATACCGAACAGGTTCCCTCGCCTGGATGTCTCTGGTGATGAAAGTCCGCGAAGCGCTAGAATAAACAGGACTGCAGAAACAATATAAAGGCCAGCGGCCAGATTTGCTGATAAAGTCATAGCCGCCCCCTATTTCTGTTTCTTTTTATACATGGCGAGCATGCGCTGCGTAACCAAAAAGCCGCCAAAAATATTGACAGCACAGAGCGCCGCAGCAACTGCGCCGGCCCAAGTGGATATGCCTGATCCACTACCTACCCCAGCAGCGACCGCAATTAATGCGCCCACAACAATAACTGAGGAGATCGCATTTGTGACAGCCATGAGCGGAGTATGCAAAGCTGGTGTTACAGACCACACAACATAATAGCCGACAAAAATAGCCAGTATGAAAATCGCGAATTGAAACACAACGGGACTAACGGCCCCGCCTCCGGCCAATATAAGCATAGATAGCATATCTCTCTCCTATATGTCTTTGGGCCTAAGCCTTCAGGCGTTCGTGAATGATTTCGCCGTCTTTGGTTAAAGCACAGCCTTTGACGATTTCATCGTCCCAATCAGGCGCATAAGCCCCGTCTTCGCCGGTCAGTAGTGGCAATAAATTTTTCAAATTGCGCGCATACATATTAGAAGCATCAGATGCCATGCGGCTTGGCCAGTTCAGCAAGCCGACAATTTTGACACCGTTTTTTGTTTCAACAATTTCGCCCGGTTTAGCACCTTCAACATTCCCGCCACGCTCGACCGCCATATCAACAATCACAGAACCCGCGCGCATGCTTGCGACCATGGCCTTATCAATCAAACGCGGCGCGGGGCGGCCCGGAATAAGAGCTGTGGTAATGACAATATCTTGTTTCGCTATATGAGACGCCGTGAGTTCGGCCTGCAGCTTTTGATATTCTGCGGACATTTGTTTGGCATATCCGCCGGCTGTTTCAGCCTCTTTAAATTCTTCATTTTCAACGGCGATAAACTTAGCGCCTAAAGAAGCCACCTGTTCCTTAGCTGCTGGACGAACGTCTGTTGCTGTCGTGACAGCGCCCAGGCGCCGTGCCGTCGCTACGGCTTGCAGGCCTGCAACGCCTGCGCCCATTATAAAGACTTTCGCGGGTGCCACCGTACCAGCTGCCGTCATCATCATGGGAAACGCGCGGCCATAAATTGTTCCTGCTTCAACGACTGCCCTATAACCTGACAGATTAGATTGAGACGAGAGCACATCCATACTCTGCGCCCGTGAAATTCGAGGAATATACTCCATCGCATATGCCGTAACGCCAGCTTTGGCAGCTGCGGCAGCATAATCAGGATTATCGGTCGGGTTTAGAACCCCGGTGATCCCGGCCCCTTTTTTGAGGCTGGTTAGAAGCTTTTTATCTCCACCGGTTATCGAAAGAACAAGATCAGCACCTTTGACACAAGCCGCATTAGTTGCTGCTAGCGTTGCGCCAGCCTCTTTATAATCTTGATCTGAGAAATGCGCGGCTTTACCGGCACCTTTTGTTATGGTGACAGTATGACCAGTCTTTATATAGCCAGCTACCGTTTCCGGCGTGGCCGCCACGCGAGCTTCAACACCGCCCGCGTCCTTCAATACAGCTAATTTCACCCTTATTTCCTTTTTGTGTGGGTTGAGACGTCATGCGCTGTATTTGATATGTGTTTCGTTAGCGGGTGTCTACTTCATAAAAAGAGAGAATATCGCGCAGATAACGCCTGTAACGCCGCCAAGCAAAATAACGGTCGCATACCAGGTTCCCTTTAATTTAAGGAAAAGTCCCATTAAAATACCGACTACGACTGTAATGATTAAAGCTGGCAACCAATGCAGATTAACACCGCCAACCGTTAAAATCGGAAACAACAACATAAGGGCAAGCAATCCACCGCCATATATTGTGAGATTCATAAACCCGTCGAAAGTACCGCGCTGCGCAGAAACCTCCATTTCGCCTTTATGATAATTACCGTGTGAACCAGCCATAAGTCTTAACCTGTTATTGTTACAGAATACGTCTCTATCACGACGTCTACAGGCTCTCAAGCGTCGAGCCGTCGCAGTTCCTAATTTTCTGAGCCGTCTTAAGAGCATTTTTACTCATTTGTCCCATATTGCGACGCTTAAATGACCGGAAAATCCGGCAATGGGCCACAAAAGCCCAGAATATGGTGAATGATTATGGGAAAAACGGTACTCATCGTTGATGATGATCCGACTCAACGCCGCCTTATACAGGCCGTTGTCGAAAAAAGCGGATTCTCGACACTCCAAGCCGATAGCGGTGATTCTGCCCTATCCATGATATTTGGTGCCGATGGCCATAATATTCATGTAGTTCTGCTCGACCTGATCATGCCGGGTCTGGACGGCATGGAAACACTAAGATCTATTTCAGAAAAGCGCTCGGAACTCCCGGTCATTGTCCTGACCGGCAAAGGCAGCATCGACACAGTGGTCAATGCAATGCAATTGGGCGCGCGTGATTTTATTGTAAAACCAGCCAGCCCCGAGCGTATAGTCGTATCTATACGCAATGCTCTGGAACTTAACACGCTTGTCGGTGAAGTCACACGCCTGAAGAAAACCTCTCAAGGCAATTTGACTTTTAACGATCTTGTCGGAAGCGCGTCATCCATGCGCAGTGTGGTCGCTATGGGCGAACGCGGCGCAAAAGCCAATATCCCTATTTTAATCACAGGCGAGTCCGGGGTTGGTAAAGAAGTCATCGCCCGCGCAATCCAGGGGGCATCTGAACGGTCTGACCGTGCATTTGTAACAGTGAACTGCGGCGCAATTCCTGAAAACCTTGTTGAAAGCATTCTATTTGGACATGAAAAAGGTTCATTTACCGGCGCAAATGCTAAACATTTAGGCAAATTCCAAGAAGCGAATACAGGCACATTATTTCTTGATGAAGTCGGTGAACTGCCGCTAGATATGCAAGTTAAGCTTTTACGGGTTTTACAAGAAGGCGAAGTTGACCCAATCGGATCGAAACGCCCCGTAGCGGTTGATGTCAGAATCGTTTCTGCAACCAACCGTGATTTGGCCGAAGCCGTACGTCAAGGAACTTTCCGAGAAGACCTTTATTACCGTCTTAACGTCTTTCCAATTCAAGTACCGGCACTGCGTGAACGCCACGAAGATATTCCGGCACTGCTTGAGCATTTCATAAAGCGTTTCAATGCCCAAGAGCGCATGAGCATCAACGGGGCCAATCATGAAACTCTGGATATGCTCAAAGCTTATAATTGGCCCGGCAATGTTCGCCAGCTTGAGAATGCAATTTTCAGAGCCATGATCTTGTCTGATGGACATATGCTTAAGCCTCAGGACTTTCCGCAGATCTCAGGAGAACTCCCTGAATTTACAACAAAGGCAGAAGGCGGTTTCTCGGCCTTGCTCACTAAACCTCAAGAAACTGAAGATGACGAAAAAGTTCGCTTTTTAGATCGCGATGGTCACTTACGAACACTCGAAGAAATCGAGCGCGATCTCATTGAATTCGCCATTGAGAATTACAGCGGACATATGTCTGAAATCGCGCGCCGATTGGGAATTGGCCGCTCAACACTTTACCGCAAGGTTAGAGAACACGGCGTGGATGTGGACGATGTCCGCAGTGCATAGCCGCTTAAGAATAAAGGGATAGAAACAGGGATAAACCATGAAAAATCCAATGAAATATACACTTTTGGCAGGGGCAGCCACACTTGTAATCACATTGCCGGTTACTGCGAAACATAATAGCGGCGGTCTGCGGGGCTTTTTCCCAGTGGAATATGAAGGCGTAGACAGTGATTATGTTCATTCCGATGCTCAGCAAGCACCGTCTTGGCAGGCCAAGCGTTTGCAACAACAATATCAAGCACAACAAACGCCATCCCTGCATTACAACGTGCAGGATAGCGGTTACACATATGTAGCATCCAATACGAATAGTCTTGGTTTGCGCGGATTAGCAGGCACTACAGGCGTCTCATATAATCCGGCAGCGGCTAACCGTTTTCATAACGACCTGACCCGCCATATGAATGTTGGCGGGGTCACAATTCAAACCAACCCTTACCATGCTGCAGACATGCTGGACTGGCAGGAAAACACAACTGGCAAATCTGTAACGCTTTTGGTCAATCGCGCAACAGGCGTTCTGCCGAAAAACTCTTTGACAATCAGTGGCGGGCTTAAGGGCGCTTATATGTGGCAGAAAACAGATACGGCCGGGCAATTCCCGATCTTATCACGTTTCCCCTTCTTCTCTCAGGGCACAGACCGAGAAGCCGGCGTATTTGCTATCAACAATGCCGCTCTGGCATTCACCGGTACGTTTGGTGACTGGACAACAGTTTATATGCAGCCGGAATATTCAGAAACCAATTTTGCGGGTGATCAGGATGAATTGCAGCTTCGCAAAGCTTTTGTGGTTCTCGGTAATCTGGAAAAAATGCCATTCTATGCCGCCTTTGGCCGCAAGACGATCGATTTTGGTAACTTTGACGGATATAATCCGTTCACCCACACCGAAGCGCAACATTATTTCTGGGCACAGTCTGATCAACCGGTTCTTGAACTTGGTTACTATAAAGACGGGTTTAAGCTTAGCGCCTCAGCTTTCTCTGGCGGACGCCAGCTTCGCGTGGCCTATGCAGCTGAAAACAACAATATTCAAAACTTTGCTGTTAATGCCGAAAAAGAGTTCCTACTAGGCGGCTCCAAAGCCTTCACAATAGGCGGTGGCTATCTGCATGATACGATTTATCGTAACAACTGGACAGCTCACACATTCCGACAGATCGAAGAAGGCACACCGCCCGCTAATTTCATTGAATATCGCAATAGCGCCGTTACGGCATTTGCTGAATATAACAGTGACTTCTTTGATGCTATGGTTGAGTATAGCACAACACTAGAACCATGGGCAGCAGCTATCCCCCAAGATGCCGATGGATTTGTTGATCCTGCTTACCTCATTGACCCAGCCGGATCTCCGAATGATCTGGACAATATTAATTTTGATCAGCGCATGGACGTTATTACGGCCCAAGCTAGAGTTAAACCAATGCTGCCTAATGGCAAACGCCTGGCTGTCTCAGCCGTTGGTTCATGGGGTAATATTGGCGATGATTTCCAAGGCGTGAGCTCCGTGACATTCCAGCCAACAAGCTGGAAGAAAAATCAGCAGCACGTTCTGGGTCTGGAATATCCAGTATCACCCTATCTCGATCTGGGGGTTGAGTATGTTTACAACAAAGGGTTCATCCCGTTTGTAAACCCTCAAAACGTCTCTAACGACCAAACTGAAGCGCACGCAGTAAATATTGGTCTAAAGGCTCGCTTCTAAACAGAATTGTTCACGCATGAACGACAAAACCCGCGCTGAGGCTTCCCCGGCGCGGGTTTTATTTTGATTTATAGCAAAGCTTTAATCTTTAAGGTCTGGATCCATTTCCTGACATTCTGCGATCAATTTCTCAACAGCCGCCACAGAATTCATAAACATTTCCCGCTCATCAGCTTTCAGACGGATATTCATGACTTTCTCGATACCCTTGGCACCAATCATGGCCGGCGCGCCTACATATAATCCTCGAACGCCTGCGATTTGCCCAGACAGACGCACGGCACAAGGCAAGATACGTTTTTTATCACGCAAATAAGACTTAGCCATTTCAATAGCGCTTTCGGCAGGTGCATAAAAAGCTGATCCATTGCCGAGCAAGCCAACAATTTCACCGCCGCCCTTACGGGTTCGCTCAACAATTGCATCAATCCGCTCTTGTGTAGTCCACTTCATTTTGACCAGATCAGGTAGAGGCACACCGTTTACTGTGGAATAACGTGTCAGCGGCACCATTGTGTCACCGTGGCCGCCAAGGACAGATGCGTGGACATCTTGCACAGAAACACCAAATTCTTCTGCGAGGAACCAACGGAAACGTGCACTATCCAATACGCCGGCCATGCCAACAACTTTTCGCGGCTGAAGACCTGAGAACTTCTGAAGGGCCCAAACCATCGCGTCCAGTGGGTTCGTTATACAGATTACAAATGCCTTAGGTGCATATTGCTTGATACCTTCAGCGACCTGTTTGATGACGCCCAGATTTTTGGCGATCAAATCACCGCGATCCATGCCTGGTTTGCGAGGGAAACCCGCTGTGATAATACAGACATCAGCGCCTGCAATATCAGCGTAATCATTAGTTCCCTTAAGGTGGCTATCATTGCCAAAAACTGGAGTTGCTTCGCACAAATCGAGCGCTTTGCCTTTAGCTGTCCCTTCGAAAATATCAAACAAAACGACATCACCCAGCTCTTCGCGAGCGGCGATATGAGCCAGTGTACCACCGATCATACCTGCGCCAATCATTGCAATCTTTGCACGGGCCATAAAAATCTCCTTGGAATTATTTTTTTGAAAATAGAATTTCGTGAAGCCTCTTTACGCCCTCACCTGCCGAGTCGCAATGGGAAAGCTGGCAACATTACATGATGTATTGACCCAGCCCACCGCCGCACCTAGCTTTAACGGCATGGACAACGCAACAAGCTTTGGCACGCAGGCCAGCACATATGCCGCCGCACGGCCTCATTACCCGGAGGAACTTTTCGATTGGATTGTATCTCAAGCTCCAGGCACAGAACAAGTCTGGGATGTAGGTACAGGATCGGGGCAAGCTGCTTTATCTCTAGCCAATCGGTTCGAGCGGGTACATGCCACGGACATTGATGCAGCCCAAATCGAGCACGCGGCTAATCACGATTGCATAGATTACAGAACTGCACCTGCCCATAAATCAGGATTACAAGATAATTCAGTGGATGCAATTACTGTGGCTACAGCTTTGCATTGGTTTGATTATCGGCTGTTTTGGCCCGAAGTTGAGAGAGTGGCCAAAAACGATGCTATATTTTGCGGATGGACGTATCACCGCGTCCAAGCAGATCGGGATGTCCGAATGCACCTTATGGACCCGATTCTTGAGGTTATTGAACCCTACTGGTCCGATGGAAACCGCTTAAGCTGGAGCGGTTACACAAAAGAAAACGTTTCTATACCATTTGATATAATCAAAACCCCCAAATTTTTATGCAGGCTGAACTGGACTCCCGGTCAATTGGCGGCATTCGCCATGTCGTGGTCAGCCCATAAAAGGGCACGGTTGGATGGTCATGAGAAAGCTCTGGCAGACATTGAGCGAAAAGCTTTATCCATACTAGGCGAAGAACCCCGCGACTTCATTATGCCATTGCACGTTATCACGGCGCGGATAAAATCTACTTCTTAAGACCATGTTTTCTGAGCAACCCACGGAATTGATGATAGGTCAGCCCTAGATAATCAGCTGCCTTACCTTGATGATGATCACTCACTTGCATGGCCTCGTCTATGAGTCCGCGTTCAAAAGTCATAATCCTGCCAGAAAAATCCGTTGGTTGGATCATTTCAGTCTCTAAAGCCTTTGGCATTTGTTCAACAGATTGCCCCCTTACGGGCGGCACTGCCTCCATTTCCAATGGCTGTGGTTGAGGAGCGGGTGACCGGAAAGCTCGCCCAAACGGATTAAAATGAATATCAGCAATAGGCTGTGACAACATTTCATCAACAAGAAAGGCTCGGGCTGTAGTGCGTTCAACAACATTTTTAAGTCCGCGTACATTATCCGGCCAATCATGAGCCATCAACGCCTCGAGCGCTTCTGATGTCACGCCTGGGAATTGCCCTGCGCCAAGTCGTGACGCGGCTTTTCTTCCAAAATGGATCATTAAAGATGCAATATCACTCCGGCGTTCACGCAGGGGCGGTATATGCACCACATCCCCGCCGAGACGGTCCATGTAATCGCCTAAACGTTCACGACGGTCAGATTGGATGATTTTTAGAGGATTAGCAGAAAATACCAACCGAATATCGACAGAATGATCCTCACCACCTTGCTCATAACTCGAATATTCGGCTAAATGGACGAGCCGTTCCAGCTGTCGATCCTTTAAAGATTCTATATTGTCAAAGAATAGGGTTCCACTCTCAGCTTGAGCTAAAACCCCGCCCTGAACATCGTCTCCATATATAATGCCATCCAATTGATCCGCGTCATAAGCAGCGCAATTCACCCTGTAATAGCCCTGCTCCCATCGCTGAGACAAAAAATGTATGCGAGACGCGATCATTTCTTTGCCCGATCCAGCCTCTCCCAATACTAAAACCGGCACATTTAGGCTTGCGATATCAGAAACCCAATCCAAAAGCGCATGAAACTCGGATGATTCACCTATGAGCTGTGGTGGTATAGCGGCCATATTTAGTTAAATAAACCATATTGCCCACATAAACAACACCATTTTTTAGTTTTTTTTACTAATTTATAATAATTCCAACTCTTAAAAATACAAAATACCCAATAATTTCAATAACTTAAAAATTATCGACTTTTACCATGGGTTTGAGCATTATGAATTTGTCGCTGGTCATCGGGATCAGCGGAAACGCCAAATAGGCAAACGAGAGACACCAAGGAGAGAGATGATGACCTTTCGCACATTTGACATAGACGCAGGTCACATTGCCAGCACAGCCACCGATGTGGCCCTGACAAGTGACGTAACTGCACCAGTTCGCCACTTACGGAACCGCCGCCGCGCGCTGGCACTTTCCGGTCGCTCTGGCGGCCCCCGCATTGTCGGCTTCGGCATTTAAGGCCAACATCGATGGCAAGGAACCATAGAGACAAGCTGGACCGCATGTTCGATGAACATGCGGGCCGGATCAGAGCCGAAGACTGGAAAGCCAAAGGCCTCCGTTTTCTGCGCTACCTTTCAACCCGCAAAATGGAATGCTGGGGCTTTTTCGCCGCCGGATTTCTAATTGCAACAATATTCTAGCCCCGCACAAAGGAGACAAAGATGGGAATTTTTTCACGCATGGGTGACATCATCAATTCCAACCTCAACGCCATGATTGATAAGGCCGAGAATCCGGAAAAGATTGCCCGCCTCATCATTCAGGAAATGGAAGACACTTTAGTAGAGGTTCGAACTGATGCCGCTCGCAATATTGCCGAACGCAAAGAACTAAGCCGTAAAGTTGAAGCTTACACTGAAAAAGCTGCTGAATGGGGCAATAAAGCCGAACTGGCCCTTAATAAAGATCGGGAAGACCTGGCTCGCGGCGCCCTCCAAGCTAAACAACAAGCCGAAAACATGGTAAGTGTTGTCGAACAGGAAATTGAAATTCTGGACGAAGCTGTTGCCAAAGCCGATGGTGATCTATCCAAGCTTCAAACCAAGCTGGATGAAGCCCGGGCCAAGCACAAAGCTTTGATCATGCGCGGATCTGTTGCAAAAAATCAGATCAAAATGCGCTCGAAGATGGCCGACTACCGCGTTGAAGATGCTCTATCACGTTATGAGCGCATGGAACGCAAAGTTGACGAGCTGGAAGCACAGGTTGAAGCTTTTGATCTTGGCTCTGGTGAGTCACTTGAGAGCCAATTTGCTCAAATGGAAGCCGATGAAGCAATCGAAAATGAACTTGCGGCCTTGAAAGCCAGCCTTGGGAAAGCCAAAAAGCCTTCTAAGAAAGCTGCAAACGGCTAATCAGGAAAAGACAGGCCGGGCCCCCTTCCCCGGCCACACCATTAAAGAGAGAGAGAGAGATAACTTATTATGGAACCACAAACACTAGCCCTCATGATCCCGATTATTGCCGTTGGCGGCGGGATCGCAGCTGGAATGTTGAAATCCCATTACAAACACAAGGAGCGCATGATGGATCATATGAGCGAAGACCAAATCGCCGAACTGGGACAAATGTCCCGCCGCGCTGACATTCTCGACCAACGAGTCGCAGTCCTGGAGCGCATACTAGATGATGAAATCCCTAACTGGAGAGAGAGCCATGACAAAACGATATAGATACGAAGAAGAACTTTACGAAGACGAGTACACTTATTCAGACACTAAGCGCCTTCGTCGCAATAAAATTGACGGTGTATTAGGTGGCGTTTGTGCCGGACTAGGTGACTATTTCGGGATCGATCCTATCATTATGCGGATTATCTTTGTAATGCTGGTCATTTTCACCGGTATCCCGCTTTTGGTATACTTCATCCTCTGGATATTTATCCCGTCTGATAAAAGGGCACCCTACCGCCGGGAATACCGTGAAGCCCGCCGCGCCAGACGCAAGGCCCGCATGGAACCTGATGCTCCGATTATTCGGACCGCAACCTTTCGGGACGTGAAGTCTAAGTTTCGGTCACTTGAAGAGCGGCTGCAAGATTTGGAGCGATCCATAACATCCAAAGAATGGCGCCTGCGCCGCGAGTTTCGCGACCTGGAAAGCTAGTCTTATAACCTACAAGAGACAGGAGAGAGAGCCATGATTAAAACAACCCTTATAGTCCTAGCAGGCGCCGGTATTGTGGGAACCGGCAGCCAGACTGTCACCCCGCAAGCCTTTGAAATTTCCGCCGGCAACGTAGCCTACGAAATCACCAAAGACGGGATAGACGTCGAGCGAAATGAAACCCCAGAATTCGGAGTATCATTCGTAACAAAGGGCAAAAAACAACTGACCATTCGCTTCTAATTTTTGGAAGCAATCGTCCCCCTCAGGCCTCTGAATTTATTCGTCAGAATTATTCAGAGGTCTTTTCGGGCGCGTTTTCAGGTTGGGCTTTCTCTCTCGCCTGAAAACGCGCCCACACTTTATTTGAGATAGGCAACACTTCATGGCAAATACAGGCCACAATAGCTTCAGCCAGAAGCGGCGCGAAAACAAACCCTCGTGAACCTAATCCTGTAAGACCAAACACCTCTCCCCCACCAAATACCATAGGCAATGTACTCGGCGTCGTAACACGAACACTGGACCGGGAACTTCCCTCAATTACATCCGGGCGCGTCCCGAATACGTCTTCAAATTTATCCAGATTTTCAACATCATCCACATTTCTAGCGCTGTAAGGGTCAGCGCCGTCCAGACGCTTATGCGTTGCGCCTATCAAAGCCTTATCACCAAGTGGTAAGACATAGCCCCCATAAGTTCTTGGCCTGTCCACAATGTCATCAATTTGAGTAATTTGTCCGCGGCTATAACGCAGGGGCAAATACGCCAAAGACGGCTGCGACCTAACTCCAAACCCGCAGGCCCATACAAAGTGACTCCCGGACGCCAGCTTTTTCCCGGATTTACTTACAACTACATGCTCATTAGATTTTTTGACAAGATCATGAGCAGTTCCTTCAATCAGCACATGACCAGTCAACATAGTTTTACAGACCCTGGCTGGAGAGATGACGAGCGCTTTGGGAAAATCCACAGCCATCACGCCTTTATGCTCAGCCATAGACATATGACTTTCAGGCAAAGGAGCATTGGTCAGCAGCTTTTGATAACGTTCAGCCTCTTTCTCAGAGACGCAAAGGTGCGTTACGCCAGTATCTAAAGTGCCGCCTGTGCCTGCATATGTGCGCATAGCGTAAAGATAGCTCGACAAGAAAAAGCGACTTTCAGGACGATCCTGCAAATCCAGACGAGGTTTGACAATGGCTGCAGGATTTCCGCTGGCTGCCTTGCCGTCATCAGGATCTATAATACACGCTGTTATGCCTCTACGAGAAAAACTCCGCGCGATACAGGCTCCGGCAATGCCGCCACCTATAATAACAGGCTTTATTTCAGGGCGCGCTGATCGAAAGGCGCCTTGATTGTAAATACCTTCCAGCCGATCACGCTTGCGGCCAAAGCCAGGTTTTTTTGCAAGTTCAAATCCGGTAGTAGACAAAGCGTCCCGAACGGCCCGTGCCACTGTGAATGTCCCCAGCCGGGCCCCTTTCACAGATAGCCGCGCCAGCTGCGCCATCACGGCCGCAGACCACATATCCGGGTTTTTTGACGGACTAAACCCATCCAGAAACCACGCATCTATTAAGCCTGATATTTGCGACAACCCTTCAAGAATATCATCATGAATAAGGGTCAACGCGACATCGCCGAATTCCAGATGATGAAATCCCTTCACACGGCCCGGCCATTTTTCAACCAGGCTTGCAGATAGACCAGACAATTCCGGCCATGCCGTCAGGGCCTTAGCCAACTGATCTTGATCTAACGGGTATTTTTCAACGGAAATGAAATGCAGTCGACCCTTTTCACGCCCCTCACTCTCAATCCATAACTGCCAAGCGGCCAGAAAATTAAGCCCCGTTCCGAACCCCAGTTCTCCAATGGCATAATAATCCCTATCCCGCCAACCTTCGGGCAATCCGCAGGCCTCTAAAAATACTGTGCGTGTCTCTGCCAGCCCGCCATCCGTGCTGAAATAGATATCATCAAATCCACTGGCGACCGGTGCTGAAGATTGGGAAAAATCAATATCAGCAGGCGCACATTGCGTAAGTCGTTCAGCATTAGACATGAAATCTGCATAAGGTAAAACGCCTGCGGGTTGAAATCATTTTGACAAAATCCGCGAAACAGTGCTTTTTAGAGTAAGAACATCTGGGAGTGATTCGCTGTGCATAAACTGCTTTGGGCAAAATCCATCGATAATAAATGGCTAAACCTGTCTAATCTGGATGTGACCAACCTGCATGCAACAGGTGTTTATGTTATCTGGCACGGCGGACAAAACCCGCGCGTTGTTCGGGTTGGACAAGGCAATATAGCAGCCAGACTTGCTGCCCACAGACTTAATCATCAAATCATGCGCTTTACAGATAGCGGCCCGATGATGGTTACCTGGGCCGAAGTTGAAAACCAGATCACACGGGACGGCATTGAGACTTATCTTATCAAACAATTCAGCCCAATGATTAAAGACCAAACGCCAGACGCAACTCCGATCCCCGTCAGCTCACCATTTGTATAGCTTTAGGCTGGCAGATTAGTCAGCGGATCTGAGTCTGCCTTTTTACGATATGATGTAATATCGACTATGTTTTCGGATTTTTCTCTGTTCTCAATGGGCTCATCGCTCAAGCCCGGCGTATAAGCCGTACTCGCTTCCAAACCTTCCGATAGCTCATGCGCTATCTCGGCCAGTAATTTGAGTTTGTGGAAAGTCCAGGGAGGCTCTTCCCCCGAAGCCACCCTGGATTGCGCCCAGTCCCCCACCGTTTGTAACGTTTGCTTATCCATGATCAAACTCTAACAGAGACACTTTGAAATCCCGTTAAAGCCGGTTTTACCAAATCCTAACCATAAACCAGCGAAATCACCCAAAAACCGTTAAAATCCGTAAACACATTTCGTAATATTTTTTACACGGTTTCAACTCGACTTTCGTAAAAAAGGCTCATCAACACATTTTGGGAATTAGGGAAATAGTGGGATAAAAATGGGAAAGTTTTTAAAACTATTATTGGGAGCTGCCATAGTTGCGGGAACAACTAGTCCAGCCTCTGCAGAAACAGCGCAAAACGCCGAAATAAAGAAACCGGTTGTTCGAAAAGTCATTAAGGTAAAGCAAAAAGCCCCTACAGTAATGATGAAGCACAGATCCGTTGTCTATAAACCTTCGGCGCATTGGTCTACTGAACAACGATCCGCCGTTAAGATCATTCGTCCGAATTTAAGTTCGTCAACAACAATGCCGAACTTATACAGAAAGCCATAAAGTTTCATATCTCTCCAACCTAGAGACAACAAACTGGGGAGGATGTGGGGCCCTCCCGTTTTTTTCTTAGAAAGTCTATATGCCTACAACCCGCAATTTGGGGCGCGGAGATAGCCAAGCCATCAGAGCCAGCGATATAATTGAGCGCGTTTATGAGGTTGTCCGTGACTTATCAAATGCGCCAGAAGAATCCACAAAAGACCTAAGCCTGAAAGCAGCTGAAATAGCGAGATTTCAACAACCTTTTGATCATACCGAAACAGAATTGCACGGTCTGCTTATAGATCGCCGCGCAGATTGGTTCATTTGCATCCAGGCCTGGGCATTACTGGCAGATATGCGCTCACACATCAATTTAACTGCAAATCCGGATAATCAGACATAAAAAAACCCCGCCAAAAAGAGTTATACAAACCCTTTGAACTTGTCCTTGAAACGTGACACACGTCCACCGCGGTCCATAAGACGCTGATCTCCGCCCGTCCAGGCCGGGTGAGATTTGCTATCAATATCAAGCACCAGACGATCGCCTTCTTTTCCATAAGTCGAACGTGTCTGATATTCGGTACCATCCACCATTTGGACGGTAATCATGTGATAATCCGGATGTATATCCTTTTTCATCGTTTTACTCCTGCCCGCATCACGGGTCGCTTCCACGGGGTTGCTTTATATGGTCACCCGCTCATACAGGCGGGGTCTATAATCAGCGACAGATGATGGGTCAAGTCAGATTCACGCTCCAATAGGCCCTAAACCCCCTAAAAAACCTTACTTACAATTCATTAACATTCATCTGGCGTTTAGGTGGTAAGCGCGATAGAGTAAATACAAGCTGAAACTTGGGAGGAGTCGTTCTGCCAGAACAGACCGCATCCGGCTGAAGCTTTGTGGACTATGAACAATTTTATATTGCTAAATAAAAGGGAGCTTTCAAATGAGCAAACGCGACGAATTAATTGAAAAATATGCAGATGATCTGAAAAACAAAATCGGTGTCACACCGGATATGGACTTGCTGCGTAAAGTGACTATCGGCTGCGGCCCTTCTATCTATAATCGTGACTCATCAACAGTTTCTGCTTCAGACGCTTCTGAGCTTGAAACAGTCAAGAACAACTACCTGATCAAAAAGCTCGGCCTGTCAGACGGCCCAAAGCTGGACGAGGCTATCGCATCTGTCATGGATAAGTATGGCAAGTCCGAGCGCAACAAATTCCGCGCTGTTGTTTACTATCTTCTCTGCCAACACTTCGGCAAAGAGTCAGTTTACAAATAGACTTTCTGAATATTGGAAAACCCGGCCTTTTAGCCGGGTTTTTTGATGCCTGATGCAGAGTAAAATCTCTAGTCAAAGGCCACGCTTTCTTTCAGACGCGGCATGAGCGCTTCATTGGTGCAGATAATATCGCCGGTTTCCATAACGTCACCACCGCTTAAGCTTTCAACCAGCATATCAGCCTCGCGGGCAATCAATACGCCTGCCGCAATGTCCCAGACAGCCAGTCCACGCTCCCAAAACCCATCATAGCGGCCGGCGGCCGTCCACGCCAGATCCAGAGACGCCGCGCCCAATCGGCGGACACCGGCGGATGCGCCCATAACCCTGTGCAGTTCTTTTAACAGGCGTGCATGTCCGGGCCGCCCTAAAAACGGAATACCCGTGGCAAATAGAGAGCTGTCAAACAGATCTCTTCGGGTCGGCCGCAAACGACGGTCAGCGCCGCCCAGCCGCCCATCATTTAAAAACGCACCCTTCCCGGCTTCAGCGAAAAACATTTCGTCTGTAACAGGGTTATAAACCAGGCCCGCAACCAGTTCCGGCGTGCCTTCCAGGTTACGCTCCAGCGCAATCGAAATAGCAAAATGCGGAATGCCGTGCAGAAAATTCGTAGTCCCGTCCAGCGGATCAACAATAAAACGGTGGGTTTTATCCGTCCCCTCACGAACGCCGCTCTCTTCCATCAAGAAACCATAACCGGGACGGGCCTCAGCCAGAACATCGTAAATGACCTCTTCAGCCTTTTGATCGGCCTTGCTGACGAAATCCGCAGGCCCCTTACGCGAAACCTGTAGATTTTCAACTTCGCCGAAATCACGCAAAAGACCACGCGACGCCTTACGCGCCGCCTTTTGCATAACGGTCATGATGGGGGAATAGGTTTGCATGGACTTAGTCTGCCCGTTTCACATAAGAGCCGTCTTCTGTGTTGATAATCAGGCGCTCACCCGCATCAATAAAAGGCGGCACAGTTGTGCGTACATCATTTTCCAAAATGGCCGGCTTATAGGAATTGGCCGCGGTCTGGCCTTTAACAACAGGCTCTGTCTCTTTAACTGCCAGGATAACCTGCTCGGGCAGAGACACGCTAATGGGCTTGTCCTCATAGAACTCCAGCTCAACTGACATACCGTCGGTTAAATAAACGGCCCTGTCACCGACAAAATCCGCCTCCAGATTGATCTGCTCATAGTTTTCAGCGTTCATGAAAACCAGCATTTCACCATCGGCGTAAAGATAAGTATGGGTCTTTTGATCCAGACGCACACGCTCAACGGTTTCGGCAGCGCGAAAACGCTCATTAAGCTTGCGCCCATCAATCAGGTTCTTAAGCTCCACCTGATTAAAGGCGCCGCCCTTACCCGGTTTTACCGCATGGCATTTAACCGCAACCCACAGCCCGTCCTGATGCTTGATGATATTACCCGGCTTAATCTCGTTACCGTTCATTTTCATGGAAATGCTCCGTAAATTTGGCGGCTTCTAACAGGGGGGCGGCACAGCCGCAAGAGCGTATCTGTGCACTTACACTGCGCGTATAGCCGTTATCGCTGGGCCAGAGCCTTACGCATCTCCGGGATCCAGCGCTCAGATGCCAGATCATAGGCGGCAAAGCCTGTACCCCATTCCCAATAACACCAGCCAATATCCCGGGCCTCGGCGGCGCGGCGCACGGCTTCGGCCCAGCGGGCACGGCTCGCCGGATCGGCTTTATTAATCACGCCAAATTCACCCAGCAAAATGGGCATGCCTGACTTATCGCGCCACTGCGCGGCCTGATCCATATCCCGGGACAGAGCGGCTCGTTCGGCCTGACTGCCGCGCCAGCTTACCCCAAGGGGTAAATCTTCAGGCATCCAGGTCGCGCCCTGATGGGTCAGCTCAAAGGGATCATAATAATGAAATGTGGTCATGATCCGAGGCCCCTTTGGCGGCGTACTTTCCATTAACGCGTCCAGCGAGCCCCATCCGGCCGACCCTATAATCACCCAGCGGTTTGGATTATGCTGACGCACAATTTTCAAAAGACGGCGGTTCAGGGCGTCCGTGCGCGCTACGGTCATTTTGTCATTAGGCTCGTTTAATAGCTCGAACATCAGGCTCTGCGGCGCCCTCGCATAGTGATAGGATAATTGCCTCCAGATCGCCTCAAGACGGGCCTCATGGGCGTCCGGGTTTTTCATCAACTCTTCATAGTGATGCACATTAATGATCAGTTGCAGGCCTTCCAGCGAAGCCCAATCGACAATCTGGTCAACCCGGCGCAAAAACTCTGGCGATATGCGATAGGGCGCGCGGACATCCGTATGGGCGGAAAATTTAATGGGGACGCGAACCGTATCAAAGCCGGCCTGCTTTAAGCGCCTGAAATCCTCTCGCCGGACCGTATAGCCCCATTCGCCCTCGCGCGGAGCTTCGAGCGCGCCGCCCATATTCATACAGGCCCGGATGGGCGAAGATGGGCTCTGCATACCGCGCAGACCGTTTTGCGCTCCGTTCTGGGCTAATGCCTGATCCTCACCGCCCGGCGCGCCCATAAACAGGCTCAGCGCCAAAAGACCCGCCGCTGCAATGGTCCCCAATATAAGATATTTCAAAGCTTTTCCCATAATCACCGCCGATTATAGGATAAAAACTTAAACTTGAGCTTAACTGAGCGGCAAAACAATCCTGACACAGCGCATTACTCTGGCCTAACAGGCAGACCTCATTAGGCTTAACGCGAATTTCTTGAAGAAAAATATAACCACGAGGTGATTGCAAAAGAGACCAATCCTGAGTGCAAAGCACCTTTTAGTACTAGCTCAGTTCTAAGGTTTGATGTGACGGCCCATACCAAAGTCATTGAGATCAAAAGGCCTAAAAAGATTTTGGAGAATAATATTATGGTTTCTCTAAAACTATCAGTACTTCCTAATAATCGCGATCTTCAAAAGGGTCATGTCCGGGATTGATGCTATCTGTAAAATCATTAAGTCTCTGCAGCCATAGCCTTGCGGATCGCCCGCATCAAACGCGGCGCTTTTGCACATTAGTTAGTTCGCACGCAGTAACAATAATTAAGTGCGATAAAACCCCACGCTTAACTCATCAACTTCTTCATCGTAGAAACTCGTCACTTTATGGTTTTTATATTCTGTGAAGCGAGAGATTGAAATTTCAAGACATTTCGTAATCTCAGAAGAAAGAGAAAAGAAGTGCGTTTTGACCTCCGAGCTGCTCATAAATTCAGCTTCAGCCGCTCCAGAGAGAAGTATGAAATTACAAAAAAATTGCTTATTCCTGAGGGACTCATGTGATTCATTAAAACTAAAAGATAGATTAGGCCTATCCAGAAAAAGGAAACCTTCATAATTAATCACAGAGCAATTTATGAATGACATTAACCCGGCGGAAAATTTTAGCGCGTCCACTATATTCTCCTCGGTTCCACTCGGCCCTCCCACACTAAAGGTGCTCAATACTTTTTTACTTGGTTTAGCTTGCGTCTTATTTTTTTCTTCATTTTGCGGTCTCCCCTCCTCAGGCTCTGGCTTTCTCCAAGTCAGGTTCTCACAATGCCTTAGCCTGCGAGGGGCCACTTTGGGGGTCTCGCTTTATCTTGCTCTACATCCAAAATTACCCGACTTCAGCCAATTTCCCATTCATCAACCTTACAAAGATAACCAATTAATCCAGCACAACTTTGCTTAAAAACATCCATGAACTCTTGTTCGTATTCCTCACTCTCTTCATCCATTACCGCTAACGCTTCTTTGTTCCAGTGGTCTCGCGCAGTACCTTTTGGAAGGTGATCTGTCTGTGAGTCAATTGACGTGATACGAACAAAGTCCTCAATCTCATCACTTAAATTAAACGCATGCCAGTGCTTAATTATCAAACGACTTCTTTCTATAATGTCCATACTAGGGTTGTTGTGCTCGGATAACAACGAGACAAGCTCAGATACCAATTCAAACTCATCTTCAATTTTTAGATACAATGCCATTATTTTTTTGCTCTTTCATTGATAATAGATTTTGGCTCAAAAATCTCTCCCGTTTTCTGATTTTGCACAGCGTGAGTACTCAAACTCATTCCATCAGGGGTGACATACGCATCGCTACTAACTTTAACATAATCACCAGCCTCACCACCATATGCATCGGCTTTTTGAGCAGCGTCCCTAAAAGTTGTTCCAGAAGCGCCCCCAGCGATTTCCTTTCCATCACCAAGCCGCTCTTTTCCGCTATCCAGATAGCGAGCAAATACTACTGGCAAATGTGAATTTCCTGGAATACTGACATCTACGTGCCTGAATGAAAGCGCTCCTGTGTCAGAACTGATACTGTCACCCAACAAATCTTTGTTGTGTGCACGCAATTCAATATCGACACCTTGATCATTATAATCCAAAACATCTATAGGAGAATCAGGTAAAGGTGGAGCGTAACTCCCTCCCCCATATTGGGCGCTCGCTAAAGGCGATGAAAGATCACTTACAAGTATTAAAAATCCACAGATAAAAATACGAATAAATACAAAAAAAGAAGCGATAGCGCGCATAACAAAACTCCCCCATGAGTTATTACTTGCTGGCGTCTAGTATAGGTCGCCAAAGCAGACTAACAACCCCAGATATAATATTTTTGTTGATCAAATTGATCCGGTACTGTTTCTCACCATGATAAAGACTCATTATAAGGCCACCATACAGGCTGCCGCTTAGTCCCTCCGCTTGACTCTCCTGACAAAGCAAGACATAGGGCTTGTGGGCCGCGCTTCCCACCAAGCGTACTTTAGAAACGGTACAAAAACGCCGTGTTTGGAGACAAAATGACTATTACCAATAAACCGGCCGCCCGGCCGGATGATCCGCGTTTTTCTGCGGGACCTACCAAAAAAAGACCCGGATGGAGCCTTGCGGTTCTCAGCGATGCGGCCCTTGGCCGTTCCCACCGCTCCGCTCTTGGCAAAGCTAAACTCAAAGAAGTTATCGATCTAACTCGCGAGGTACTCGAAGTGCCTGAGGGTTATCGGATCGGCATTGTCCCGGCCTCTGACACAGGCGCGGTTGAGATGGCCATGTGGTCCATGCTCGGGCCTCGCGGCGTTGATGTGGCCGCCTGGGAAAATTTTGGCAATGCCTGGATCACCGACGCCGAGAGTCAGCTGCCCCTAGAGGACCTTCGGATTTTTACAGCCGATTACGGACAGCTCCCGCCTTTGCATAATTATACGGGTGATCGGGATCTGGTCTTTACCTGGAACGGCACAACGGCAGGCGTTCGCGTGCCCAATGCAGATTTTATTCCTGCCGACCGCGAAGGCATCACCATTTGCGACGCCACCTCGGCCTGTTTTGCGCAGAGCCTTGATTGGGACAAGCTGGATGTAGTGACCTATAGCTGGCAAAAGAATATGGGCGGCGAAGCGGCCCATGGTATGATCATTCTGTCGCCTCGCGCCGTAGAGCGGCTGGAGAGCTATACTCCGCCCTGGCCTTTGCCCAAGATTTTCCGCATGACCAAAGGTGGCAAGCTGATCGAAGGTATATTTGAAGGCGCAACCATCAACACGCCATCCCTTATGGCCGCCGAAGATCATCTCGACGCTCTGAAATGGGTCAAGAAAAATGGCGGTCTGAAATTTATGCATGACCGCGCCGATGCCAACGCCCGGGTCATTTGGGACTGGATTGAAAAGACTGATTGGATTGCCAATCTGGCCGAAAATGAAGCCGAGCGTTCCAATACGGGCGTGTGTCTAAAAATTGTCGATCCGCGCGTTACGGCTTTGCCCCTTTCGGAACAAAACGCCTTTGCCGGCGCTATGGTCAAACTGCTGGGTGATGAAGGTGTTGCCTATGATTTTGGCGCTTATCGCACAGCGCCTCCCGGCTTTCGCATATGGGCGTCGGGCCTGATCGAAAAGTCCGATATCCAAGCGCTCCTGCCATGGCTTGACTGGGCTTTTGAAGTCGTCGCCGCTGAAACTTTTTAATCTAGATTTACATAGGAACCAGGATCATGCCTAAAGTTCTGATCGCGGACAAAATGTCCGTCTCTGCCGCCGAGGTTTTCAAGGCGCGCGGCGTCGATGTCGACGTCATTACAGGTTTGTCAAAAGACGAGCTTATTAAAATAATCCCTGAGTATGACGGCCTTGCTGTCCGTTCATCCACACGTCCAGATGTGGAAGTGATCGCAGCCGCTAAAAACCTCAAAGTGATCGGTCGCGCGGGTATTGGTGTGGATAATATCGACATCAAATCTGCAACGGATCGCGGCGTAGTGGTCATGAACACACCTTTCGGGAATGCCATCACCACGGCCGAACATGCCATCGCCATGTTGTTTGCGGCGGCGCGCCAAATTCCAAGCGCTTCAAACCGAACGCAAGCCGGAGAATGGCCAAAATCCGATTTCAAAGGCGTTGAGCTTTTCAACAAAACTCTTGGCGTAATCGGTTGCGGCAATATCGGCAAGCTGGTGATTGAACGTGCTCAGGGACTTAAGATGAAAGTCATTGGTTATGACCCTTATCTGACCCAGGAACGCGCGGTAAAACTCGGTATCGAGAAAGTCGAACTAGATGAGCTGTTCACCCGGGCCGACGCCATCACCCTGCATACACCGCTGGTTGAAAGCACTAAAAATATCGTCTCCAAAGAACGCATCGCGCAAATGAAAAAAGGGGCGATCATCGTCAACTGCGCCCGCGGCGGACTTGTTGATGAAGAAGCCTTAAAAGAGGCCCTTGAAACAGGCCATATTCGTGCTGCCGCATTGGACGTTTACGCTGTTGAACCAGCCGAGAACAATATTCTGTTCGGGACCAAGAATTTTGTGGCAACGCCGCACCTGGGCGCCTCTACACTTGAAGCTCAGGAAAACGTCGCTGTTCAGGTCGCCGAGCAGATGTCAGATTATCTTTTAACAGGAGCTGTCTCTAACGCCCTGAATACGCCATCCATTTCCGCAGAAGAGGCCCCTCGCCTCAAGCCATTTGTCGATCTCGCGGATAAAATGGGCACTATGGTGGGACAATTGGTGGACGAAGCCATTAAAACAGTAGAAATCACCTATAAAGGCAACATCACCGCGCTTAACACCAAACCCATGACAGCCGCAGCGCTTGCCGGACTTTTGAAACGCGCCATGCCCGAAGTGAATATGGTAAGCGCGCCCGTGTTTGCACAGGAACGCGAGATTGAAATTAAAGAAAGCTATGTGGACAAGGCTGAACGAGCCGAAAGCCTCATCCGGCTTGCTATTGAAACCTCTGAGCGCAAATTTGCTGTCGTCGGCACTATTTATCGCGGAGAGCCCCGTCTCGTTCGCCTATTTGGCGTTCCGGTCGATGCTGGATTTTCCGAAAATATGATCTATGTCCGTAATGAAGATAAACCCGGTTTTATCGGAGCTTTAGGCTCCATATTAGGAGATAATAAGGTCAATATTGCTACATTCTCCCTTGGCCGAATGGATGACGGGACCCCGGAAGCCGTTTGTCTTGTGTCTGTTGATACACCTGTATCTGACGACGTAGCCGACCAAATTCGGGCCGTAGATCAAGTCAAAAGGGTCAATATCATCGCTTTGTAGGCCGATTGTGATTTATGTCCCGTTCAGCAAAATTTTGTTAACAATTGGGAATCGGGCTATAGTCCGCAAACAATTTTGGGGAGGAAATCATGAAAAAAATTGTTGCTGAAGTTATCGGGACGGCTGCGCTCGTCTTTTTTGGATGTGGCGCTGCCGTTATAGCTGGCGCTGAAATAGGAACGGCTGGTATTGCCGCTGCCTTTGGCCTGGCCATTGTCGCCATGGCCTATGGTATTGGGACAATTTCAGGCTGTCATATTAATCCGGCTGTTTCATTTGGAGCTTTTATGGCTGGCCGCATGAGCGGCGGCGAAATGGTCAAGTACTGGGTTGCACAGTTCATCGGCGCTACGATAGGCGCAGCGATCCTTTATACAATGGCAAATGGCGGCGGTGATGGCGCAGGCGCTATGGGAACCAATGGATGGGGCGCAGGATATGGCGGTGAGTATAACACCACATCGGCTTTCATCTTTGAAGTTGTCGGCACATTCCTGTTTCTAGTGACAATATTAGGTGTCACTCACAAGAAGGGACATCCGGCAGTTGCAGGCCTGGCCATTGGTCTAACGCTTTGGGTAATTCACCTGGTTGGTATTAAAATCACGGGAACATCGGTTAATCCAGCGCGTTCATTTGGACCTGCCCTATTCTACATGCCGGCTATGAGTAAAATCTGGCTCTTTATTGTTGCGCCCCTGATCGGAGCAGGCCTTGCAGGTCTTTTATTCCGCACAGAAATGCTCGAAGATAACAGCTAGTCTAATCGGTTATAATCATTATAGCAGCGCGGGTATCACCCGCGCTATTTTTTTGAGCCTGTATTATCAATTACCAGATTTAAATTTAGACCGGAACTTATATGATTTCCGCTGGTAATAGGCAGTAGCGCTAAATCACGAGCATAGACAATGTCAGTCTTATCATCAGCAACGGCTGATCCGGCTATCCCATCAAATTCTGCGTCATAACCATGTTCTTTTGCCAAATCATGATGACGTTCGGCCTTCTTTTCATCTTTAAGCCTCTCATACAGATTGGCAAGATGATGGTGCGCTTCGCCATGTGCCGGATCAATTTTAATAGCCTTTTCGAAAGCATCCATGGCTTTGAAAGATATAAACGGCATGTATAATCGCCCAGCTTTGATAAGCAGATCAATACAGTCCTTCTCCGATAGTTCTTGGCCTCGATAAGAATCCATCACTAATGCTGTCAGATCTCTGGCCGCATCCAAGATTCTGCCATCCGTCAGCGCGTATTTTACATTTGTGAAGCGTTCATGCTTAAGATTAAGAAGCGATAAAACAATTTTGCGAATTGCGCGCAAGTCATCTCGGCTAAGCCCTCTAAAGGCTTCAGTTAACGCCGCCGTCAGAATATATTTCTGCTGCTCAAGCTCATTATCCGGTGGCTGATCCGATACAAATGCTAGTGTCATACTGGCCCCTATGATCCTTCGGGGCGGACACTATCATCACATACTTAATAAGTGATTATTGTAACTGACTACGCTGGGGGACTGAAGGCGCAGTATTATTAATGCGCTCCGCTGGCGGATCAGTAATAACAGGATTTTCGATTCCAGCGGCCAGATTTCGCTCGGTTAATAGCATTTGTGTCAGGTCAGCATAAAAATTCATTCGGACACGGTTAGCTTCGTCTTCAGGATCATCACTGTTTTTTAGTAAAGGTTTGAACGGAACGTCTTTGTGTACAGACCGCATAAAATCTTTCCAGACATCACTGGGTAATAATCCGCCTGTCACCTTAACCATGGGAGAATTATCATCATTTCCCATCCAGACCCCGGCCGTATAGTCCGCTGAAAATCCAATGAACCAGGCATCTCTAAAATCCTGTGATGTTCCTGTTTTACCTGCCACCTCACGATTGCCTATTTTGGCACCGCGCGCCGTACCACTCATGACCGTGTCGTGCATCATGCTGACCATTTGATGAGCATGACTTTCCGCGTAAACGCGTTCTGCTGAAATATTTCTATGGGTATATAATGTTTCACCCGCAGTGTTTTTTATGGATTCAATAAAATAAGTCCTGCGTTTTTTTCCGCCATTAATAAAGACAAGGTATGAACTTGTCATATCAACGAGCGTTGCTTCTTCAGAGCCTAATGCAATGGAGTAATGCGCGCCCAATTTGCCTGTAATACCGAAACGGCGCGCTGTTGAAGCCACCTTTGTCGGCCCTATTTCAGCACCAACCTGTGCTGCTATCGTATTTATAGAATGTTTGAGCGCCTCTCTGATAGTCATAGGGCCGCGATATCGTTTGGTATAATTCTCTGGCGACCATCCCGAAATTGTGACGCGCTGATCCACTCTAACCGTGCCCGGGGTAAACCCCGATTCCAGCGCTCCGGCGTAAACAAAAACTTTAAATGCCGAGCCAGGTTGCCGTAATGCCTGTGCGGCGCGGTTAAATTTACTTGTCTTGTAATCTCTGCCACCAACCACAGCTTTAATGGCGCCTGTATGATTATCGATCAGAACAATAGCGCCCTCACTGACTTTGCGTTTTTTACCGCTTTTGGCCAGAACCTTTTCCAGAGCATCCTGTCCGGATTTTTGGAAAGCCGGATTCAAGGTTGTCGTCACGATCAGATCTTTCGCTTTATTACCGACAAGTTCATTTGCGCGCTCATCGACCATATCAAAGAAATGCCCAATCAGATTTGGATCCGTTGTCAGATCGCTACCATCAACCAGCACCGGCTTATTGGTTTCAGCCTCAGACATTTCAGTGACTGAAATCAGTCCGTTCGCATTCATGTTTTGCAGGACAAGCTTAGCCCGCGTCCAAGCAGCGTCATAATTGCGCGTTGGATCATAACGTGACGGAGCTTTTGGCAGTGCTGCCAGCATAGCCGCTTCGGATAAGGAAACTTCTGCCGCTGATTTGCCGAAATAGCGTTGTGCTGCTGCTTCAACTCCGAAAGTGCGATTACCTAGACTTATTCGGTTAAGGTATAATTCCAAAATTTCCGGTTTGGTAAGGACTTGTTCCATTTCATAGGCCAGCCACATTTCCTGGAACTTACGTCGATAGTTTTTTTCTGGCGTTAGAAGCATATTTTTGACGAGTTGCTGAGTTAGGGTTGACCCGCCCTGCACTGTTTTTCCAGATTTGGTATTTTCAAAAAAGGCCCGCAGGATAGCTTTACGATCAATACCTGCATGTTCGTAAAAGCGCTCATCCTCGATAGCCAAAAACGCATTCGGCAAGTGATTGGGCATCTCCGACAGTTTCATAGGACGCCCCACATAAGGCCCCCGATGACCTATGACCTTACCCTGACTATCCAATAATGTGATATTGGGCTGCAGGTTCATTTCCCACATGCTCTCTTTTGTCGGCAGGCTGGGGAGGCCATCAAACAGATAGGCTTTTGCTCGTGAATACCCAACCCCAAGGATCAAAACAAGCGCTGCCAGTATAGCGATGGCAATACGCCAACGTCGATGTGTGCGGTTATCATTAGCCGCATCGAGATCTGCCCGAAAGGTTGTCATAGAAAAATGCTAGCCCAAAAATAACCAATAGGCTAGATACCCGTGCATGCCAAAGTCCGAAAATCTCCCATTCTGGAAAACAACCGATCTGACTGACCTTTCCAAGGAACAATGGGAAAGTTTGTGCGATAGCTGCGGGAAGTGCTGCTGTATTCGTCTGGAGGACGAAGATAATGGCGATATTTATATTACAGATGTGGCCTGCAAGCTCTTTGACCCAGAGACATGTCAATGTACAGACTATCCTAAAAGGTCTGTACATGTCCCTGACTGCGTAACCCTTACGCCCGAAAATGTTCATCAGCTTCACTGGATGCCTCAGACTTGTGCTTATCGGCTTGTTGCAGAAGGTAAAGATCTTCCGGACTACCACCACCTTGTCAGCGGCTCTAAAAACACAATCCATGAGGTCGGCATGAGCGTCCAGCACGCCGTCGTAAGCGAACTCTTGGTAAAAGAGGA
The DNA here is from genome assembly GCA_020627655.1 of Hellea sp. Classification (GTDB taxonomy): domain Bacteria; phylum Pseudomonadota; class Alphaproteobacteria; order Caulobacterales; family Maricaulaceae; genus JACOMS01. The sequence continues at coordinate 39,299 of JAHDGM010000023.1, forward strand.
TGATCACCCTCACCGCATCGTAATATGGCCCGGCGAACCCGATATAGGCGGTTAGTGACATTTGACTGAACCAAGCATCTGGTATGCCCTCCCCGGTTTGAATAATATTTGACTTTAACCGGGCCTATGATAGTCCGGCAGAATGTTGAAAAATCGCTACATAATAAGTCTGCGAATTACCGGCCCGGTATGCCGATAAGCATGCCGGGACCGACGCCCTGATATTCAACATTCCTGATCCGAGATATAAATGACCGATACCAAACGCGACTATCGCGACACATTGTTTTTACCCACTACTGATTTTCCTATGCGGGCAGGCCTGCCAAAAAAGGAACCCGAATGGCTGGAGTTCTGGAACCGCATAAATCTGTTTGAAACCCTGCGCGAGCAATCCAAGGATCGGCCGCATTGGGTACTCCACGATGGCCCGCCTTACGCCAATGGCCATATCCATATGGGTACGGCCATGAATAAAATCCTCAAAGATATGGTCGTCCGCGCCCATCAGATGAGCGGCTATGACGCCAATTATGTGCCGG
>JAHDGM010000024.1:0-20352 GCA_020627655.1 Hellea sp.
GTATTTACAGATTACCTAGTGCAGCTACCAGGCGTATCTGCTGGTGGTGCAGGTCCGGGTAATAATACTATTTATATTCGCGGTCTTGCATCAACGACTCCACAGACATCGATTGCGGGTGTGGCAGGTCTGGCGCCAAACGTAGCGTTTTATTTGGATGAGCAACCATTAGCACAGCCTGGTCGTAACCTAGATGTTTACGCAGCGGATATGGAGCGTGTCGAGGTTCTTTCAGGTCCTCAGGGAACTCTGTTCGGGGCCAGTTCACAAGCTGGTACAGTTCGTATGATTACGAATAAGCCTAAGATTGGCGTTGAAGAGGCCAGCTTTAAGATGGGTACGTCATTCACCAAAGGCGGTGAGATGAGCTATAATGCCGAAGCTGTTTATAATGCGCCTGTAGGTGAAAATACAGCTTTGCGCGCTGTTGTATACTATGATCATGCCGGCGGGTATATTGATGGTGTTGCCGGTAGTCTAACAGCCCGTGAATCAGCGCGATATCGTCCTGAGGGTACAGTACGTGCGAACGGTGTTCCTGTGGCAGGTTTCAGACAGGGTTTTCAGGCCGTAAACCCTGGAACAAATACGCTTTTGGACGCTGATGGAAATGTCATCAGAGATATCAATGGTATTAACTTCTTAGCCGCTAATGCGCTTGTTGAAAAAAATCAAAATGATGCAACATATTTCGGATTCCGTGTTTCTGCTAAGCATGAGTTTAATGATGATTGGTCTGTCAACCTAGGCTATGCCCATCAGGAACTCGATTCAGACGGTGTTTTCTACGGTGATCCTAATCTTGGCGGTTTGCGAGTCCAGACTTACGAAGATTCGCATTTTGACGATGATTTTGACAATTTTTCATGGACTTTAAATGGTCGTCTTGGGATGCTCGAGGCAGTTTATACTGGGGCATATACCAAACGTGAAGCCGAGCAACGTATTGACTACACGGATTATCTTTTCATTGGTCAGTATCTGCCCTACTATATATGTGATTACTCCACATACAATTATAATAGACTTGCTCCTGTTGGAACTTGTCAGGCTCCAAACCTTTATGGGGATATTGAATCAAATCTGGAAGTCCAAACACACGAGTTACGTTTCAATACACCTGCCGAAAAGCGCTTGAGAGCGACTGTTGGCGGGTTCTATAGTGATCTGGTTCTCAAAGAACGTGTAAACTTTAATTACCCGGGTAATAAATATATCAGTTATTACGATGAAACTGGTTTCCCGGACAATTTCCGTTTCCCCGGACCAGGCTATAGCTCTGATGATAGCGCATTTGATGCCGATACAATATTCCGTAACGATACCCGACGCCCGGATAAACAGGTAGGTATATTTGGTGAGGGAACATTTGATCTTTCTGATCAGTTCTCTGTAACAGTTGGTGCCCGTTGGTATGACATTGAAGTTGACCTTGAAGGTACGGCGAACTCATCCTTCTGTAACTTGTTTTCACGAGAAGATAGAAACGCTTTCGGTACTGATATTAATGATCTATATGATGGGGATGGTGTGTATACCTTCTCGCGTGATTGTTCTGCGACTCAGCCGACCTTTACGATTGATCAAACAGTCGAAGAAATACGGGCCGGATTATCTCCCAGACGTCAAGGGCAAGCAGAGCGCATATACAATGAGCTTCGCGCACCTGATAAGGCAGCCACAGATGGTGTGATTTTTAAAGTTACAGGTAATTATGAGCCAAATTCCGATATGTTGTTCTACGCAACATATTCACAAGGCTTCCGTCCTGGTCTTCTGAACCGTCCAGGTGGCGCTGTGAATCCTGCGGGAACATTTACGGTTCCATTTGCTTTGGATACGGATGACGTTGACAATTTCGAGTTTGGTTGGAAAACTACACTTGCGGATAATCAACTGCGTTTTAACGGTAGTGCATTCTATGTAGATATCAGTAAGTTACAGACAACGATTTTTGATCCGTCAATTGTGAACTTGTTCTTCTCAGATAATGCCGCTGATGCTGAAATTAAGGGTGTAGAAGGTGACTTCACATATGCGCCTGAAAGCTTTTCTGGTCTGACAGTGGCTGGTGCATTTAGCTTCCTGGATACAGAAATTACTAAGGTTCTGACCCCAACAGGTGATGTGAAAAAGGGTGACTCACTCGCATTTGCACCTAAATTTCAGGGTAATCTAAGGGCGCGCTATGAGTGGGATTCCATAAATGGAATGACAGCTCATATCATGCCGCAGGTTGTTTATTCTGCCTCTTCTTTCAGTGATATTATTACTATTAACCGTGACAAAGTGAAGAGTTGGGCGACAGTTGGGCTTTCTGCTGGTCTGACTGGTGACCATTGGAGTGCTGAAATTTACGGTAACAACATTTTGAATGAAAAAGTTGAGCTTACACGGAATTTTGTGACTGACCGTGAGCGTGTAGCTTATGGTCGTCCGATGACTATTGGCATGCGCTTAGGATATAATTTCTAGTATCGACACTAATTCGATTTAGATTATAAGGATAACGCGCCCTTTTAGGGGCGCGTTTTTGTTTGAGTAAGAAATGAGCAATCAGGAACAGACACATAAAAACATCCAAAATCTCATGCGTGGCCGCCAATTTGAGGCAGCTGTAAAGCTGGCAAGTGAGTGTGTAGAGAATAATCCAAAAGACATTGAAGCGTTATATATGCAGGCGGTTTGTTTGCGATACATGAAGCGTTTTGACGAAGCCGAAAAACTTTTGCCATCTATTCACGCCTTAAGTCCGGATTTTGGCCGTGCTTTCCAAGAAGAGGGTCATAATGCCCGTGATCAGGGTTTGTGGGATAGTGCTCTGTTGGCTTACCAAAAGGCTACGACGTCTAATCCGGCACTAATCGCAAGCTGGCGTGAACAGGCGAAGATTTTACACAAGAAGAACCGTATCCAAGATGCTAGGCAGGCTATTGCACAAGCGGATCGCTTGGCAAAACTTCCTCCGGAATTAGTTACTGTTACTCATCTTATACATGAAGGCCGGTTGCTAAAGGCTGAAGAATTATGCCGTTATTTCTTACAAAATAATCTGCATCATATTGAAGCCATGCGGCTGTTGGCTGACATAGGTGCAAGATTTGGGATTTTAAATGAGGCGGATTTTTTGCTTGAAAGCGCTATTGAATTTGATCCTGAAAACATTCAGCTCAAGCTTGATTATATTAGTATTTTGCGAAAAAGGCAGAAGTTTGGCGCCTCGTTAGATGTAGCAGAAGAGTTATATAAACGTGACCCAGATAGTCCGCTTTTTCAATCGCATTTGGCGATCGAAAATATGCAAACGGGAAATTATGAGCGTGCGTTTGAACTTTTTAACGAGGTTCTTGAGAAACACCCTAACGACCCATCAACTTTAACCTCACAAGGTCATGCGCTTAAAACCTTTGGTAAGCATGAAGAGGCTGTTAAGAGTTATCAATCAGCCTACAAGGCTAAAGCAGATCATGGTGATGCCTATTTTGGTTTGGCTAATCTAAAGACCTATAAGTTTTCAGATGAAGAAGTTCAGCAAATGCTGGGCCTGACGGAACGCCGTGACATCAGGTTTATGGATCACGTACATTTATGCTTTTCGTTGGGCAAAGCCTATGAAGATCGAAAGAATTTTGAAAAAGCGTTTGAATTTTATGAGAGGGGTAATGATCTAAAATGTGTTCAATCCCGTTATAAATCAGCGCATATGACCATGGAACTCGAAGCTCAGTCAGATATATGCACGGCGGAACTGTTCCAGAAACAGGGGGGGAAAGGTTTTCCAGTTCAAGATCCTATTTTCATTGTCGGACTTCCTCGCGCAGGATCTACATTATTAGAACAAATCATCGCTTCTCATAGCCAGGTCGATGGCACGCTGGAGCTTCCAAATATACTTTCCTTGTCTTATCGTCTAAAGGGCAAGCACAGAGCTCCAGGTGATCGACATTACCCGCAAATCCTTCATGATCTACCTGCGGAAAAGTTAGAGGCATTTGGTAAGCAGTTTATTGAAGATACTCGCATTCACCGCCAGGACGCCCCGTTCTTTATCGATAAAATGCCTAATAATTTCAGGCATATAGGGTTAATTTCTCTCATATTGCCAAATGCAAAAATCATAGACGCTCGCCGTCACCCTATGGCGTGTTGTTTTTCAGGCTTTAAACAGCTCTTTGCCGAGGGTCAGGAATTTACTTATGGTCTTGAACAGGTCGGGCAATATTATCGTGATTATGTTGCACTAATGGATCACTGGGATGAAGTGTTGCCAGGTAAAATTTTACGGGTTCAATACGAAGATGTTGTTGCCGATACTGAAACTCAGGTTCGGCGCGTTCTGGAATATCTCGATCTGCCGTTCGAAGAAGCTTGTGTAGAATTTCATAAAACCAAACGATCTGTAAGAACGGCCAGCTCCGAGCAGGTTAGGCAGCCGATTTTCAAGTCTGGCCTGGAGCAGTGGCGCAATTTCGAACCATGGCTGGACCCTCTCAAAGAGGCGCTTGGGCCGGAAATTATGAAACGATATCCGATTTAGGGGAAAGACAAATGACACACCAAAAAATGTCTGTGGGCGACATTCATACATTAGCAAAAGATACGTTGATGAAATTCGGGACTGATGATCTTAATGCGTCCGCAGTGGCTGATATTATCACTATGGCTGAGAGGGATGGTTGTGTCTCTCATGGTTTGTTTCGTCTCCCTGGCTATGTAGCAACACTTAAGAGTGGGAAAGTTGATGGCAAGGCACGGCCAACTATCAACAAACTTGCGCCTGCCGTAGTTCAGGTGAATGGCCATAATTGTTTTGCTCCAACAGCTCTGAAAGCCGGGCATGCCCCCTTGATCGAAGCGGCCAAGACCTGCGGAATTGCGGTTATGCCTTTGATTGGTATCCATCATTTTGCTGCTCTCTGGACTGAATTGGAACCCGTTTGCGAGGCTGGTCTTGCGGCCTTTGCTTGCACGTCTTACAAACCATCCGTTATTCCCGCAGGCGGCAAGAAAGCTTTGTTTGGCACGAACCCTATCGCTTTTGGCTGGCCGCGTCATGGTCGGGCTCCTATGATTTTTGATATGGCGACATCAGTTATGGCGCGCGGTGAAGTTGGAGTCGCTGCACGTGATGGCCATACATTGCCTGAAGGTGTGGGTGTGGACGCTGATGGAAACCCCACAAGAGATCCAAATGAAATTTTGAAAGGCGCCTTGATGACTTTTGGTGGTTATAAAGGTTCGTCCTTGTCAATGATGGTCGAACTTTTAGCTGGCGCAATGGTAGGGGAGAGCTTTAGTTTTGAAGCGGCCAAACGGGACAATAATGATGGGGGGCCGCCTCAGGGCGGTGAATTCCTTATGGCCATTGATCCGTCGCTTGTACGCGGCGATGACGGCTGGAACGATCATGCTGAAGGCTTTTTCGATAAAATTTTGGAGCAGGATGGCACGCGGCTTCCCGGGGACAGACGGGTAGCAAACCGTGCTAAGCACGACAAAGAGGGTGTTGAGGTATCTGAGATAATCTTGGGTAAAATTTCCGCTCTGTAATTTGAAAATACTCGTCGTATAAATCAGCGTTAGAGTGCTGTATTAGAAAAAATTGTACATCTGTTATAATCATATGGGCTGATGTATCTATTCAAAAGTATTTAGAAAGGTCGTGCCATGGATCAAGTTTACGGACAGCTCATTAACGGGGAATGGGACGCATCTGGCGCTCAATCAGCTAATATAAATCCGTCTGATGTGACAGATATTGTAGGGCATATGGCTGCCGCTACTGAAGCGCAGGTTGCCGATGCCATTTCTGCGGCGCGGGCAGCACAACCTGGCTGGGAAGCGGTTAAGCTCGAGGAAAAGAAGAATATGCTCTATGCCATCGGGCAAGAGCTAATTGATCGCTGTGACGAAATTGGAACGATTTTATCCCGCGAAGAAGGCAAACCCTTTGCCGAGGGCCGCGGAGAAACATTCCGCGCCGGTGAGTTTTATCAGTATTACGCCGCTGAATGCCTCCGTCAAATTGGGGAGAGCGCGGCATCAGTGCGTCCGGGAATCCATGTGGATATTACCAGAGAAGCATTAGGTGTTGTGGGCTTGATCACACCTTGGAACTTCCCAATCGCTATTGCGGCCTGGAAAATGGGTCCCGCACTTGCCTATGGGAATGCTGTGGTTCTTAAACCATCAGAAGTGACTCCCGCGACAGCGCATTTGCTAGCCGAAGTTCTAAATAAACATTTACCAGCCGGCGTGTTCAATATGGTGCAAGGCGACGGGAAAATTGGTGCCGCTTTATCATCAGGTAAAATTGACGGCGTTTCTTTCACTGGCTCAGTAGCTACAGGCCGAAAGATTGCGGCAGCGGCTATTCAAAATATGGCTCGTATACAATGTGAAATGGGATCAAAAAACCCGATCGTTATTATGGATGATGCGGATATGGACGTAGCTGTTGCCGGGTCGATTCACGGCGCGTTTGGTGCAAGCGGCCAGAAGTGTACAGCCAGTTCCCGTTTGATTGTCCATAAGGATATTCATGATGAGTTTACGGAAAAGTTTACTCAGGCTGCTAAAGCAAAGCGTGTAGGCGGTGCCTTGGAAGAAGGCACTGAACTCGGCCCGGTTGTTAGCGAAGGACAGATGAATAAAATATTATCCTATATGGACCTGGCAAAGGAAGAGGGCGGAGAGCTTTTAACCGGTGGTGAACGTCTTCAGCGTAACAAAGAGGGCTATTACTTACCGCCAACCATTTATGCAAACACAACAAATGATATGCGGGTCAACCGGGAAGAAATCTTTGGACCGATGACATGCATTCAGAAAGTTGATTCATATGAAGAAGGCCTGGCTATGGCCAATGATACTGAATTCGGTTTGGCGGGCGCAATTATGACTACGTCACTTAAACATGCGCAGCACTTTAGCCGTAACGCAAAATTTGGGGCTACATTGGTAAACTTACCGACTGCAGGGCTAGATTATCACGTTCCATTTGGTGGTCGCAAGGCGTCCAGTTACGGACCGCGAGAGCAGGGCGAGCATGCCAAAGATTTTTATACCATTATGAAAACGTCCTACACGAACCCGGGCTGATACCATGCTCATCATCGACGCCCTGCAATATGTGAATTGGACTCGGGAGCTTTTCGAAGAGGCTAGAGATGGCGGCGTCAATGCCATTCATGTCACAATCTGCTATTGGGAGAATACTCGTGATACGCTTGAGAATATGGGCGATTGGCGCAAACGTTTCCGTGACCACGGCGATATCATTATGCCGATATATATTGCGTCTGATATCGACAAAGCGGTTGCTGAAAACAAAGTTGGTATTATTTTCGGTTTTCAAAATTGCTCGCCGATAGAAGACGACCTGCGCTTGGTTGAAACCATGCATAATGAAGGGGCGAGGATTATGCAGCTCACCTATAACAATCAGAGCTTATTGGCGACAGGCTGTTATGAAGACGGTGATAGCGGGGTCACCAGGTTTGGACGTGAAGTCATCAAAGAAATGAACCGGGTCGGCATGATTATTGATATGTCGCACAGCGCAGAGGCCTCGACATTGCAAACCATCGAATTGTCGGAGCGTCCTATTGCGATCACGCACGCTAATCCTTCGAACTGGCATCATGCTCTGCGTAACAAGTCCGATGATGTCTTAAGGGCGCTTGGTCAGAGCGGCGGAATGCTTGGTTTTTCCATGTATCCTTTTCACCTCAATAACGGGCCTGACTGTACGCTGGATGATTTTTGCGGAATGATCATGGATACTGCAGAGTTGATGGGCGTTGATCACATAGGGATAGGATCTGATCTTTGTCAAAACTGGGGCTATGAGACGCTAGAGTGGATGCGCTCTGGCAAGTGGACATTCAAGCCCGATTACGGAGAAGGCAGCGCTCAGAATGCTGATTGGCCAAGGCAGCCGGACTGGTTTGCTTCCTCTAAAGACTTTGGAAACATCGCTGCGGGATTGGCAGATAAAGGTATGGCCAAAGGTGATATAGAAAAGGTTATGGGGCGTAATTGGTATAATTTCTTCGAAGCAGGGTTTGTGCCTCGGTGAGCGCGTTTGCGTCACATAGTTTAAAATGCCGTCCCGTCGATACGGTTATGGATCTCAATCGTCTTGGCACTCTTTACCCATATCCCCTAAGTTTTATGCGATGTCTTGTGCGTCAAATCATGGGCGGGGACTGGAATATTACGCGACGGAAATTTGAGCTGGATGCTAATGGCTTTGGCGAAGCCGTTTACGAGGTTGATACGGGTGCCGGGGGTTACAACTTTGTTGTATTTTCTCATTACCTTGATCCGGACAGCCGTAGTGATAGGGTTATTGCAGAAGCATGGGATATGACTGCAACGCTTTGTGCCGGAGAACTGACACAGGAAAGACTGCAAAGCCTGCGCGATAATGTACCCCTTCAAGAGGCTGGCAGGGTTGACTCTGATTGTATAGTTTTAACGCGGGCCAATAAAAGCGCGCGAAACTTTAGTTATGTGGTAGAGTGTCTGTCTCGTGGAGAGCAGCCCGATCTCGATGTTATTGCCAAAGTTGGATATATATTCCGAACAACGGCCGTATATGGCTCTGGGAAATTCGGGATGGCAGACTGGGAAAAAGTATGCTGGCGATATCCGGATCTTGCTTCCCCTTTTATGGCGGAAATGCTGGTGTGTTTCCTTATCAGGCAATTTTCTCTTGAGCTAACAGATTGGGTGGCAGTGCAAAAAGGTGGTGATAAAGCCGTGCCCCTAAGTGAAGATATTAAACGGTATGTGGGTATTGGCAACGCTACTGGCCTCGGTATGGCACCGTATTTGATCACTCATCCTCGACTGATTTCAAATTGGATACATATTCGGGAAACAGCTTTGCGTAGAGTGTTGAAAAAAGAAATGACGCCTGCATTGTTTTATGAATTCCTCGCAACCGCCCAAAAAGCAGTGCAGCATTTATCTGAAATCGATACAGACAATGAGGATCAAAATACATTAAACGCCACGGCACGTAATCAGATGTCAAGTCTGATATCATGGGCGGATGCTACGCAGCCAGAAAACTGGCAAACCATCCTTGAATATGTGGCCGAAACTTGCGCCTTTGAAACGCAGGAATTGGTAAATTCAATTTTACTCGAAGTTTTTCGTGAAGATATTTATGACCTGCAATCAGAGTTAGGTACGAAAGAGGTTTATCACCTTATCCCGGAAATGACTTTATCTGAACTTAAGGCGCTTATTGAAACGCATTACGACTGGGCTCTGGCTGAGGATTACTCTGGAAAAAGCTGTCTGGATACTTTTTGGTACCGCTCGGAAGAAAAACAAGAGCCGCGCCTCGGTCGCCGTTCGCAAGAACCGGGCTCGGAAAAAGAGATGTTACTGGGCATGGGCTATGCAGCAAAGTGTTGTTACGACCTTATATCTAAGGACAATGATAGGCGTAGCGTAGCCGAATTTGTGTTCGATCACCCTAAGTGCCGTTACATTATTAGACGTATGCAAACTATGGCGCAAAGCCAATGCGGTGAAATACGCGCTAATTTACTCGACGCCGATGTACTGCCAATCCAGTTGCTTCGTTGTAAGCTCTCATTTTTCGGTGTTGGTAAATTTGATCCGCGCTCAAAGTTATGGGTGAGAAACACTATGTTTCAGGGCGCGCCTTTGACGACAGATATAGGGGCCCCTTTTAAGGATGACTGGTGTTTTCCGGTGCGGCCTGATGTCTAGCGGGGTTACGCTTTCGCTTAATGAATTGCGAGCTCTACTGAGAAAGGCATTCGAGGGAATTTATGGACATGATCATGACTGGAATGCCCTGACAGACTTGGTCTTATGGCTCGAGTTTCATGATCTCGATGGTTTGAAGATCTTCTTTGATGCGGAGCCTGGTTTACCTTGTGATATTCCGAATCTTTCTGAGGGTGATAATGGTGATATTCTTATTGATGGGAAGGGTGGGTCATTTTTACAATTTAATGTAACAAGCTGTGATCTGCTAGTTTCTAAAGCCAAGACGGCCGGGCAAGCTGTTTTACACGTCAACAATACCAAACATGTTCAGGTTATAACAGCTAGTGTGGCCCGTTGCGCTAGTAGCGGATTAGCTGCTGCCGCATGGTGGCCCAGCGAAGAAAATTCTGCTTATATCGCATTTCAGGAAGCGGGGGCGAGAGCACCAAATCTATTCAGAGTTTCTTTGCCGGCAGGTTTTGAGAATTATGAGGGGGTAACTATAATTGCAGCGCCTTCTATAAAGGATATTCAAACACGTTATCAGGATTGGTTCCAGTTTCAAAAAAGCGGCCAAACTCCCTCTAACGAAATAGAAGAGCGTTATCAGCAGCATCTTGACCATGGTTTCGCAATGTCAGTCGATGATTATAAGCGATTATGTCATTACGCAGACCGCGTTTTAGTTGAAGCGACTGAACAATCAAGGCGTGGCGCGGGTGAATGACAAAAACATGGTCCTGTATAAGTTCTAACTACCATTAATGACGCTTATAGACGTTTTGTCTATTTGACGCTGATACATCCCCATAATAGTTGAATTTCTAATAATATATTTGGGGTTTTCCATGACTGAAATTCAGAAAACAGCTAAAGCCGTTATCATTGGCGGCGGCGTTGTGGGTGTTTCCACGTTATATCACCTTGTCAAAAAGGGGTGGTCTGATTGTGTGCTGTTTGAACGTAAAGAATTAACGTCTGGTTCTACCTGGCATGCGGCTGGATTGCTGCCTTTGTTTAATATGAGCTACTCAGTCGGACAGCTTCATAAATATTCCGTTGAACTTTATAAGAGGCTTGAAGCCGAAACAGGGCAGGATGTCGGCATACGTCCAGTCTCGAATATCCGCCTAGCAACAAATCAGGACCGTATGGATGAGTATCATCAATATGCCGGTGTTGCGCAAACTATCGGTGTTAAGGTGGATTTCCTCACCCCTGAGGAAGTTGTTGATATATGGCCATTTGCGGTGCCTGATGGTCTTATTGGGGCGATCCGTCACCCTGAAGATGGGTATGTACAGCCCGCTGATTTAACGCAGGCTTTTGCCATAGGGGCGCGTAATGGCGGCGGTAAAATTCATCGGAATACTGCTGTGCTTGCAATAGAGCAGCTAGAAGACGAGCGCTGGAAAGTTACCACGGATAAGGGCGAAATTATTGCGGAACATGTTGTTTCATGTACGGGGTCATTTGCTCGTCGTACGGGCGAAATGATTGGTCTGGACATTCCAGTTGTTCCGGTTGAGCACCAATATATCGTCACAGAAGCCCATCCTGATATTCAGGCCCGCCGTGAGCGAGGGGAGCCTGAACTGGGCGTTCTTCGTGAATCCGATGGTTCCTGGTATATGCGAGAGGAAGCAGGCGGTTTGATCTTGGGGCCTTATGAGCATGGTGCGCCGGCCTGTTATATTGATGGTCCTGATCCAAATTCAGAGTATGAGTTATTTCCTGAAGACGTTGATCGTCTTATGCCCCATATTGAAAGCGCATTTCACCGCGTTCCGATTTTCGCGGACCTCGGTATCAAAAAGGTTTATAACGGCGCTATTGCTTATACGCCGGATGGTAATCCAATCGTTGGACCGGCCTGGGACAAAAAGAATTTCTGGCTGAATGAAGGGCATAGTTTCGGTATTACGGCCGCTGGTGGTGCCGGCTGGCAGCTAGCCGAATGGATCGTTGAAGGCGAGCCAACAGTTGACATGCTGGGCGTTGATCCAAGGCGTTTCGGGGCATATGCCACAAAATCCTATCTGATTGAGAAAAATGAAGAGGCCTATGCGGATGTCTTCACAATTCATTATCCCGATGAAGAGCGCGCTGCGGCTCGTCCTTTACGGACAACGCCTTGCTATGACCGTCTCAAGGATATGGGCGCTGTATTTGGACAGCTATTTGGTTGGGAGCGTCCTAACTGGTTCGCGCCGGAAGGCGTTGAGCAGAAAGACGATTGGTCGTTCCGCCGATCGTCCTATTTTGAGCATGTGGGTAATGAATGTAAGAATGTTGCAGAAAATGTAGGCCTTTTGGATATGAGCGCCTTTGCGAAATGCCGAATTCAAGGTCCGGGCGCACGTCAGTTTTTGAACTGGGTACTAGCACAAAAAATGCCTGTGACGCCAGGCCGCTTGGCTCTTTGTCACGGTTTAACCTCAAAAGGCGGCGTCCATTCAGAATTTACAGTTCAGCGTGAGAGTAAAGATAGCTTCTATCTAGTTTCGGCGGGAGCTAATCATCGTCTTGATCATGATTGGCTGCGTAAGCACATGCCAAAAGACGGTTCTGTCCAAATGACAGATTTAACGAATTCTATGGGCGTACTTGTTCTTGCAGGGCCAAAATCTCGTGATCTGCTGCAGCCGATCTGCGGATCAAATTTATCCAATGAAGCCTTCCCTTGGCTCACAGGTCAGGAAACATATGTCGGCCATGCGCCTTGTAAGCTTCTACGTGTAAATTTTGTAGGGGAACTTGGCTGGGAAATTCACCATCCGATTGAGTATCAAAACCATATTTTTGACGCTCTGTTTAAGAACGGTGATAAATATGGACTAAAGCCATTTGGTATTCGTGCCATGAATTCACTACGTCTTGAAAAGTCCTACCGTCTTGTCGGTACTGAGATGTCAATTGAATACTCTGCATATGAAAGCGCTCTTCACCGGTTTGTTTCACTTAAGAAAAAAGGAGGGTTCTTGGGTAAGGAGGCACTTCTGGAATGGGAGAAGCGCGGATTTGATAATGCATTTGTCACGCTCGAAGTTATGAATGTTGATGATGCTGACGTCATTGGGAATAACCCCATTTATGATGGGGGAGAGGTTGTCGGCCGAGCCACAGGGGGAGGCTTCGGCTGGCGCCTCAATAAATCTATGGCATTGGCCATGGTGCATCCGTCTAAATCTGAAGTTGGGACAAATTTGGAAATTGAAATTTTGGGTAAACGCTATAAATGCCGTGTCCTTGAAGATAGTCCTTATGACCCTACCAATGAAAAGCTCAGATCCTAACTCTGCGAGATTGCTATGAAATTCTCCGCTCGCTCGCTCTTTGCGAATGCGCTTTCTGGTCATGAAAATTGGCCTGAACAGTTTCCAAATAAAGAGCCAAAAAAAGAGTATGATGTAGTTATTGTTGGGGCTGGAGGTCACGGATTAGGGGCCGCTTATTACCTTGCCAGTAAATATGGTATTACAAATGTAGCTGTTGTTGAAAAGGGTTGGCTTGGCGGCGGGAATACAGGCCGTAATACAACTATTATACGCTCGAACTATCTGTTCGATGAAAGCGCAAGAATTTATGACCACGCTCTCGATCTTTGGGATGGCTTGTCGCAAGAGTTGAATTATAACGTCATGTATTCCAAGCGCGGTGTTTTAATGCTGGCGCATAATGTTCATGACGTTCAGAGTTTTAAGCGTCATGTCCATGCTAATCGTCTCAACGGTGTCGATAATGTTTGGTTGTCGCCCGAAGAATGTCAAAAGATAGTCCCGTTTTTAGATATCTCTCAAAATCGTCGCTATCCAGTCATGGGTGGCGCTTTTCAACAGCGTGGAGGCGTTGCACGACATGATAGCGTCGCGTGGGGGTATGCGCGCGGGGCGTCCAAGCTGGGCGTTGATATTATACAGAATTGCAAAGTCATTGGTATTCGCAGGGGCGCCGACGGTGCCGTTGAGGGTGTTGAGACTGAAAAAGGATTTATTGGCGCTAAAAAGATTGGTGTTTCGACGGCCGGGAACTCATCCGTGCTAATGGAAATGGCTGGTTTGCGGTTTCCTCTGGAAAGTTATCCGCTCCAGGCTTTGGTCTCTGAACCTGTAAAGCCTATTGTACCTTGCGTGATCATGTCTAATGCCGTTCACGCCTATATTAGCCAATCTGATAAAGGGGAGCTGGTTATTGGAGCTGGTACGGATCAATATACATCATATTCCCAGCGCGGTGCGCTCCACATAGTTGAGCATACAATCATGTCGATCTGCGAAATTTTCCCGATTTTCAGACGTATGCGAATGCTTCGAAATTGGGGCGGGATTGTTGATGTAACACCGGATCGCTCACCAATTTTAGGTAAGACACCGGTTCAGGGTCTTTATGTGAATTGTGGTTGGGGCACAGGCGGGTTTAAAGCGACGCCGGGGGCAGCCGATATGCTTGCTTATACCATAGCACATGATGCGCCTCACAAAATCAACGCGCCGTATAATCTTGACCGATTTGTAGGTGGTCGCCTCATTGATGAAGCCGCTGCTGCGGCTGTGGCACATTAGGAGGCAGGGTTATGATGTTAATTCACTGTCCATATTGTGACGAAAAAAGACCGGAAATAGAATTTGCCTATGCTGGCGAAGCTCACATCGTTCGTCCCAATGCGGCTGAACAGCAAGCTATGGACGATGTTGAATGGTCAAAGTTTATGTTTATTCGCGATAATAAACGAGGAGAACATTGCGAGCGCTGGTGGCACGCTAATGGCTGTAATATGTACTTTAACGCTGTTCGCAATACTGTGACGGATAAATTTATTAAGTCCTATAAGATTGGCCAAAAACGTCCAAGTGCTGCCCAGATCCAAAAATGGAAGGATCAGGCTAATGGGTGATTTTCGTAAAACAGGCAAAGGCGTTATTGATACGCAGCAACCCGTTAGTTTCACTTTTGACGGTAAATCCTATTCTGGATTTAAAGGTGATACACTTGCGAGTGCGCTTCTCGCAAACGGCGTACACCTCATGGGGCGCAGCTTTAAATATCATCGGCCACGTGGTCCTGTAGGGGCAGGTTTTGAAGAACCAAACGCACTTGTAACAGTCACCCGCGGTAAGGGCCGTATGACGCCAAATCTTCGTGCGACGGCAATTGAAATATACGAAGGAATGATGGCTTCGAGCCAAAATCGCTGGCCGGGGCTAGGTTTTGATATTGGGGCTTTTAACAATACTTTCAGTGCGTTCTTTCCGGCTGGGTTTTACAATAAGACGTTTATGTGGCCCAAAAGCTTCTGGGATAAGGTCTATGAGCCATTTATCCGCAATATGGCAGGTTTGGGTCCCGCACCTACGGAAGTAGACCCGGATGTTTACGGCGCTGTTTATGGGCATTGTGACATACTGATTATTGGTTCAGGCCCGGCAGGGTTAGCTGCAGCTCTTGCAGCTGCCAAGAAGGATCAGCGTGTTATCCTTGTTGATGAAAATGTAAATATGGGCGGGTCACTGATTGGCGCGGGGCATGTTTCTATAGATGAAAAATCGGCATCTGATTGGGTGGCCAAAGCGCTTAAAGATCTTAATAAAGCTGACAATGTCGTCTTGATGACACGGACATCTGCAATTGGGTATTATCATGACAACTTTGTCGCTTTAGCGGAGCGATTGACTGATTATATTCCTGAAGCCCAAATCGGGAAAACTCGTGAAAAACTACATCGTATTCGAGCTGGTAAAGTTATACTCGCTCAAGGGGCCATAGAGCGACCATTAGTCTTTAACGGGAATGATAAACCCGGCGTAATGCTGACTTCAGCAGCGCAAACATTTCTCAACAAATATGGCGTAGCGGTTGGTAAAGAGGTTGCGGTGTTTACGGCCCATGACAGTGCTTATTCAGCCGCCTTTGAACTGGCCGATAGCAATGTCCGTATTGCAGCTATCATAGATGCCAGAGAGGGCGTAAGTGCAGAATTAATTTCTGCGGCTGAAGGACGGGGCATTGATGTGCATATTGGGAGCGTCATTTCGAAAACCGGCGGCAAGAAACGTGTTCGTTCTGTTGAGGTTTATGAACCCGTTCACAATACACAAAAAACGATAGCCTGTGATGCTCTTCTCATGAGCGGAGGCTGGACTCCAAGTTTACATCTTTGGTCACAATCTAAAGGCTCGATCAAATGGGACGAGGCTAAGGGAGTTTACCTGCCTGATCTGGCGAATGAAAATTGTGTTTGTATCGGCTCGTGTAATGGCGATTTTGGAATCAAGGCCGCTCTAGACGCAGGTAGTAAAGCTGGCGGCGGGCGTAAGGTTTATAAAACAGACGAACCAGTTTTTGGAAGCGGGCAAGTGTTTGATCATCTGCCAAACTATATCAAGCCGTCAAAAACCAAGGCTTTTGTTGATTTCCAAAATGATGTCACAGACAAAGATATCAAGTTAGCTGTGCGAGAGGGTTTTAAATCCATCGAGCATGTTAAGCGTTATACCACAAACGGAATGGCAACGGATCAAGGTAAGCTATCCAATTTAAACGCTCTTGAAATAGCTGCTAAAGCCCTTGGTAAGCAAGCGCCGCAGGTTGGCCTCACTACTTTCCGCCCGCCTTATACGCCCACCACATTTGGTACGTTTTGTGGTTATCGTACAGATGATTTGTTTGAGGTTACGCGGAAAACTGCCATTGATCCCTGGGCTGAGGCTCAAGGTGCGGTCTTTGAGCCGGTTGGTATCTGGCGGCGGGCTTGGTATTTCCCGAAGGCAGGTGAAGATATGCACGCAGCCGTGGCGCGCGAGTGTAAAGCGACACGTGATAGTCTTGGCATTTTTGATGCGTCAACTCTGGGTAAAATCGAAGTGGTTGGGCCGGATGCGGCCAAATTCATGAACATCATGTATACTAACCCGTGGAGCAAGCTTGGGGTTGGGGCTTGTCGTTACGGGCTCATGCTGGGCGAAAATGGTTATATATATGATGATGGAGTTGTCGGACGGATTGCCGAGGACCGGTTCCATGTCACGACCACAACTGGCGGTGCGCCTCGTGTTTATCGTCATATGGAAGACTACCTTCAAACTGAATTTCCAGAACTGGATGTATGGCTAACGTCTACGACTGAGCAGTGGTCGGTCATCGCGTTAAATGGTCCTAATGCTCGCAAGCTGATTGAGCCTTTTGTCGAAGGGATAGATCTGTCGCCAGAAGCGTTTCCACATATGAATGTACGTGAAGGCAAGATTTGTGGTGTACCAACACGTCTTTTCCGTGTGTCTTTCTCTGGTGAGCTTGGGTTTGAGATCAACGTACCGTCTCATTATGGCCGCGCGGTGTGGGAGACATTGTTCGCCGCTGGTGAGCAATTTGATATCACGCCTTATGGTACTGAAACCATGCATGTTCTACGCGCAGAAAAAGGTTTTATCATTATCGGACAGGATACTGACGGTACCGTCACCCCTCAAGATGCAGGGATGAGCTGGATAGTGTCCAAGAAAAAGAAAGACTTTGTCGGTAAACGCTCCTTACAGCGCTCGGACCTTGTAGCCGAAGGCCGTAAACAGCTGATTGGTCTTTTAACGGATGATCCAAAAACAGTACTGGAAGAGGGAGCTCATATTGTAGCTGATCCTGACCAGTCAATTCCGATGGACATGTTGGGGCATGTAACATCCTCCTATTGGAGTGAGTCTCTCGGTAAATCTATTGCTATGGCCCTTGTCAAAGACGGTTTTAATCGCATGGGCGACGACCTGTATATTCCCATGGAAGGCGGCGTGACCCACAAGGCGAAAGTCGTAAAGCCAGTCTTTTATGATCCCAAAGGGGAGCGCCTCAATGTCGTCTGATATAGTATTCGATCAAGCCGTCGAAATCCCTGATATCCTAAAAAGTGGTGATGTTGTTACGACGCTTGTGGGTGAACGAACTCGCTTGTCTTTGCGGGTCAAAGCAGCGGACCGTATAGCTGTCGCAAAGGCACTGGGCATTACGCTCCCGGCCAAGATTGGTAAAACCAACACCAAAGCAGGAATTATGATCGCTTGTCTTGGTCCGGATGAGTGGTTCATTGTTGGAGAAAAGGCAAAATATTCAAACCTTTACAATAAGGCGCTTAAACTTTCTTCCAAATATGTAATGAGTGTTACCGATGTTTCTTTTCGAAATGTGGCAGTAGAGCTAACGGGCCCCAAAGTAGCTGAAATTGTGAATGTGGGTTGTCCACTTGATTTGTCTCTGGCAGCATTTCCGGTGGGTAAATGTACCAGAACTGTGTATGAGGCAGCTCCAATTATCTTGCACCGCCTCAGCGAAGACAGCTTTGCTATGGAATGCTGGCGTTCTTATGCACCTTATATGGTCGGCCTAATGACGGCCCATGTGCAGGGTCAAAGGGTCTAGGTTCTCAGCACAGCTGTTATAGAGTTGATATACTTTTAAAAGGATTTCGGTTAGCGTCCTTTCATGAGAAGATTCATTTCTATTGCTGTTTGCCTTACGCTTCTTGCCTGTACGGTGAGTGATACGCCGCCTGTTGAGGTGCCCGAAGAATGGACGGCATGGCAAAAAGATAGCTTAGCTGGTTATATCGATGATGATCTGGCAGTACTCAAGGCTGCGGATTATCGTTATATAGTTGATGGTTCTAAAGTCTTTCTGGTCAACAATGATGACGAGTTCTCTCTGAAATCTACTGAGCCTCAGGCATATCAATGGGCCATTTCCTATAATGAAGGTCAGTTGACGGCTGTATCTCAAGCTGATGATTGGAAAGAAGTTTATAAGCAGCTTCCTTCTGATCCCATTCCTTTATCAGACAGCCAAAGATTACGTTTTAATATAGAAAATATCTCCCATAGCGAAAAACGAGTGCGTGCAATTCTTTATGATGACCAGGCCTCAGCGCTAACCGATTTTCCAGGCCTGTCCTATTTCCCTTACAATGCAACGGGTATCATAAGCGCGAGGTTCAAGGCTGATCCGGCGATGCCGCAAATCGTCCTTGATACTGAACGTGGACTTACCAAGGCCTTCTATCGGGCGGGATATGCTGTCTTCGAATTAGAGGGTAAATCCTATCAAATGCCGCTCTATACAGGTTCCAGTGAACCTAAAAGCATAACCTCCTTCTTCACAGGATTTGTTGACGCAACAACAGGTACCGAATCTTATGGAACAGGGCGCTATGTACCCGTAGCGGATTTTGGTGAATTTCCACCTAAAACGATCACTATAGATTTCAACTATTCGTATAATCCTTATTGTGCTTGGTCGGATGCTTATAATTGCCCTGTCATTGATTTTGAAATCGATGCGCCTATGCGTTACGGCGAGGCCTATAAGCTTAAAGAGTAGTCGGTTTACTGTTATTTTTCGGCCCTTAACAACGATGATTAGGGCCATAAAATACGTGAATAGAGTATATAAATTTTGCACTCTTATCTGGCCATGATGAAAGAGCCCTGATAAGCGGGAATTTCTAGCTAAATAGGTGATTTATGGCTGATCAGATTTTTATTGAAGCGCTGATGCTGGATGCGTTTATTGGCGTGTTTGATCATGAATATGAGACAACGCAGCGTGTCAGAATTGACCTTGAGATAGCCTTATTGCCCCTTGGTGATGATGAATATTCCATGGCTAACATCGTCCGCTATGACCTGGTCGTTCAGGATATCAAAGACTTGATAAGTGCGGGGCATATTGACTTGGTGGAAACCATGGCAGAAAAAATTGCCGGGATTGTCCTTAAATATGATGGTGTCGAGAAAGTCTCTGTTCGCGTATCAAAGCTATCCGCGATTACTGAGGCCGATGGAGTTGGTGTTAAAATTGTCAGAGCAGCAACGACCTGAAAAGCGTATCAGCAGTGTTAAAGTACATTCAGTCCGTATTCATGGCGACTTTATAGATATAAAACCGAGAATCTATAAGGATTGAAATATGCCTCGTTCTTTTTCAATGTGGACCGGACTTGCTTTATCAACGCTATTTACAATATCGGCTTGTTCTACGGTTCCCAAAGAAACTTCCTTACTGGAAGGCATTAATACCAAAAGTTTAAATGCGTCTGCCAAAGGTGCCCCGGTTAGATCATCTAGCGATCCAATTTGTTCGGCATTTTACAATAATGTTATTGAAGCCGCTGTAAAAGCGGAAAAGGCAAAACGGACAAACAAACAATTGGCTTCAACGGGCGTATCTCTATTGTCTGTTATTGCGGGTGTTGGCCCTGCCGGATCAATTGCTGCAAATTCGGCAACTCGCATAGCGTTGAGTCAGTCTGGTGCGAATGTATCCAAAACGGTTTTTGATCCTGAGCAGAGCTTTGACAAGCGGGTCATCGATACGGCCAGACAGGTGAATTGTCCTATTACAGTAAAAGCAGCCAAAGCGCCGTAATTTAACTATCACTTATTATCAAAAGGCAAGGGGCCTACGGTAGCATTTCGTGAACCGTCTGTTGTTTCAACGGATAGGGTGGTTCCATAATCCCAATGGTTTTTATCGACCATACCAATAGCAACATTGGTGTTGAAGTCAGGAGACCATGCTGCCGATGTGATTTGGCCTACCTTTTGACCGGAGCTGTTA
>JAHDGM010000024.1:20362-37846 GCA_020627655.1 Hellea sp.
TATGAATTGGCCAGGGTGTTGTGCATGATGGAACCTTGTCGCCATCAATCGTAATGCCTCTTACTATTTGTTTGGAACCCGCTTTTTTCTCGGCGATTAGAGCGTCGCCGCCTATACAGACGGCCATGGCTTCTCTGTGGCAGTATTTCCCAAGGCCTATTTCAAGGGGTGAGTTTTCTTCGGTCATATCATTTCCGTGGGAGAGCAAGCCTCCTTCAATACGTTCAATGCCGTTTGGACACCCCGCGCGGACGTTATATTTTTCGCCTGCTTCAAATAAGATATCCCAGACTTTTTCACCGTTTTCAGAACCATCAAGATAAATTTCAAAGCCGCCCTGTTTCGACCACCCTGATCGCGCTACGAGGTAATCTTTACCTCCAATATTAAACTGTGTGTGTCTAAAAAACCCTAAGGTTCGTATGCGGTCTCCGACAACATCAGCCATTAGATCATCGGATTTGGGGCCTTGGATGCCAAGAGGGGATACATCGGGTTCGAAAATGTCGACATTTAAGCCTTTGCCAATAGCAAGTCCCTTAAGCCAATACAGCATGTCAGAATCTGCTAGGGAAATCCAAAAACGATTGTCAGAAATTTTTACAGCGACGGGATCGTTAATCATCCCGCCTTTGTCGTTGACCATTGGAATATAATAGCATTGGTCATCTTGCATTTTGACAAGGCTGCGTGGCGTGACTAGTTGTACTAGTTCCCTAGCATCCGGCCCCTTGACCTCAACCTGCCTTTCACAAGCCACATCCCAAACTTGAACATGTTTTTTCAGGTGATGATAATCTGCTTCAACGCTTTCAAAAACTGTTGGTAGAAGCATGCGGTTATAAACAGTGTAAGCTGATACGCCATTTTCGGTGACGCGCCGAGTGAACGGTGTTGACCGGGTTCTGCGGCTTATGGATAGGCGTGGTGATTGCGACATGTCGGCTCCGGATTGATCTGGAGCCTGCTAACTCCAGGGAAAAGGACTATTTGATGTCGGGTGCAAATCCCCCTCAGCATACCTTGCAAATCTGAAGGGTTTTAACAACTCTGACGTTTCGCCCATAATATGCTCAGCGACCAATTTGCCAACACCCAGCATCTTATAGCCATGATTAGAGTCGGCGATGATATATACATTCTCGCAGAATGTATCAAAGACTGGGAAGCTATCTGGTGTGAAGCAACCAACACCCCCAGATGGCTCTTTGTGATATTTGTCCATAGCGCCTTCAAAACGCTTATGGCAGTGAGCCAGGGCAGAGACCCACATATGGGCAAATTCCGGTGAGCTGATCCATTCAGGACTTGCTGGGCCGTAGGGGTCAAGTTGCAGTTCATCTGCAGGAGTATCGACGCGGTAAGGCATTGCGCCGCCTTGCACGCCGCCAAAGTGGAAATCGGGTTTGTAGTACAGGCCCCATATCTTACCTTCTTCGATGACTGACCCATCAACAGTGGAGAGTAGTGGCGCGTCCGTATCAACATGCATAACAGGCGGTTGGTTGCCGTCATTTGTTAAAAACGACCCTGGGTCCACATTAAGAACGCCTTCTTCTAGCTGCCAATAAAGCCACATATCGACGTTATCGTGGACTTTGCCGTCATTGCCCTTAACTGATATTTGCTTGGGAAGTTCTAACATGTTCCAGATGTCTCGAACCCATGGGCCTACGCCTGCTACAACATAATCGCAGTCAATCTCTCCTTTATTTGTTTTTACGGCCGTGACTGCAGAGGAGGCACCATTAGCTCGCTTAAATCCTTGAACTTCCACACCCGTGATAATTCGAACCCCTTCGGCCTCAGCTTTGCCAGCCAATCCATACATGGATTTTGTATTATTGGCATATCCTCCTCTTTTTTCATGCAAGACAGAGGTAATGTTTTTTGCCTGCCAGTCAGCAAATAGGTCTTTCATATAACGGTCGCAATCGTCTTCGCCCTCTATGAATGTGCTTTCATAGTCGATTGCCTGTTGTTGTTTGTATATTGAGGCGACATCTTCATGCATACTCTCACAGGATATCTGCATATATCCAACAGGATGATATGAGTAACTTTCCTGATCTGATTCCCAAACATCTACGGAGTGAGCCATGAGTTCGCGCATCGCGGGTTGGTAATAATTATTGCGGACCACGCCGCAGGCAATGCCGCTGGCTCCTGACGCAATACCGGCTTTGTCAAGGATTATAATGTCATTACCTGATCCACGACCAGATGCTTTTAGTTCAAGTGCCAAGTGATAGGCTGTGGACAGACCGTGAATGCCTGCGCCGATGACAACATATTTACTATGTAATGGGAACGCCATGGTAGAACTCCGTAGTTATTTTCTGCCTATATAGCTCATAGCATGCGAAAAATTAATCTTACACTTGAAAACATATGGCCTTCCATGCCAGACGGTTATAATAAGAGGCTCTAATATAAGGATTGCCTGTGCAAAAAATACCAAATCACTTTGACCTCAGATCACTTGAGGTATTCGTCGTTACGGCTGAACAGGGGGGTATGACGCAGAGCGCCAAGGTGCTTCGAATGACTCAATCGGCCGTCTCCCAAATTATTGCGGGATTGGAAGAGGGAATTGGTGTTAAATTGTTTGATCGTTCTGTTCGCCCGATTGTACTTACAACGTCAGGACGGATATTGCTCGAACGTGTTCGCCAAATTCTTAAGGATACTAAAGAAGCGCTCCGCGAAACACAGACCCAAGAACGCAGACGACTAGCGTCTCTGACAGTCGCCATGACAGATAGTCTGGCAGCGTCGCTCGGACCGCTATTATATTGCCGGCTAAAGGATATATCGGGATATTGGCGTTTTTGGAGTGGGCTTTCGCCTTTTCATAGGGCTGACTTTTTGGCTCACAATATCGATATGGTTTTTACTAGCAGTAACGTCATGGAAGATGTTGCAGGCGTGGTTAGGCACCGTGTTTTCCAAGAGCCGTATGTTTTGATTTTTCCAAAAGATTATAAGGGAGACAAGGAGTTACATACGGGTGTTAAAGAGGATTTGCCCTTTTTACGATTCTCCATCCGATCAGCCATGGGGCTCCGAATTGAACGGCAGCTCAACAGGTTGCGAGTAAAATTTCCAGATGTGGCGGAGTTCGACAGAGCGCCAGCGCATTCAATGGCAGTTGCCAAGGGTATGGGATGGGGCGTTACTACGCCCATGTGTCTACTGGAAAAACCACAACTGCTCGAGCAGCTCCAAATACAGCCGATAACACGCGGAGCTTTCAGTCGCCAGTTTGACTTATTGGCACGTGAAGGGGCCTTAGGTGAAATTCCAGAAGATATAGCTTCCGTAGCTCGTAATATTCTACGGGAAGAATGCGTGCCTGTGCTTTATGAGCAGGTTCCTTGGATTGAAGACAAGTTCAAATGGGATGATGATGAAGTTTAGATAACTCATCAGCGCTTCTAATGCCTCCTGAAAAATAGCGCTTATTTGCTATGGTGTCATATTGCATAGGTAGTGCAAATGAATTTAGTGGAGTTTCAAGGGAGGTCGATATGGATTTGCAAAATGTGCTAAAACCTATCGAGGAAGCCCGCGGGCTTCCAAACGAATGCTATATTTCCACTGAATATTACCAAATGGAAAAGGAAAAAGTTTTTTTCCAGAGCTGGGCGGCAATTGGATTTATCAGTGATGTTGCCAAATCAGGGGATGTCTGCCCAGTGAATTTTTTGGGTATGCCGCTTTTATTAGTTCGTAATAAACAGGGTGGCATCAAAGTTTTTCAAAACACATGCCGGCACCGTGGGATGATTCTAATTGAAGAGCGCGGCCACTTACGCGGCCCTATTCGTTGTCCTTATCACAGCTGGAGTTACGATTATGACGGCAATCTTGTTCGGACTCCTTATGTCGGTGGTGTTGGGGTGGATGAGCATGAGAATATTTGCCACAGAGATTTAAGCTTACATGAAATTCGAAGTCATGTTTGGCAAGGCGTCATATTTGTGAATGTTTCAGGGGATGCTCCTTCCTTTGAGGAGGCTAATGCTGACGTAATTGGGCGTTGGAGCGAGTTTGAGCAACCTTATCACATAGGTGGTGAGGTGAGCCAGTTTGATATGACGCTTGATACAAATTGGAAATTGGCTGTTGAGAACTATTGTGAGTCTTATCACCTTCCCTGGGTGCATCCTGAGCTTAACGAGATTTCGCCTATTGATGTACATTACCACATCGAAAATGAAAACTATGCAGGCCAGGGCAGTAGAAATTATCGTCAGTTAGTTAGCTCGACGGGCCAGAAATTCACGGATTTCAAAAACCTCAAAGACGTATGGAGCACGCAGTCAGAATATATAGCCTTCTTCCCTAATGTTCTGCTGGGGGTTCATCGAGATCATGCTTTTGCAATGTTACTTATGCCGCAAGGACCAGAGGTTACTTTAGAGCGCGTGGCATTGTTTTACGCCGATGCTGATATCGATAAAGCCGATAACCAAGACATGCTAAAGGAGAATGCCAGAATTTGGCAGGGGGTATTCGCCGAAGATGTCGGAGTTGTCGAGGGTATGCAAAAAGGTCGGCATGGCCCTCATTTTGACGGCGGGAAGTTTTCACCAGTCATGGATGGGCCTACACACAGTTTTCATCAATGGGTTGCTCGTAAACTTATAGCCTAGCCTAGCCAGCCTGCTTCTTTCTGCTTTTCAAAGGCTGTAATGGCATTTCGCATAAGTATAGCAACTGTCACAGGACCAACCCCGCCAGGAACAGGGGTAACCCAACTGACTATTTCTTTTACAGCATCAGTATCCACATCACCAACCAGTTTAGGGTCACCGTTTTCGTCTTCAATTTGATTGATGCCGATATCAATGACGGCTGCGCCCGGTTTGACCATATCAGCTCCAATGAGATGGGGGCGACCCACGGCTACGATTAATGCGTCCGCGCGGCGGGAGTGGGCGGCAACGGATCGTGTCATGTGATGGCAGACTGTTACTGTTGCGCCTTCAGCCATTAATAAAAAAGCGGCTGGTTTCCCAACGATGGCCGAATGTCCAACCATAACAACTTCAAGCCCTTTAAGCTCTAACCCGGTTTCCTTGATGAGTTCAACAGAAGCTGCTGCTGTGCACGGCAGGAGAGCTAAATCGTCATAAACAATGTTACCAATTGAGGCGGGATTCATGCCTTCGACATCCTTTAGCGGGTGAATAGCGGATTGTAAGGAGCGGACGTTAATATGATCCGGTGTTGGTCTTTGTAAAATAATACCTAAAACGCCATTATCGTCGTTCATCGCTGTAATTCGGGCTTTGGCGTCTTGCTGAGAAATATCACCCGGCCAGAACTGTGCATCAAAGGGAATGCCTATTTTATTGGCTGTTCGCTCCTGGTTTCGAATGTAAACATCAATATCATCTTGCTGTCCGATAGATATGGAAACCAAATGACCTAGTTTATGAGTTTTTTGTGCGACGTTGATCCGTTTCCTGACGTCTTTCAAAATACGTTTGCGAACAGTCTTTCCGTAAAGAAGGCGTGGATCATCCATGATTGACCTCTTATTTTATTGTTTTCAGTAGGTATGCTTCCTTTGGAATACTCAGCGCTGAAGGTAAAGGCATAATCAGATTAACATGCTCAGTATGGCGTACGCTAATACAATGTGATAGTCCTTGTGTAGAAGGTTATAAAGCCGCAATACGCGAACAAAAGCATATGCCGTTCGGGGAGAAGTAATGGCAACCTTGTTAAATACAATTGAAGACGCAAAAGCGCGAGATATCTGCCGGGAACACGGTGATCGTCCAGATGAGTTATTGGAAATATTGCATAGCGTGCAAGAAGCCCAAGGGTATTTAACAGATGGAGCTTTGCGAACGATCGCGCATGCCCTTAATATTTCCAGAGCGGAAATCCATGGTGTTGTTAGCTTCTATCATGATTACAAACGTGAAAAGGGTGCCGCTCAAACTATTAAAATTTGCCGCGCTGAAGCCTGTCAAGCGGTGGGTGCTAATGACTTAATCTCTGAAGCCGAAAAACACTTCAAGACACAGCTTGACGGAAAGTCGGCAGGTGTTGCTCTGGAAGCGACTTACTGTCTTGGTAATTGCGCGCTTGGGCCCGCTGTTATGATTGATGGTGAGCTCTACGGCCGCGTTGACATGAAGCGTCTCTTGAGCATCTCGGATAACCATAAAGGGAGAGAAGCATGAGCGTGAAAGTTTATGTCCCTTGTGATGCAGCTGCCTTGTCTATGGGCGCGGATGCTGTGGTCGAAGCTTTGGAAAGTGCTGCGCCTGATGTAAAAATTATCAGAAATGGTTCCCGCGGTATGCTCTGGCTGGAGCCGTTGGTTGAAGTTGAGACAGCAAATGGCCGCGTAGCTTACGGGCCTGTTACGGCTGATGACGTTGCGGGTCTGTTGAAAGCTGGCATGCTTGAGAGCAATGATCACAAACTTTGTCACGGCCTGACCGAAGAAATTCCATATTTTGCCAATCAGGAACGGCTTACATTTGAGCGTGTAGGAGTTACAGATCCTTTAAGTTTGTCTGATTATCAAACACATGGTGGGCTCAAAGGGCTTGAAAAAGCTCTGAAGTTGCAGCCGCAGGCTATTGTCGATGAGGTGAAGGTGTCTGGGCTTAGAGGCCGCGGAGGCGCAGGGTTTCCAACGGGGATTAAATGGCAAACCGCACTGGCTCAGGACCAGGATCAGAAATATTTATGCGCTAATGCTGATGAGGGCGATAGCGGCACATTTGCGGACCGTATGCTTATGGAAGGCGATCCGTTCTCATTAATCGAAGGTATGGTTATTGGTGGCCGGGCTATCGGCGCGGACACGGGATATATTTATATTCGATCGGAATATCCGCATGCAATTCGCACTATGCGCCGTGCAATCCATATTATGGAGGATGCTGGATGGCTTGGCACGGATATTAAAGGATCAGGCACGACTTTTAATCTATATGTTAGAGTTGGAGCTGGTGCCTATATTTGCGGCGAAGAGAGCTCAATGCTTGAAAGCCTTGAAGGCAAGCGGGGACAGGTAAAGGTTAAGCCACCAATCCCAGCTATTTCGGGACTTTTTAATAAGCCAACCATTGTCAATAACGTCCTATCTCTGGCAGCAGTACCTTATATTTTATCCAAAGGCGGCAAAGCCTATGCTGATTACGGGCAGGGAAGGTCTACTGGAACTCAACCTTTTCAGTTGGCAGGTGATATTGCTCGCGGAGGACTCGTCGAAAAAGCGTTCGGTGTAACCATGAACGAACTGCTTAATGACTTCGGCGGAGGGACTCGCTCAGGTAAACCTATCAAAGCCGTCCAGGCTGGCGGCCCGCTTGGAGGTTTTGTGGCTCCTGCTGATTTTGACATGGCTATGGGATATGAATCCATGGCCGAGCGCGGTGCAATGATGGGACATGGCGGCTTGGTCGTGTTTAACAGTGACACCAATATGGGATCAATGGCGCGATATGCCATGGAGTTTTGCGAAATTGAGTCTTGCGGTAAATGTACGCCCTGCCGGATTGGGGCCGTTCGCGGCAAAGAAACCATTGAGAAAATTATGCGAGGTGAAGATCAGGTTAAGAATGTGGAGGTTCTGGAAGATCTCTGCGATCTCATGGAGACGGCCTCTCTTTGTGCAATGGGCGGCTTGACCCCGATGCCTGTACGGTCGGCGCTTAAACAATTCCCAGAGGATTTTATGGGGACTGCAAGTGAAGCAGCGGAGTAAATTATGACACTTTTACGCGAAAAAGATTACGGTACGCCGGCCCGAAAATCTGATACTGAAGTGACGTTGGAAATTGACGGTCATGAAGTTACTGTGGCTGAAGGCACTTCCGTTATGCGAGCAGCTGCTGAGGCAGGTATCCCAATCCCGAAATTATGCGCCACAGATAGTCTTGAAGCATTTGGCTCCTGCCGTATGTGCGTCTGTAAGGTTGACGGACGTAAAGGCACACCGGCCAGTTGTACGACTCCAGTTAGTGAAGGCATGAGGGTTACCACTCAAGACGATGATATTGCTAAAATCCGTAAAGGCGTCATGGAGCTTTATATTTCGGATCACCCCCTGGACTGCTTGACATGTTCCGACAATGGAGATTGCGAATTACAAGACGTTGCCGGGCAGGTTGGTTTGCGGGATGTGCGTTATGGTTATGACTGCGCTAATCATACTGATGCACCGACTGACACATCTAATCCGTATTTTCAATTTGAAAGTAGCAAGTGCATTGTGTGCTCACGCTGCGTACGGGCCTGTGATGAGGTGCAGGGCACTTTGGCACTCACTATCGAAGGCCGTGGATTTAACTCAAAGGTTTCCCCGTCCATGGGTGAGAACTTTATGGAATCAGAATGTGTATCCTGCGGTGCCTGTGTTCAGGCTTGCCCGACAGCCACGTTGCAGGAAAAGTCTGTAGTTGATCATGGTGTGCCAGATCGCACAGTTCTGACAACCTGCGCCTATTGCGGTGTTGGGTGTTCGTTCAAAGCCGAAATGAAGGGCGACAAAGTTATTAGAATGGTTCCTTATAAGGACGGCAAGGCTAATCACGGACATTCATGTGTCAAAGGCCGATTTGCTTTTGGTTATGCGACCCATAAGGATCGTATCACCAAACCAATGATTCGTGAGCATTACACTGATCCCTGGCGTGAGGTCAGTTGGGATGAAGCCTATACGTTTGCGGCCGATAAATTGAAAGCCACGCAGAAGAAATACGGCGTGAAGTCTTTGGGCGGCGTAACATCGAGTCGCTGTACAAATGAAGAAGTCTGGTTGGTTCAACGTCTCGTTCGCCAAGGTTTTGGGAACAACAATGTCGATACATGCGCGAGAGTTTGCCATTCCCCAACAGGTTATGGCTTAAAACAAACTTACGGTGAAAGTGCTGGAACGCAAAACTTTGATAGTGTCATGAGCGCTGATTGTATCATGATTATCGGATCGAACCCCACAGATGCGCACCCTGTATTTGGATCTCAAATGAAACGGCGCTTGCGGCAGGGAGCTAAGTTAATCATTGCTGATCCTCGCGCAATTGAGCTTGTACGTTCCCCGCATATTAAGGCTGACTATCATCTTCCATTACGCCCGGGTACGAATGTCGCGCTCATCAACTGCTTTGCATATGTAGCGGTCAAAGAGGGTTTGATCGATGATGATTTCGTCAAATCCCGAACTGAAAACTTCGAAGAATGGAAATCTGTTATTTTAGATGAAGCCAATGCACCGAGTGTTGTAGCTGAGATCACAGGCGTTCCCGAAGCCGATCTTATTGCGGCGGCTCGTATGTATGCGACTTCGGGTAATTCCGCTATATATTACGGTCTTGGAGTAACAGAACATTCACAAGGCTCCACAATGGTTATGGGCATGGCCAACCTCGCTATGGCGACTGGAAATATCGGCCGCCCCGGCGTAGGCGTAAACCCAATGCGTGGACAGAATAATGTTCAGGGTTCATGCGATATGGGGTCGTTTCCCCACGAATTTTCAGGCTACAGACCTGTTTCAGACAAGGTAACGCGAGAGCTTTTCGAAGCTAAATGGAATACGGATCTTGATGGTGTTCCGGGCTATCGTTTGCCCAACATGTTCGATGAAGCCGTCAACGGTACATATAAGGGTATGTATATTCAGGGCGAAGATGTAGCGCAGTCTGATCCTAATACGCATCATGTTGAAGCTGCGCTTAAGGCACTGGATATTCTGATTGTTCAGGATTTATTTTTGAACGAAACAGCCCGTTTCGCTCACGTCTTTTTACCAGGAACTTCATTTTTAGAAAAAGACGGTACCTTTATTAATGCCGAGCGGCGAATTAATCGTGTTCGTCCCGTCATGAAACCGGCAACCGGTAAACATGAGTGGGAAGTTACGCAAGACCTGGGTAGAGCTTTGGGCTTCGATATGGGTTTTGAAAATTCATCTCAAATTATGGATGAAATTGCGTTCCTGACACCAACATTCCGTGACGTTACTTTCGAGTTGTTAGATGAAAAAGGATCGCTCCAATGGCCTGTAAATGAGGAAAACCCTGATGGTACCGAGGTCATGCATGTAGGTGAATTTGTACGCGGGCTTGGTAAGTTTGTACCTACAGAATATGTCCCGACCACAGAAAAAACTAACCGGAAATTCCCGTTATTACTCACAACAGGGCGTATTCTATCACAATATAATGTGGGCGCGCAGACACGGCGGACTGAAAACTCTGACTGGCACGAAGAAGATGTACTTGAGATTCATCCATCTGATGCGACAGCTCAAGGAATTCAGGACGGACAGTGGGTATCGCTGAAATCCCGTAAAGGGGAAATCACGCTGCGAGCTCGCCATTCTGACCGTATGCAGCCGGGCGTGGTTTATACAACATTCCACCACCCAGACACTGGCGCAAATGTCGTAACAACGGAAAATGTAGACTGGGCGACTAGCTGTCCTGAATATAAGGTGACAGCCGTAGCGGTCGCTCCCGCCAACCATAAATCGGATTGGCAGCTGACTTATGCTGAAGAGCTGGAGGCCTACCGCCAAATCGCCGTCGAGCCTGCGGAGTAACGCATGAAGGTCACGTTTCACGGCGAAGACCTTCCATCTTCCCGTGAATACGAAGTTTTGGGGGAGGTGACAACCCGCTGGCATATTGCTGAAGAGGTACCGGTTGCGTTTGTCTATAATCGCCGCAATCATGCCGTCTTAATGGCTACACCTGATGATCTTGTAGATTTTGCTTTGGGATTTTCTCTAACTGAAAACATAGTCAGATCTCCAGATGATGTTTTGAAGTTGGATATACATCAATCAAGCCAGGGTGTTGATTTGCGCTTTAAAATTACAAATCAAGCTATTGAAAAGTTTGATATTATTCAAAGACGTCGTAATTTAGTTGGAAGTGCGAGCTGCGGTCTCTGCGGCCTTGAAAATGTAGACGTCCTTTTCCGGAAATTAGAACCAGTAGGCGATGAAGCGATCCTGCTTGATAAGCAAGTGATCCAAAAAGCTTTGACATCACTAAAGAACCATCAACCGCTCAATAAGCTCACGCGAACAGTACATGCGGCTGCTTGGTCTGATATGAACGGCAGCATAAAAATTGTCCGTGAAGATGTAGGTCGGCATAACGCACTTGATAAACTGCTAGGAGCTTTAGTTCAGGAGCGAATTGATAAACAGTTAGGGTTTGTCGTGATGTCGAGTCGATGTTCATATGAAATAGTAGAAAAGGCGGCCATGCAAAATGTCAGGGCGCTTACCTGCGTGTCCGCGCCAACTGCTTTTGCCTTGCGTAAGGCGGCAGAGGCGAATATGGCGATATATGCCCAATTGGGGCAGGGTGCAGTTCGTCTGCTTTAAAGGTTTTGGGTCATGCGGGCTGTTCTTGGGTCTGTAGGAGCGTTGCTAATCTCAGCTGCCATTCTGCTTGCAGGTGGAGGGCTACTCAGTACGCTCATCGCCATTCGTGCAAAACTTGAAGGCTTTCCGTTGTTTT
This sequence comes from Hellea sp., assembly GCA_020627655.1. GTDB lineage: Bacteria > Pseudomonadota > Alphaproteobacteria > Caulobacterales > Maricaulaceae > JACOMS01. The sequence goes on from JAHDGM010000024.1 coordinate 31,873, forward strand.
CGATTGGTCTTATGAGTTCAGCATATTATGCTGGGTTCATAGCTGGATGTATTTACATACCACATTTAGTAAAACGTGTTGGACATGTTCGCGTGTTTGCGGCTTTATCTGCTTTGACAGCAGCAGGAACTCTTATACATGTTTTGCTTATCAATATTCCTGTGTGGATTGCGCTGCGCGGCATAATCGGGTTTAGTTTTGCAGGATTATACGTCCTGATTGAGAGCTGGATTAACGAACAGTCGCCCAATGAACAACGAGGCCAGGTCTTATCAATTTACCGCATGGTAGATTTAGCGGCAGTAACAGCCGGTCAGTTCATGCTATCATTGGCTGAACCTTCTGAATTTATTTTATTTTCTGTAGTGGCCATATGTATTTGCTTGGCTATCTTTCCGATTTCCATATCAACCGCTAAAGCACCAAATGCTGTCACGGAAACCTCCTTAAATCTCAAAAAGCTCATTCGAGTATCGCCCTTGGCATCGATAGGTTGCTTTGCAGTAGGCATGACAAATGGCGCCTTTTGGGGCGTGGCGCCTATTTTTGTTACTGAACTCGGGCATAATGTACTGATGGTGTCAACCTTTATGAGCGTCGTCATCTTTGCTGGTGCAATGCTTCAGTGGCCAGTTGGCTGGCTTTCCGATAAAATGGGCAGGCGGCAGTTAATATTGATAATTTCATTATGTGCCGTTGCATCAGGTATATTTCTTTGGCTTTTTGCTGCACAAAGTAGTCAGATGATGTTAGTTGGAGGAGCGCTTTATGGTTTCTTTGCCATGCAGGTTTTTGGGCTTTGTGCAGCACACGCTAATGATCGGGCTGAACCTCACGAATATGTAGCTATTAGCGGAGGCCTGCTATTGATCTACGGTGTTGGATCTATTTTTGGGCCCATGGCAGGTGCACTGGCTATGAACGGCTTCGGACCGACGGCATTGTTTGCCTATACCGCCATTATTCATCTGATCTTTGCTGCTTATACTCTATATCGCTCCATTCGCATTGCAGCTCCGGATGACAGTGCTAGCTATGTAGCCGTGGCACGTCCGCGCTCTATGACTATTATGCGCCGCATTGATCCGCGTGTTCGCCGAAAGAAAAAAGCACCAAAAAGTTAGATAAGAGATTCTCTTTTATTCTATGTTTTTGAGCGGGCAATAATAGGTGTGTGGCCAAATTTTTGGCGATACATTTTTGTAAAATATGATGCTGAATTGAAACCGGTTGCAACCGCTACCTCTAAGACTGTCATGTGTGTTTGGCGGAGCAGGGAACGCGCGCGTTCAAGCCTTAGGTCACGGTAATATTGTGCAGGTGTTTTGTTAAAATACTGCCGAAACAAACGCTCTAGCTGCCGTATAGAAATTCCTACGCTTTCTGAGAGTGTGGCAACATCCACAGGGTTTTCCAAATAGGTTTCCATGTGCCCAATAGCTGCCAGTAATTTAGGGTGCCGAACGCCTGTGCGTTTATCTATGCTCAGTCTTTGGGCGTCATTGATATTACTGATCGCCGTATATAGAAATTGATCAGCCACTTTCATGGCTATTTCATGTCCGTGATCTAAACGTATGCCGTCTATCATCATTTCCATAGCTGCCAGCCCGCCTGAACACGTATAGCGATTTCGATCAATTTCATAGCGAGTAGCTGTAATATCCAACGCTGGATAACGTTCGGCCAGGCTTTCAATGTTTTCCCAGTGAATGGTACAGCGAAACCCATCCAGCAAACCAGCTTCAGCCAATGCAACACTGCCTGTGCATATGCTGCCTAAGGGGATTCCCTTGCGAGCGAGGGCTCTTAGGACATGAGATGTTGATTTGTTGAGATGATCATAAGCCCTTACGCCTGCGCACACTAAAAGCAGATCGCAATCAATGTTTTCATTTATGATCCCATCCGGGTTAAACTCAACATCATTGCTGGCCCTGACAGGTTCTCCGTCGATACTGAAGAGTTTCCATTGGTATAAATCCTGACGTGAAACCCGATTGGCAGCTCGGAGCGGTTCAATCGCTGCAGAAAAGGCAACCATGGAAAATTGAGGCGTTAGAAAAAAGCCTATAGTTTGAGGTATCTTGACAGGCTGTCGACCGAACACGACTTACTCTGTTGATGTGCTGCGCCGTCTTTTATTGACGCGCCTTTTTTTTCGTCTCTCTTCAAGTTTGGCCCTGAGCGGCGGCATACGAGACTCAAGCTGAGAAAGAATTTCATCACGTTCTGGTTTGCTGTAAAGTGTCCATTTGGCAATTTCATCTCTGGATCTACCGCAGCCAAAACAGCGGTCACTCTCTTTGTCCACAGAGCAAATTAACTGACATGGGCTGTCAATTGGTTCAAATTCTGAAAGGTCCAAATCTTCTTTTTTCATCTCTAACCCAATAAGCGTTGATCGTAGTGATAGGCTGTGAGGTTTTCAAAGCCTGTTTCCGTGATCAAAACCTGATTCTCTAATTTTATACCCTCGTGGCCACCTTCTTTACCAATAAAGGCTTCCACGCAAAGTGTCATTCCAGGCATGAGTTCATAGTCAACCGAACCGTCTATATATGCGTCAGGATAATAAATGCTAGGGAACTCATCACATAAACCTACGCCGTGCATTTTTACGCAATATTTATTAGCTTGATAAATCTGAGGCAGTTTGTGGCCCAAATAACTTAAATCCTTCAAGGCGATCCCTGGTTTCAGGATATCCATGTTTTCCAGGATGTGATCATGGGCAACCCGGTATATCTCCTGTTGTTCCGCCTTGGCATCTGCATCACCTACCAACCAGGTACGTGAAACATCACAGCATATACCAAATATTCCGATCATATCTGTATCAAATGCCATGATATCACCGGACTCCATGATCCTGCCGCTGGCTTCACTCATCCATGGATTTGTTCGGGGGCCAGATGCTAGAATGCGTGTTTCGATCCATTCACCGCCCTGAGCAATATTCTCTGCATGAAGGACTGACCAAAGCTCAACCTCAGACATGCTGGGTTTCATCGCCGCTTCCATTTTAGCCATGGCAAATTCAGTAGCGTTCATAGCGCAGCGCATGGCTTTCATTTCATCAATTGATTTAATCAGCCGAGCATGTTCCATAACGGGCCAAGCATCGGATATTGTAAGTTCACTCGATAGAAAAGCCTGAGCAATAACCGTGTCCATACGGTCAACGCCAAGGCGCATCCCGGACGCATGTTTTTTTACAAGCGCGATCACTTGATCGCTAAAGCTTTTTGCTTTGTCGTGTATGGCATCCCCGTATTCAAAATAGAATGAGCCGGCGCCAGACCTTATTTCGTCGATTTGCGGGAGATGTTCAGTCAAATGCTCACAATGGGTAAAATCCCATAAGACGATATATCCATCTGCCGTTATAAGAGCAGCTCTTGCCAGATTGTGGGACGTCCATATCTGCATGTTTGAACTATCTGTTGTGTATCTGATATTAATTGGATCAAACAGGAGCAGGGCATCTACATGCTGCCTGGCCATTTGGTCTATAATGCGTTTGACTCGGTAAGATCGAATCTTCTCAAGGTCCGGGAGTTCAAGTCCTTCACGTCTTAAGCGATCCAGAGTTTTAGCTGGTATGAAAGACGTTTCCGGGTAAACGTCATTATAGGTAGACCCAATTCGGTGTAAGGGTGATATTTTGGCCTTTTTCGTCACTTATGGCTCCATGGCGTGACTCTGTAACTTACTTTTGCAGTATATTTCTATTTATGTCCCTGATCTTTTTGAGATTATTCGCAATATTTATGAGCGGGATTAGCTGATTCCGTTAGGCTTTTAGTCTGTGTTAAACATGCTTATAGGAATAATGTGAAAGGACGTTATAATTACATGTGATGTCGTTTTTGTTACAGTTTGATGTGGTGAAATTTACTACCTCAATCCACGGGAGGAAACCATGACACAACAAAATCTGCCAGCACCTGGTGCACCTGACATTGAGATAGCCCGTGCGGCAAAAATGAAATCGATTTTGCCATTGGCTGACGATATCTTGGGAGTTCCAGCTGAGGCACTCGTGCCATATGGACATTATAAAGCCAAGCTGTCACTGGAATATATTGATGAGATCAAAGATCGGCCGGATGGTAAGCTTGTGCTTGTTACGGCCGTTACACCAACGCCTGCCGGTGAAGGTAAGACAACAACAAGTGTAGGGCTTAATGATGGTCTTAACCGCATTGGTGTTAAATCCATGGTTTGTCTGCGTGAGCCTTCATTAGGGCCTTGTTTTGGTATGAAGGGCGGCGCTGCTGGTGGTGGCCGAGCACAAGTTCTACCCATGGAGGATATCAATCTTCACTTTAATGGTGATTTTCACGCCATAACATCAGCGCACTCATTGATATCTGCTATGTTGGATAATCACATGCAGTGGGGTAACGAGCTGAACATCGATCCTCGCCGTATTACATGGCGCCGCGTTGTGGATATGAATGACCGGGCACTTCGGGATATTGTTATTGGTATGGGCGGCCCAACACAGGGCGTTGTCCGCCAAGATGGTTTCGACATTACTGTGGCTTCCGAAATCATGGCTATTTTCTGCCTGGCCACCGATTTGAAAGACCTGCAGAAACGTATTGGGGATATCATTCTTGGTCAGACCCATGACAAAAAACCCTTCACCGTCCGGGATATCGGGGCCGATGGGGCTGTGACAGTTCTTTTAAAAGATGCCTTTCAGCCAAACCTGGTGCAATCTATCGAACACAATTTGGCGTTCATTCATGGCGGTCCATTTGCGAATATTGCTCATGGTTGTAACTCAGTCGTTGCGACCAAAACGGCAATGAAACTCGCAGATGTTGTTGTTACCGAAGCCGGTTTTGGGGCCGACCTTGGCGCAGAAAAGTTCCTTGATATTAAATGTCGCCAGACAGGATTGCGGCCCGATGCAGTCGTCCTAGTCGCAACCGTACGTGCCATGAAAATGCAGGGCGGCGTAGCCAAGGGCGATTTAGGCACAGCTAACGCTGATGCAGTTCGTGATGGCGGGGTGAACTTGCAGCGTCATATTCAGAATATGAAAAAATTCGGAGTTCAGCCTGTAGTAGCTCTAAACCACTTTATCCACGATACGGCCGAAGAGGTTGCTGAGATTCAGAAGATTTGCGACGCTGAAAACGTTACCATGTGTTTGTCAAAGCACTGGGCTGAGGGCGGAGTAGGGGCTGAAGACCTGGCTAAAGCGGTCAAAACTATTTTGGATGGCCCTAAGCCTGACGTTACACTGATGTACTCTGACGATATGAAGCTTAAAGACAAAGTCGAAGCGGTAGCAAAAGAGATTTACCGTGCTGATGGTGTCACATTTAGCGGCGCGGCGTCTACCGCCATTAAAAAAATTGAAAAAATGGGTTTTGGTCATTTGCCGATTTGCGTAGCTAAAACTCAGTCCAGCTTCTCAACTGATGCTAAAAAGCTTGGTGCGACCAGCGGGCATACAGTCGAGGTTCGCGAAGCTACACTTAATGCAGGCGCAGGCTTTGTAGTTATGGTATGTGGTACCATTATGCGTATGCCAGGTCTGCCGCGTCACCCCGCCGCATTGGATATTGGTCTAGATGAGGATGGACAAATCGTAGGATTAGCCTAAAAGCCTATGAATGAAACAAGCATATAAAGGAATCTTTATCTATGAGTGACCAAGACGAAGAAGAGATCATCCTCAAGGACCTGGATGATAATGAACTTGTCCAGCAAATGCAGGACGATCTCTATGATGGCATGATTGAAGAAGTCACAGAAGGCACCCAGATTCTTTTGGATCGAGGTTGGGATGCCAATATGGTGCTCAATGATGCTTTGGTTGAGGGGATGCGAATTGTCGGGATTGACTTCCGCGACGGGATTTTGTTCGTTCCCGAGGTTCTCCAGTCAGCTAATGCTATGAAAGGCGGAATGGCTCTGCTGCGTCCTATCCTTGCTAATAGTGAAAAGTCAG
>JAHDGM010000025.1:0-17802 GCA_020627655.1 Hellea sp.
TTCGCGGGGGTCATGGCTTGAATCATGATCTTATTACAGCTTTGTTTGCGGACCCAGAGGCATGGAAATTTATTTCAATGCCTGTTGAAAACTCCGAAATGGGCTGCGATTCAGTGCTTGCCTGATTGTTTTGTCACTTTTCCCCGAGGCTATTCTCGTCTACAAGCCCAGCCTGAAACGATATTTTATAAAGAATCGAAAAGAGTAATCATGGGTAATCCATCTATTGTCCGTTTTATTATGGTCGGACTGCTTGTTGTTTTCATGACGGGTTGTTCAATTCTTGGCGGAAGTGGCCGCAAAGAAAAGCTCGCTTATGTGGAACGTCCGGCTGAAGGTTTGTACAATGCGGGTATGGATCAAATGGAGAAGAATGATCTGGCTAAGGCCAAGCTTTATTTTCAGGAAGTTGAGCGTCAGCATCCATTCTCTAAATGGTCACGCCGATCTATGCTGATGACAGCTTATGCTAACTATCTTTCAGCTGATTATGAGGAAGCCGTGTCGACGGCACAGCGCTTTATCAGCCTGCATCCTGGTAATGAAAGCACCCCATATGCTTACTACCTCGTTGCAATGTCGTATTATGATCAGATTTATGATGTTGGGCGTGATCAAGCGACCACATTGAACGCTGAAGCTGCGCTCCAGCAAGTTGTGCGCCGTTACCCGGAAAGTGATTATGCTCGGGATGCGCGTTTAAAATTAGAGCTTACGCACGATCACCTTGCAGGTAAGGAAATGTCGATCGGTCGGTATTATCTGAAGCAGAGCCAGCAGCTTGGCGCGATAGGACGGTTTAAAACCGTGGTTCGGGATTACGATACGACATCTCACGTTGAAGAAGCTATGCACCGCTTGGTCGAGTCTTACGTATCTTTGGGTATTATCGAAGAGGCTAAGCTTGTCGGATCCGTCCTCGGTTATAACTATCCTGGAAGTGAATGGTATGCGGATAGCTACAAGCTTCTTGAGGATTTTGGAATTAACCTCGACGATGAAGTGAAGCGAGCCAAAGATCCCGGTTATTTCCGTCGTCTGCGCGAGCGCCTATTCTAGGGTAACTATGCTTTCAGGGCTCTCCATTCGAAATGTCGTCCTGATTGAAAGCCTAGAGCTTGACTTTAGTGCAGGCATGACAGCCCTGACCGGCGAAACAGGGGCTGGTAAATCTATCATTTTGGATGCGTTGGGGATGGCTACGGGCGCCCGTTCGGATCGAGGACTGGTGCGTAAAGGGTGTGACAAAGCGCAGTGTACGGCCAGTTTTGAACTGCCACCAGATCATTCTGTCTGGCATATATTGGAAAAAGCCGGTCTTGATATTGATCCTTCTGAACCGCTCATCCTGCGACGTCAGATTAGTTCTGATGGGCGGAGTAAGGCCTTTATCAATGACATGGCAATTAGTGTAAAATTGCTATCTGAAGTTGGTATCGCTCTATTAGAGGTCCATGGACAACATGATGGTCGCGGTCTTTTAGATCCTGGGCGGCATATTCACATGCTGGACGCGTTTGGTGGGTATGAAAGCTTATTGAGCCGCGTTGGTAAAGCCTTTTCAGAAATGAATAAGCTGCAAGAGGATTATGAAAACCTCAAAGCTAAAGCAGAAACAGCTGAAAGTGAACGGGATTTTTTAGTGCATGCCGTTGAAGAGCTGGACCGTCTGGATGTTCGCGCAGGCGAAGAAGAGGAACTGGCGACAAAGCGCAGGTTTTTACAGGGTGCGGAAGGCGCTTTAACCGAATTGACATCGGCTGAGACAGTGTTGGGAGAGGGCGACTATGAAAGCCGTTTGGCTACAGTGCTGTCTGGTATAGAGCGGGTTCGGGATAAGGCAGCCGGTAATGAAGCTGCCCAAAACGTATTAACCCTTGCTGGAGAAGCTTTGGAACGTGCTCTGCTAGAGACACAGGAAGCCCGTCATGCGGTCGCCACGGCGGCACAGACTTTTAATGTTGAGCCAGGCGCGCTGGATGCCACGGAAAAACGTCTGTTTGCCATCAAAGCTGCCTGCCGGAAATATGGCGTCCAGGGAGCAGCTTTGATTGATAAACGCCGCGAATTTGTTGAAAGCCTCGAGCTGATTGATAATGTGGACGGAGAACTTAAAAAGGCTGAAATAGCTGCTGGGAAGGCCGAGACGGAATATAGAGCGGCTGCGTTTAAGCTAACACAAGCGCGTCAAGGTGCGGCCATCAAACTCCAAAAAGCGGTCATTGGTGAATTGCCGTCTCTTAAAATGGAGCGGGCCAAGTTCGAGGCTCAAATTAATGAAGGGTCTGCGTCAATTTTAGGGCAGGATCGGGTCAGGTTCGTCGTTGCAACAAATCCCGGTTCAGCCATGGGGCCCATGGATAAGGTTGCATCAGGTGGTGAACTCGCCCGGTTCGCCTTAGCCATCAAAGTCGCTTTGGCCGGTAGTAATCAAAAGGCCATGGTCTTTGATGAAGTGGATCAAGGCGTAGGAGGGGCAGTGGCCAGCGCTGTTGGGAAGCGTCTGTCAGTTCTATCGTCTAGCGGCCAGGTGTTTGTTGTAACTCATAGTCCGCAAGTTGCAGCTTTTGCGGATCAGCAATACCGAATTGAAAAAGCCAGCGGGAAAACCAAAACCGTTACCTCCGTCACGCCGGTCTCCCGGGATGACCGCGAAGAAGAAATTGCCCGTATGCTGGCCGGTGAACAAATCACGGATGAAGCTCGTGCTGCAGCTCGCCAGCTCATGAAGGCGTCCTAGGATGACAGAGGAAGAGGCTAAAAAGCGCCTCAAAGAACTGGCGATGGAGATACGCATTGCTGACGCTCAATATTATCAGGATGATGCTCCAAGCCTTACCGATGCTCAGTACGACGCCTTACGGCAGGAAAATACCTCAATAGAAGCCGAGTTTCCGCATCTGATCCGAAAAGATAGTCCCTCAAAAACTGTTGGAGCTAAGCCCGGGGGGAAATTTGGTAAAATTTCTCATAAAGTCCCCATGCTGTCTTTGGATAACGCTTTTACTGATGACGATGTTGAGGACTTTGTCGCCCGGATCAAACGGTTTTTAAATTTGCCTGATGATACGGTTCTTGAATTCACAGCCGAACCAAAAATTGACGGTTTGTCGGCGGCGCTGCGCTATGAACAGGGTGTTTTGGTATCAGGTGGGACGCGAGGGGATGGTCAGGTCGGTGAAGACGTTACCGCAAATTTGCGAACTCTAAAAACGGTGCCGAAACGACTTACGGGCGATGGTTGGCCCGATATATTAGAAATTCGAGGCGAAGTTTACATCGATCATGACGATTTTGACGCCATGAATGAAACACAAATAGTGGCAGGAAAAGACGCTTATAAAAATCCACGCAATGCGGCGGCAGGTTCGCTTCGGCAAATAGATCCAGCTATAACTGCAGAGCGTCCCTTAAAGTTTTTTGCTTACACTTGGGGCGACATAAGCCGGCCATTATCAGAAACACAAATGGGCGCAGTGGAAGCGATGGCGCGATGGGGCTTTTCAACTAATCCGAATATGAAAGTGCATAAGAGTGCGTCGAGCATGATAGAGCATTATCACAGGATTGAAGCGGCTCGTTCGGGCCTTGGATATGACATTGATGGGGTCGTTTATAAAGTTAACGATTTGGGCCTGCAGGAGAGACTTGGCTTTGTCTCCCGCGCCCCGCGCTGGGCAATAGCTCATAAATTTCCGGCTGAAAAAGCCATTACAAAAATCAATGATATTGAAATCCAAGTAGGCCGTACGGGCGCGTTGACACCGGTTGCCAAACTCGAACCGATCACAGTTGGAGGTGTCGTTGTATCTAACGCGACACTTCACAATGAAGATGAGATAAGACGTCTAGGTGTAAAACCTGGTGATACAGTTGAAATACAGCGGGCCGGGGATGTTATCCCGCAAATATTACGTGTGGTGAAAGATGGTAGTGGTGAGCCATATAACTATCCCAATATGTGCCCTGTGTGCGGGGCTGATGCTATCAATGACATTGACGCTAAAACGGGCCGTGTTGACGTTGTAAAGCGCTGCACTAATGGACTTAAATGCCCGGCGCAAGCTGTTGAAAGCCTTATACATTTTGTGTCTCGTCGCGCCTATGATATTGACGGTATGGGCTCAAAACAAATCGAAGTATTTTATGAGCGAGGTCTTGTCACGGAGCCGTCTCACATATTCACCCTTGAAGATCGCAATAATGAGATAAAGTTAGAGAGCTGGGAGGGATGGGGCGAGACGAGTGCAACCAATCTTTTTGATGCTATCAATGCTCGCCGCACAATAGATTTTGACCGGTTTTTATATGCTCTCGGGATACGTCATATCGGACAGGGTAATGCTAATCTTCTTGCTAAGCATTATCTGTACTGGGGCAAATTCTATAAGGATATTAAATCTATTGAGAATGCGGTTAGTCCGGCATGGCTTGAGCTTATGGGGATTGATGGGGTAGGGCCCGGTGCCGCCGGCGCGCTCCGGGATTTTTTCCATAGCCAGAATAATCAGAAAATTGTCGAAGACCTTTTGGAACATGTTGAGGTTATCGACGCTGAAGCGCCGTCAACAGATAGTCCTGTTGCTGGTAAAACAGTTGTCTTTACAGGGAAACTAGAAAAGTTTTCACGGGATGAGGCCAAGGCACGCGCACAATCTCTAGGCGCTAAAGTATCAGGAAGCGTGTCTGCTAAAACAGATTTTCTGGTAGCTGGTCCGGGCGCTGGGTCTAAACTTAAAAAGGCGGAGAGCCTGAATGTCAGAGTTTTGACAGAGGACGAATGGTTGGTATTAATAGCAGAATGAGTAAAGATGAAAAACTTACCCAAATAATATCCGAGTCTCAAGCTTCGCTTAAGACAGTAAGTTTTGATGAGCTTTTGGATGATATTTTTGGTTTAAGCGCTAAAAGTCTGAAATCCATTTTTTTACTGTTCAAACGACCAGCTGAATATTTCAAGGCAGCAAAGGCACCGTTCTGGGAAAATCGTCTGTCACCTTCATTTCGAATATATTTGGGGTTGACAGCTTTAACCACTGCTATGCGTTTTCTTTATCGAGATGAAAACAGTCCAATGGTTAAACTGTATGCGTCACAATTTGAATTGATAAAGGAGAATCCACCCAATGGTTTAGATCCCAATCAGATTAATTCATATGAAATGGCAGTGACGACGTTAAAATGGATGTTAGTTCTGTCTCCGATTATATCTACTGTCTTCTTTTGTTTGTTGGGCCTGCTCTATTGGGGATATGGAGAAAAGCTTAATCCCGTAGTTCGAATAAGATATGTCTTTGCCGCTTTAATCCCAGCTTCAGTCATTAGCGCTCTGTCTGCATTCCCGATGTATTTCCTCCCTGAAAGTTTTACCATGGGTGTTTCTCTCATGGGTTTGCTTTTAATGTTTATGTTGATTTGGTTAACTGCATACCGTGGGGCTTTTAGTGCTGTCGATCTTGGAGCTGGCAGGATTGGTCGTGCTACTGTGCTTTCCATACTAATTTTTGTTGTCATGATGGCCGCTACATTCATTGCTATTTTTGCAGGTGCCGCCATCGCTTTTATTGAACTTCTAAAAGACGTTAAGGGTTAGAAGCTGCTTCATAATTTTCAAGTGCTGTCAGCCATTCTTCTTCTAATTTGACAAGTGTTTCTTCCAGCTCACGCCTCATATCGAGGATTATTTGCGCCTTGCGCGGATCAGATGTGAATATTGTACCGTCTCCGAGTTTTAGGTCGATTTTTGCAATTTTTCCTCGCGCGATTTCCAACTCGTTTTCGATATCCAGGCACCGTTTCTTCAGCGGAGCGAGGGTTTCCCGGGTTTTGGCCGAGGCTTTGCGGGCCGCGACTTTGACGCTGTCAGTTTTTTTGGCATCTTTTGACGATTTGGATTTTTCGATTTGAAGCTGGCGATAATCTTCTAGTGACCCTTCAAAATTCGTGACTGTACCTTTATCGACCAGCCATAATCTATCGACAACAGATTCGAGTAGGTTTCGGTCGTGACTAATTACCAAAACCGCCCCTTCATAAGTATTCAGTGCGTTGATCAATTCAGCACGGCTATCCATGTCCAGATGGTTGGCTGGCTCATCCAGCACGAGAAGATGCGGTGCATGGAAGGATATGAGAGAAAACAACAGGCGCGCTTTTTCACCGCCTGATAGATTACCAGCTTTGGTTTCAGCTTTGGCGACGCCAAGGCCAAAACGTGCCAAACGGGCCCGCCTTTGAGCCTCGGTTGCATCAGGCATGAGATCGACCACATGCTCATAGGCACTTTTTGCGTTGTTTAGGGCATCGATTTCGTGCTGAGCGAAATAACCAATAGTCATCTTCTTGTGGCGCTTAATGAACCCGTCCTGAGGCGCTAACAGTCCCATAACCGCTTTGGCAAATGTTGATTTACCTTCGCCGTTTTTACCCAAAAGACCGATCCGGTCATCAGGATCAATGCGTTGATTAAGGCCCTTTAGAATCGGAACGCCTTCATCATAACAAAGGGTTACATCGTCAAACCGCACAATAGGCGGCGATAATGAACGCTCCGGTGAGGGCAGGTCGATTGGCGGAATAGGGTCATCTATGATGGTTGCGATCGGTTTGAGTTTCTCAAGCCGTTTCACACGGCTTTGTGCCTGTTTGGCTTTGGAAGCTTTGGCTTTGAAACGTGTAACAAAGGCTTCCAGTTTGCGGCGTTCGTCTTCTTGTTTATCGCGCAGGGCCATGGAGAGCCGCTGCTGTTCGCGCATTTGCTTCTGAAAGCTGTCATATCCTCCGGAATAAGCGAAAAGCTTGCGGGATCTTAAGTGCGCGATATGGGTGACGGCGCGATTGAGAAAATCCCGGTCGTGAGAAATGATAAAGGCAGTGCCAGGATAGGTTTTGATATGGGCTTCGAGCCAAACAGCGCCTTCTACGTCAAGATAATTGGTTGGTTCATCCAGCAAAAGTAAATCGGGCTTGGCAAATAACATTGCGGCCAGAGCAACGCGCATGCGCCATCCTCCAGAAAAATCAGAGCAGGGACGCTGCTGATCTTCCGCGGAAAACCCAAGACCAGACAAAATAGTGGCGGCTCGAGATTCTGCTGAATAAGCTTCAATATCGGAAAGGCGAGTGTGTATGGCTGCGATACGGTCAGGGTCTTTGGCCTTGTCCGCTTCGTCAAGCAGGTCTGAACGCTCTTTATCTGCGGCTAATACAGTTTCAAGGAGGCTTTGCGGGCCTGATGGGACTTCCTGATCAACGACGCCCAATCGGGCCCCTTTGCGTAAACTGATCGATCCATCATCAGGGGATATTTCATCTTTGATGAGTCGAAATAAGGTGGATTTTCCAGTTCCATTACGTCCGACGAATCCCATTTTCATGCCTTGGGAAATAGCCAGCGTAGCCTGTTCAAATAGGGGGCGGCCCTCGATACGATATGTCAGATCATTGATATGAAGCACAATTACCTGCTTTTTTCGGAAAAAGGCTCACTAACACGCCTTCACATATAGTCAAACGCCCGTTATAGAGCGCGCAAATTCAAATTTAACGTGCCTGACACAGGAGATTTTCATGGCCGTACAACGTACTTTTTCAATCATCAAGCCTGATGCTACAGAGCGCAATATTACAGGTCTGGTTAATGCCAAAATCGAAGAAGCCGGTCTTCGCATTGTAGCGCAGAAGCGTCTGCATCTTTCACAGGAACAAGCCGGTAAGTTCTATGAGATCCACAAAGAGCGCCCATTCTACAACGATCTTGTTGCGTTCATGACATCTGGCCCAGTTATGGTTCAGGTTCTGGAAGGTGAAAACGCCATTGCTAAATATCGCGAAGTTATGGGTGCTACCAACCCATCTGAAGCGGCTGCAGGGACAATTCGCGCAGAATATGCCAAGTCCATTGACGCCAATACAGTGCATGGATCAGACGCTCCTGAAACAGCAGCCATTGAAATCCCACAATTCTTCACTGATGAAGAAATCGTTGGCTAACTTTTGATTATATATGAAACGAAAAACCGGGCCTTTGTGCCCGGTTTTTTTATGAAGGCATGCTGCGCATTTTGACCTGGGTTGTCGATGCTGACGACCAGCTTACATTGTCGATAAACGGGAAATCAAATTTGAAATCATAGGTCACTTTAAGTTCGACGTAATTTCCATCAAACTGTGACAATAGTTTCACCTCTGGGGAATATTTGCCCATGAACGGTGACCGCATGTTGTCACTTAGCATCGTCTGTAATTCTTCTTCATTCGGGTTATGTACCATACGTACTTCCCGAGCGGTTTCTTCAACGATGCGCTGTGCTTGATGAATACCAAATATATATGTGCCAATACCAAATATAATAAATAAGCAACTTATTAATAACGGAAATACGATAGCCGCTTCTATTGCAGCGGCCCCGTCTTTGTTGCGAGAAAACCGAGTAATTAATGTTTTCATCATTACCTGAACCGTGTCTTCAGTTTTTCTCGTATGATGATGTTTTTCGCAAATAAATCATGAATGTTGTGATCAACCGCTATTTCAACGACGACTCGCGCTTTTCCAGCATCATTAGGACAGTTATAAGAGCACAACTCTCCCTTTTTCCACAAAGTAAGTTTTTGCTTTGTGTAGTATTTAGTTTCCGGATCCGTAAAGTCATAAGGAAGCTCTTCCTCACCAGCTTCACCGGACTGATTAGGATTAGGGCAGACGCAATAGGTCTCAATATCAATATCTTCGAGCTTAAGATCATCCCCATAGGCAGATTGAATTACATGCTTTGCCGTTACCATGGGCTTAGAGTCAGACGTTTGACCATTTTCATTATTATAATTTGGACGAAATGTATCAGTACTATTGTTTGAAACGTAATCTTGAAGGAAGTTAGAGCCAGCTGTAATTGAAGAAGCCAGTTTTTGATGTTTGTTGACCTGATATCCAAGGTTCATCGCATATAGCGAACCAAATATAAGTGCTGGCGCAATAAGTGAGAACTCAAGTGAAACCACACCGTCTTTATTATTGAAAAATGATTTTAAAATACTTTTCATGACACCCAACTATTGTACAAGAGCTACGCCGCTCTGTCCCCCGATGCGACGTGTCCCGGTTGATTCACAATTCTGATTTGTCAGGCTGGCATTACCTGAAAACTCGACAGTATTAGCTATAATTTGTAAGCATTCACTATTGCCTGTCGAGCCACCATTGTAAGTAATATCGGCTGTCGGCGCATATATGACCCCTTCTATAGAAGAACCGCTATTACCGTTAATTTTAATTGATGTGCCTTGCGGCGTGGTAACAGGGTCATAGTAAATTGTGATACCTGCAAATGGCCCGGTTTTTCGAGGAGTAACATCAAGCATTCCACCGTTGCCAGTGCCAAACACGCCGCCATTGGCAAATATTAATGTAACTTCACGCCCTTGTAATAAAGCATATTGTGAACCAATGTTCAGATCTGCCCCGTCGAAAATATATTCTGCATCCATATCCATCAGGTAGACAGCACCAGATGCTTTTATGTTTGTACAATACCGCCCTGCTGGTAGGTAATAATCCCATTTGATTTTATATTTTTTCGGATCCAGACACCCTCTACTGGCAAGGTCAGTTGGTAGTGTAACGTCCGCATAAGGGTCGGTAATACTATAAGTGTATTCATCAGGTGCTGGGCAGTCACTTAGTTGTGTGCCTGAACCGGGGATAATACCTCCAACAGAGCTAAGGCAGTCTGCGCGCAATGTGTTTTTATCACCGACTTGAATTGAATTTGTAGCCGTAGAATTTGTATGTATGGAGCATCCATTAACATCAACTGTTGCATTGCCGGTAACTTCGACTGCAGGCCCTGCGCTCGGGGATAGAGCTAACACGCAAGCTGGAATGCCATTAAGCAACAAAGCGGTTGCCCGTGTTTCCATATTAATGTTCTCTACTCCAAACATCGAGGAAAAAAATAAAGGTTGCTCCTTGTTAAGGATAACTTCTACACCATTTTTTCCGGCATATTCTCCGCTGCTGGGCGGATGATTAACAACTAAATTTGCCAAATTGAAATCAAGACCATTTTCATAGGCGTCACCCTCGGCTGCAGTTTGGTAGTTAGCCTTTTCCTTCAAACTCATAACTTCATAGGCTGCAGCCAAAGCTGCCATATCTGTTATATCCTGAGTTTTTGACTTTTTTTGGTGCCAGTGGCCCAGCTCTACGGCCATGACAATTCCACCAATAAATATTGGTGCAGAAATTGCAAATGTAATGGCCGTAGCGCCATCTTCATTTTTCCAAAATCGCTTTAACATATTGTCCCCAAAATCCACAGCAACACGTATTTCGAGAACGATAATTAAGATAAAGATTATAAGATATATTCAAAAAACATTGTTTTTTTTTGGTGAAATTACAGGGTAAACAATGTGCTAAAATTTAGCTATTGAACGTTATTCAATTTCGTAGGTAGCTTACGAACATTCAATATTCCGCAATATCTTTTCCAAAGCTTTAACATACAACGCATGTTCGCGTTCCAGAACTCTTTTTTCCAGGGTTTCTTTCGTGTCATTGGGAAGAATGTTGAACTTTGATTGTAAAATGATGTCTCCACCATCCAATTCTTCGTTTACATAATGAACCGTGCAGCCATGCTCTTTGTCGCCCGCCTCAAGAGCGCGTTGATGCGTATTCAAACCTTTGTATTTGGGTAAAAGTGACGGATGAATGTTGATGATACGGCCCGGCCACTGTCCAACGAACCAGGAAGACAGAATGCGCATATAGCCAGCGCAGCAAATCATTTGGATTTGATTGGCTTTGAGATGTTTATGTAGTTCCCGGTCAAAAGACAGACGGCTCTTAAACGCTGTATGATCGAGGGGGATAACCGTAATCCCCATATCTGCGGCCTTTTGCAGGCCTTCAGCTTCCGGGTTGTTTGATATAACCAGTTTGATTTCAGCAGGATAGTCTGGAGATTGAGCAGCTTTTGCCAGTGCCAGCATGTTTGACCCGCGACCCGAAATGAGGATTGCGGTCGGAACTCTGGCTATGGAAGCATTTGTAGAGATCATGCTGCGCGCAATGTTCCAATAATCATGGCATCTTCACCATTGTCCGATAGCATGGTCAAGGCTTGATCAGCATCAGACTTTGCAACCGCCAAAACCATCCCAATACCGCAGTTAAAAGCTCGTTGCATTTCGCTTTCTTCAATTCCGCCTGTCTCCTGCAACCACGTAAATACAGCGGGGCGCGTCCAACTGTCCATATCATATTCAGGGACTAAATTTGATGGGAGCATACGCGGCGTGTTTTCGGTTAAGCCGCCGCCTGTAATATGGGCAAGGCCTTTGATAATACCTTTGCGTATAACTGGAAGGACAGTATCTACATAAATGCGGGTTGGCTCTAAAAGGGCCTCGGCTAGCGTTTTACCGGGTGCAAAAGGTGCAGAATCCTGCCAGGATAGACCTGAAATCTCGACAACCTTACGGATCAACGAATAACCGTTAGAATGCGGCCCACTGGATGCCAGTCCAATTAAAACATCGCCAGGCTTCATGTCATCAAGTCTGGGAAGTAGGCTGCCGCGTTCAGCCGCACCAACAACGAAACCTGCCAGATCAAAATCCTTTCCCTCATACATGCCCGGCATTTCGGCGGTTTCTCCACCAATAAGGGCGCAGTTTGACTGACGACAGCCATCAGCAATTCCGGAAATAACAGAAGCGGCGCGCTGGGTGTCCAAATGCCCGGTTGCGAAATAATCAAGGAAGAAGAGCGGCTCTGCGCCCTGAGCTAAAATATCGTTGACGCACATAGCGACCAGATCAATACCAACGGTTTCAAGGACATCCGTATCGATGGCTATACGGAGTTTGGTACCAACACCGTCTGTTCCAGAAACCAGAACGGGGTCTTGAAACCCGGCTGATTTTAAATCGAACGCACCGCCAAACCCTCCAAGCATGACATCAGCGCCAGGGCGCCGTGTGGACTTGGCCATTGGTTTAATACGTTCAATCAATGCGTCTCCGGCGTCAATGCTGACGCCCGCATCGGCATAGGTCAGGCCTTTTTCGGTTTTGCTGTCAGACATGAATGACTCCGCATATGATTCTGATGGCTTACAGCCCAAATTTTATAAGGTTGCAAGAGGGAAGTGTGAATATGCGTAAAGCCTCTTTTAATGTGAGGCAAATCTGTATAATCACAGCTCTATGATAAAACGTTTTCTAATTCTTGTCTTTGGTTTTTGTCTTGGGTGGTCCTTTCTGGCATTGGCCGCAGACCCATTCACGGTTTCAGGTGTGAGTGTTGATGCCTCAGGTGATAATGCCATTGATGCTCAAACAAACGCGATTACTGAAGGTCAGTTACGGGCTGCTCAAATTGTTCTTAATCGGGTAACGTTGCCATCACAGCGCGCGGGACATAATTTGACGGATATTGACCCTGAAGTTGTCGCCCGAATGATAAGGGCTTTGGAAATTTCGAATGAGAAGCGGTCGACACTACGTTACCTTGGCGATATCACCGTCGCATTCACTCCCAGTCAGGTCGAAGAATATCTATCCTCTAAAGGGATGACCATGATGTCGAGTCAGGCCGAAAAGCGCCTGATCGTGCCTGTCATGTCTGGAGCACCTCTCTGGGAAGCGAATGACTGGCTGGAAAGCTGGAGCTCCGGAGCATTTTCACATGCTTTAACGCCAGTGGAACCGATTGACCCTGCGCGAGGTAATGATAGCTTGATTAGCGCCAGTCAGGCTGCATCTCTGGATAAAGATGCTTTAAAGCGTCTTGGAAACTATTTTGGAGTTCGGCAAATTGTAGTGGCAACAGCCGAACCGGCCTTGGGCGGAATTAATGTTAAAATTAGTGATGTTTCGGTGGATACTGGCCAAGCCCGAAATTTTGGAAGTATTTCAAGCGGTAGCTATGATGCGGCCGCTTGGAGCGTGATTGAAGCCATCGAAAATGAATGGAAATCTGCTTCCGTAACCTTGGCGCAAAACGCCGTGTCCATGCCTGTATCTGTACTTTATCGTTCTCATGATGATTGGGTTGATCTACAATCCGTTATCAATAACTCTGCGCAAATACAGGGGGCGCGTCTGGATGCCCTCTCTAAAGACGGTGCATTGATGACCATAACCTATGGCGGAGATATAGATCGTTTACGCAATGAACTGGGTTACAAAGGTGTGGAAGTCCGGCGTGATCCTGAATTAGGTACGGTTCTTTATCGCAAGGGCCGCTATTAGTTCTTTGTTATGAACTCTCAATACCCAATGGATCTGGCACCTGAGCCGGATTATAAATTCGATAATTTTTATGAAGGGCGCAGCAATATTGACGCTCTAAAAGCGCTTAAGGCTTATCCTGCGTGGCCTATACCAGTCATGCTGTTGATTGGCCCTGCGGCTAGTGGGAAAACCCATCTGGGGCAAGCTTGGCTCAAAGCCAATAAAGACAGCATTTTTATAGATGATGCTGATAAGATGGCTGAGGGCGAATTATTTTCTCAGATCAATAAGGCCTTGAACGGTGAAATCTCCGGCGTGTTGCTCACATCACGGCAACCCGTGAATTCTTGGAGCGTGATGCTGCCGGATCTTCGCTCGCGACTGGCTAATATCCCGGTTGTGACCATGTCAGAACCTGACGAGGATATTTTGGAGCCGATTACGCGCAAACTATTTGAAGATTTGGGCCGAGAAGTACGCAGTGATTTAGTGACCTATATTTGCTGCCATTACGAACGTTCCGTTCCTGCCGTGGCCAGGCTTGTGGCTGATATAGATTTAGCCGCTCGGGAAAATAAACGTGATGTGACGCGAAGTTTCGTTGCGGAATACATCAAAAAATTGAATTGAGGCGTTAGAACGGGCAGGGAGCCGTTATTTTTATCCATTCTCCGCCGCTGGGATGTCGAAACTCCAGCGATTGTGCGTGAAGTTGTAAGCGCGGCGCGGCTTCTAATGCATTTTCATGGGCATAAAATCTATCGCCCAATATAGGATGTCCAATTGCCTTGCAGTGCACTCGAAGTTGATGGGATCGGCCTGTCTTTGGGTATAGGGCTATACGGGTAGCATGATTTTCGCGTTTTAAAACTTCCCAATCAGTGTTGGCGACCTTGCCGTGTTCAAAACAAACCATTTGCTTAGGCCGATTGGGCCAGTCACACCTAAGCGGCAGATTAACAGCACCGCTAGCACCTGTCATTTGGCCCCAAACCCGGGCAGTATAGGTCTTACGGGTTTGTCTCTTTTCAAACTGTAGACCGAGATGACGCTGGGCGTGTTTGTTGCGCGCAAAAATCATGACACCAGAAGTAGGATGATCCAGCCGGTGGATAAGTAATATTTCAGGGAATTCATCCCGCAGACGGGTTTCTAGGCAGTCTTTATGATCAATATGTTTACCAGGCACACTTAAAAGCCCGCTGGGTTTATTGACAAGGATGAGATCATCATCCTGGTGCAATACTTCCAGCGGCTCTGTTGGCGGTTTGTAGATAAATGGCTTTATGTTGACGCCTTGGGTTTTCGGGCCTTTGGTGAGGCTTTGCGGCGGCGCCAAAACCATCGTAGTAACCAAAGTAGCGGAATGATCACAAAGATCATCCATGGTAAGATGGCCGCAAAGAAGCGGATAACGCTTGCCAGCCCGTGGGAGATATCACCTATGAAGTCTTTCAAGGCCCGTTTAATCGGTGATATAGAGCTTCTTGAGACCGCTACGGCTTTGCTTTGATAATTCACGTCGATTACAGACATGCTGACGCGTTTCTTCAGGACTGCAAGGGTCGTTGTAGCGCTTTCAATTTCTCCCTGGACACGAGCCAGTTCACGTTCAATGGCTAATAAGTCATTGAGTTTTGCATCCCGGGTTTCCAAATGTTGCTCAAGTCGGCTGCGCAGTGTCTTTTTGGCTTTAAGCCGAGCATCTGTATCCAGAATTTGTCGGGTTAAATCTTCGGCATTAACCGATGAGTTTACAAGTTCGCCTTTGGCATCTTTGATGGATGATTGCATGTCTGCTTTGAAGGTTTCCAGCCATGATGGCTCGCCCCTGATTTGAAGGCGAGCCGTGACGTAGTCCGCGCCGTTTGAGTGGGTATTAGATGATAGAACCTGACACTTATCCGGTCCCGCATTCAAGCAAATATCTGCATGTGATTTTGCTGTGCTCGCTACATTTTTCGCAGGCAGGGAGAAACCGTAATTATAGCGATATGCCATATAGCTAAAGGATGCGGGGTTATCGGGTTCAGTTTGTGCTGGGCTTGTTTTTTGCTGTGCAGCTGAGTGTAAAGTGTCAGCTTGTTCTATCATTGCAACTTCGAGCTTTGGTGCCATCTCAGATTCATAGTCTGATTGAGAGGAATTACAGGCGCCAAGAGTTGCGAATGCGCTGATCAAAAGCAGGCGTTTCATTATATGCTCTCCGTTGTGTAAGTAGATCATATCAGGTAGGACGCATAGCAACGAGAAATCCTTGGAATTTTATAAAAAAACTAAGGATTTTCTTACTTTCTTACTCTGTCTCAAGCATTATTGGGTCACCAAAGCCAAGGCTTTTTAGGCCTTCGGCCTGTGTCGCAGCATCGCCAACAACCAAATATCGCATGGCATCCATTTTGAGATTGTCTGCTGCCAGTGACTTAAATTGATCCAAGGACATACTTTGTATCAACTTTGAGTTTTTCGATTTATAATCAGTAGGGTAGCCGTAATTGCTGATATCGCTAAGCATGGATAATTTATCACTGAGTGTTTCGTTCTTAAGGGCTTGGCCTCGTAACAGCGAATCTTTGAGACTGGCTAAATCTTCTGCGCTGAAGTCAGGACCATAACTGCTGACTATGTCATTAATAAGCTCTAGCGATTCTGTTGTAACATTGCTTCTAACCGATGATCTAATGCTGAAATTACCACGATCCGTATCACCAGTAAAACGGGACCGTATGCCGTAAGTATAGCCTTTATTCACCCGCAATTCCGTATTCAGCTTGGATGTATAAATACCGCCTAAAGGGAAATTGAGCGCATTGGCCAAAGGGTATTCAGATGATTTGGCTGACATAGCCGGACGCTCAATCCTTAGCACAGATTGCTTGGCTCCCGGAACGTCGTAAAAATATATTTTTGAGCTTTCAACCGGATTGGCCATGGCCAATTCAATCGGCGCTGGAGCTGGTTTGTTCCAGCCTTCAGATAAGGCCTGCATGGCTGACTTGACCCTAGCTTTGTCAATATCACCCACAATACGTAATTGCGCGCCGTTTTGCGTGTAATACGTATCGTAAAACGCCTTTAAGTCATCCATTGTTACAGTTTCGAGTTTTTCTTTGGGGCCGTAATAGGCATAGTGCAAGATGTGACCTTCCGGGTAACGGAGTTTTGCCATTTCACGGGCCGAAATTGCGTTAGGATCGGCAGCGCGCTGATCAATTTGATTAGCCATTTTACGCTTTAAAAGATCAAATTCATCGGCGTCCCAACGCGGCTCGAGGAGCATTTCCTGAGCCAGAGCCATGGTCGCATCAAAATTGCGCGAAAGTGTGTTTCCGGTCAGATAGGTTCCATTGGCATCCGTTGAAATGGAAATCGATGAGCCTAATGATTTAATAGCGTCTTCAAGTTCGGCTGTGGTTTTAGTTGCCGTTCCTTTTTGAAGCAGTTGTGAAATCATGTCGGGTACTGCAGGTTTGGCGTAGTCACCACGCTTGTTTCCAGCATCCAGTTTAAGCGAGAAGTAAACCAGAGGAGTCTCGTCACTTGTCATGCCGAATACTTCTAGGCCGTTATCAAGATTTGCCCGCCAGACTTCCGGCGATGGCAATGTATAGCTGTCACCAAAATTTGGTTCTTTGGTACGATCAAAGCTGGAAGGTGTTCTGTTCTCGATAACTCTTGCAGCGGGGTCGAATTCCACAGCCGCGCCTTCACCAGCTACAATCTTTTCTTCAACCACTTCAGCCTTTTCAGAGCCTTCTAGTGCCAAGTCTATCTGCCCCTTGGGAACAATGCTGGTATAAAGGCGAGGCTTGCCTTTGATATAGCTATTATAGACACGCATAACGTCTTCGGTTGTTACGCCTTGCATGCGCTCAATATCTGTTGTGACAAATCCTGGATTGTCCGTGAATGTGTTATATTCAGCCAGCAATATAGATTTTCCGAGCGCGGACTGCATTTCACCGTAAAAACTGACCTCAAGCCCCGCTTTAATACGGTCCAGATCAGCCTGAGATATGCCGTTTTCTTCAAAGCGGGCAAAGGCTTTGTCCAAAGCCGGAATCAGAGCGTCAATATCTTCGCCCTCATTGGGATTTATGAAGATATAGGCCTCGCCAGAGATTTCTTTACTATAGAGGAAAGCTCCAACATTCGAAGTGAGTTTCTCTTCATCGACAAGTACTTCAGACAAAGGTGCTTTTTTGCCATTGGTGAGATAGTCCATCAGGATGTTCAGTGCATAACTATCCGGATGATATTCCTCAACAGCCGGCCATACAATTGTGAGCTGCGGGACAGTTGCGAAATTGTCTTCCTGATAAAGCTTTTTTGTTGTGGTTAGATTGCTTTTGCGTGGCTCATAGGAGGTAATTTCTTCACCTCTTGGAATTTCGCCGAAATATTTTTGAATAAGAGCTTTGGCTTCGGCAACATCAAAGTCACCTGTAAGGGTCAGGGTCACATTGTTAGGTACATACCAGCGCTTGAAGAAGTCTTGTGTGTCCTGAAGCGTAGCTGCGTCCAGATCAGCCAGAGATCCGATGACCTGCCAGTTAT
>JAHDGM010000025.1:17812-37808 GCA_020627655.1 Hellea sp.
ATAAAGGTTATGGCCATAGGGCTGATTATCAACCCTTTGGCGCTTTTCATTTTTTACGACCTGCTTTTCATTATCGATAACATTTTGCGAAACTGTTTGGATAAACCAGCCAAGTTTATCGGCCTCAGCCCAGATGACCTTTTCTAGGGCGTCTTTAGGAACAGCCTGAAAATACTGGGTCATGTCGTGAGTTGTGAAGCCATTAGTACCTTCGCCCCCGATACGCGTATTCATTTCATCCAGGCCGCCATAGCCTAGGTTTTCACTGTCTAAAAACAAAAGGTGCTCAAACAAGTGCGCGAAACCGGTACGGCCAGCGGTTTCGCGGGCTGAACCGACATGAGCCGCCAGGTTGATCGCCACTACGGGATCGGATCGATCGATATGAAGAATGACATCAAGACCATTATCGAGCGTGTATTTTTCGAAATCAACTGACAGCGTTTGAGTGCTCTTAGTCTCCGACTTTGTCGTTGTTGTGTTCGTGGCGACGTCGCAGGCGGATAATGTTAACACTGCTGCGAGCAGGCTTGTTCCCAAGAGGGCTTTGGATCGTAATGTCATGGCTTGTCTCCGATTATTTTTCCTTATCATAGGCTTTGCCGGGTTCTATGTGAAGAGCACGAAGGAAGTCTGTAGGAAAATTAAAAAAGAACAAAATAAGAACAAATTGTTGACCCGGCATTGTGAAACCTGTATTTCACCCATAAATCAGGAGGTTGCATGCCTAAACCAAAGTCACATTTTGTCTGTCAGAGCTGCGGGACTGTACACGGAAAGTGGGCGGGCCGATGTGATGCGTGTGGAACGTGGAATACATTAGTCGAAGAGGCTTTGGGTCAATTAGCATCGTCAGGTACGCGCCGGAAAAAAGGCCGGGCTGTGGATTTTGTGGACCTAGGCGGCGAAACCCCTGATCTGCCGCGCATGTCATCAGGTATTACAGAATTTGACCGCGTTACCGGCGGGGGGCTGGTAACAGGTTCCGCGCTCTTGGTCGGCGGTGATCCCGGGATTGGTAAATCCACTCTGTTATTACAGGTCACAGGCAGGTTGGCTGCAGCAGGCCTTAAGACGGCTTATATATCAGGCGAGGAAAGTACGGGGCAGGTTCAGCGCCGCGCTAAACGTTTAGGATTGTCAGAAAACCCGGTTTCTCTGGCCGCGGAAACATCGCTAAGGCCTATTCTTGATGGTCTTATGTCGAGTAAGCCGGATGTTGTTGTGATCGATTCTATTCAGACCTTATGGACAGATCAGCTTGGCGCCGCGCCGGGAACGGTCGCGCAAGTGCGCGCCTGTGCTCAGGAGTTGACCCGTTTTGCTAAGAAAACCGGGGCTTGCGTTATACTTGTCGGACATGTGACCAAAGATGGTCAGATCGCTGGTCCGCGCGTTGTCGAACATATGGTTGATGCCGTTCTTTATTTTGAAGGCGAAAAATCTCATCAGTTTCGCATTTTACGGGCCCATAAAAACCGCTTCGGTCCAACCGATGAAATTGGTGTGTTTGAAATGGGTGAGGGTGGTCTTAGCGAAGTGGCGAACCCGTCAGCTTT
Organism: Hellea sp.; assembly: GCA_020627655.1. GTDB lineage: Bacteria > Pseudomonadota > Alphaproteobacteria > Caulobacterales > Maricaulaceae > JACOMS01. Next base: position 19,372 of record JAHDGM010000025.1, read on the forward strand.
ATTTTTAGATGGACGCGGGGATGCGGCCAGCGGTGCAGCCGTGTTTGCAGGTCTGGAAGGGACACGGCCTGTTCTGACAGAAATTCAGGCATTAGTGGCCCCGGCTGCTTTTGGGACGCCGCGCCGAGCTGTTGTCGGCTGGGAGAGTAGCCGGCTGGCCATGGTTCTGGCCGTGCTGGAAGCCCGCTGCGGTGTCAGCTTTGCTGGAAAAGATGTTTATTTGAATGTTGCTGGCGGTTTCAGGATTAATGAGCCTGCTGCTGATCTGGCCGTTGCGGCGGCTATTGCCTCATCTGTTTTTGATATTCCACTGCCTGCTGATGCTGTTGTTTTTGGCGAAATCAGCCTGTCGGGCGATGTTCGTCCTGTTAGCCGTTCTGACGCGCGCCTCAAAGAGGCTGCTAAACTGGGGTTTGGCCGGGCCATCGCGGCTATTCCCAAGGGAAAACTAGGCGAAGCAGCTGCGCAAATCCTGCCTATGATTGCAATCAAGGCTTTGCCTGACCTCATAAGCCGTGTAGAGACAAGCGCAAATGAGCTTGGGCCAACAGATTCTCTGGAGGACGTTGCCTGGGCAGCTTAGCTTTGAGGTAACACATGAGTGTCGGTGAGTGGGCCTTTAACGGATTTGATATAGCCGTTCTTTTAGTTTGCTTGATTTCTCTTCTGATGGCGGCTTCCCGAGGCCTTGTTCGCGAAGTCATTTCCATATTGGCTATGGTTGCTGGTATTATCGCAACTCTCATTATCTGGGGGCAATTCCGGTTATCAGCACAAGAATTTATAAGTCCGAACTGGTTGGCCGATGGTGTTCTAGGTGCCGGTAGTTTTTTCCTAACTTATATGATCGTTGTTTTTGTACTCAGTGGGTTCACCAAAAAAGACAATCAGGTCAGCTTTCTCAATCGCATTTTAGGCGCAGGATTTGGTGCGTTTCGCGGGCTCGTGATCGCCGCATTGGTAACTATGCTGCTGAATTCCAGTTACCGCGACAAACTTGAAATGGCGGAGCAATATGGTGCACCTGCGCCAGAACTGTCAGGAATGCTAGAAAACTCTACGCTTTATCCGATTTTGGATAAGATTGGAGCCGGAATTCGCTCGCTACCATTCTCGCGCTTGAAATCTGCCAGCGAGCGGCTTAAAGACGGCGACATTGAAGGCGCTATCGAGGAAATCGATAATGAAAAAACTGAGTAACCCATCCTGTAATATTGATCCTGATGAGGATCGAATCCGCGAAGAATGCGGTGTCTTCGGAATATTCGGGCTGGAAAACGCGGCCTCACTCACCGCGCTGGGATTACACGCACTCCAGCACCGAGGTCAGGAAGCCTGCGGTATCGCCAGTTATGATGGCGAAAAGTTTCATACTGAAAGACATTTAGGTCTGGTTGGTGACAACTTCACAGGCTCTGATCCATCTGAACGCCTCAAGGGACATATATCGATTGGGCATGTACGCTACTCGACAGCAGGACAAACAACCTTGCGAAATGTTCAGCCGCTATTTTCAGAACTAGCCATTGGCGGTTTTGCCGTAGCTCATAATGGACATCTGACCAATGCGTATTCGCTGCGAGAGCAGCTTGTCGCAAAGGGCGCCATATTTCAAAGTACAAGTGATACGGAAGTTCTTATCCATTTGATCGCTCGCGCTAAAGAAGGCGAATTTATTGATCGTTTTATCTCTGGTGTTCGCCAAGTTGATGGCGGTTTTGCTTTTGTAGCTATGACAGAAGGTGTCATGATTGGTGCTCGGGATCGTTTTGGTATCCGTCCGCTTTTAGTTGGCCGTCTGGGTGATAGCTATATTCTGGCATCTGAAACGTGCGCTTTTGATATGATCAGTGCCGAATTCATTCGCGAAGTCGAACCGGGTGAAGTTGTGGCGATTAACTCAGACGGAATTCGTTCGTTCAGAGCTTTCCCGAAGACTGCACCGCGTCCGTGCATTTTTGAATTCGTCTATTTTGCCCGGCCAGATAGTATTGTGGGCGGCAAAAGCGTTTATGAAGTGCGCAAGCGTATGGGACACCGCCTGGCTCAGGAAAGTCCCGCCGATGTGGATGTTATCATACCTGTGCCCGATAGCGGCGTCCCGGCCGCACTTGGCTTTGCCCAAGAGCTTGGGGTTCCGTTTGAACTTGGGATTATCCGAAATCACTATGTCGGGCGGACATTTATCCAACCCACGCAACAAATTCGCGATATGGGCGTTCGTCTTAAACATTCAGCTAACCGGGCCATGATCGAAGGGAAGCGGGTATTACTTGTCGACGATTCCATCGTTCGCGGCACCACGTCCACGAAAATTGTTCGCATGATTAAAGCGGCAGGGGCCAAAGAAGTGCATTTCCGTTCAGCCTCACCGCCCATCAAGCACCCGGATCACTATGGTATCGACATGCCTACGCGGGAAAAACTCATTGCGGCTAATTATAGCCTCGAAGATATGACTGAAATGCTGGAAGTTGATAGCCTCGGATTTCTGTCAATTGAAGGTCTTTACGCGGCGATGGGTGAGGAATATCGCGAAGGAGAATCTCCGCAATATACAGATCACTGTTTTACCGGCGATTATCCAACGCCTCTGATTGACCGTGATCGTAAAATTGGAAGCGCAAAACAGCTATCCTTCCTCGTTGAAGTCGCTTAACTAAGCAGATTCTAGAAAGACACCATGACAAATCAACCTTTAGCAGGCCGGATCACTTTAGTGACCGGGGCGACCCGCGGCATTGGATATCATGCGGCTTTGTCTTTGGCTAAAGCAGGCTCAGCCATTATTGCTGTGGGCCGAACTCAGGGCGGGTTAGAAGATTTGGATGACGCGATTACATCTATGGGCGGCGAATGTACGCTTGTCCCTATGGATCTTAAAAAGTTTGATGGTATTGATCAGCTCGGTGCTATTATTAATGAACGTTGGGGACGATTGGATGGGTTGTTTGGTAATGCTGGAATTTTGGGTGATATAACCCCGGCTAACCAAGTAGAGCCCAAGGTCTTTGATGATGTCTTTGCCGTTAATATGACGGCAAATTATCGGCTTATTCGCTCTTTGGATCCACTACTACGAAAATCTGAAGCCGGTAGAGCCCTGTTCGTCACATCTGGCGTGGCCCAAACACACCGGGCATTTTGGGGCGCTTATGCGGCGTCAAAAGCAGCGCTCGAAGCTTTTGTTCGTTGCTATGCCAATGAGCTGGAGGTGACGAATATAAAGGCCAATCTCTTAAATCCCGGCGGTACCGCCACCAAGATGCGTGCTAAAGCCATGCCTGGCGAAAATCCTGATATACTTCCGCAGCCCGAACATGTTGCGCCTTTAATCGTAGATATGCTGTCACCAGGATATGATAAAAACGGCGAAATTGTTTCGTTTCGCCATACGGATTATTTTAAGGGGTAGCTTAGTTTATCCGGGCTTTGGCTCGGGCCAATATCGTCGGGTCGACGTTCTTTTCTAACTTTTCCCGTAAGGCTGTGCGGTCATTATCATAGGCCGAAATACCGCTCTCGCCCGACTTTAATAACCAGTAATAGGCTTCTTCAAAATTTTGCGGAATGCCTTCACCTTTGGCCAGAGTAAAAGCATAGAGGAACTGACCCTCTTTATCTCCGCCTTTAGCAGATTTTTCGAACCAATTAGCCGCCTCGGTATCATTACGTTCAACACCGCGGCCTTGATAAACCAATAGACCGTAATCAGCCTGGGCTGCGGCGTGACCGCTCTCAGCCGCCTGACGCATAAGGGCAGTCATTTTTTTTGTATTGGGACGAATTTCCAGATTTTCCTCATACATAATCGCTGCGATATAGGCGGCTTCCGAGTCGCCCTTGGCTGCGGCTTTTTCATAATAGCGAAGCGCTTCCTTTGGATCGTTTTCAAACAGGCTATCGGCCATTTTGCGGTCAGCCAGGCCATCGCCAAAGTCTGCGGCACGGGCAAGCCAATCGGCAGCTTTATCTGGGTCGGGCGCAATGCCTTGACCTTTGAGATACATTTCTCCGATGGCGCGCATGGCGTCAGGTCTTTTGGCTTGAGAGGCAAGAGAGAACCAATGAAGGGCATCAGAAGGTGTCAGGCCTGCTTGAGAGCGTAGAGCCATTTCGCCCAGTCCCATATAGGCATCTGTATCGCCCTGAGCCGCGGCTTTCCTAAACCAGTCTGCAGCGCTGTTATAATCAATCATCCCGGCTTCGCCGCGCATAAGAATATGGCCTGCCATAACCTGCGCATCTACATTCCCGGATTCGCCTGCTGATTTAGCCAGTGATAAAGCGTTGGCAAAATCTTGAACAGCATAGGCCATTTGAGCCTTTTCAAAGAGGGATGAATTGTCGGTAGAAGCTGTGGACGGTGTAAAAGTTTCAGGGGCAGGGGTTGCCTGTGTTGCGAATCCTACAAGTCCGGTGCCTGCGAACAGAGCTGATAAAGCTGCTGCGCGGAGTTTGCTGGCCCGTCCGGCCAATCCCAAACCCCCGAGGAAACGGCTATAAAATCCGTACCCGCTTGTATGAGCGGCGCTGCATTGCGCGGATTGATGCCGCCAATGGCGACGCAAGGTGTCTCGACGGCTTCTGACCACCATGTCAAAATCTCCAGTTCAGCGCGTGTTTTGGGGTCTTTGGTCTTTGTTTCAAAGAAGGCTCCAAAGGCAACATAATTTGCACCGGCTTTTGCGGCCTCAAAGGCCAGTTCTTTTGAGTTATGGCAGGTAACGCCGATGATTGCATCCTCGCCGAGCAGTTCTCTGCATGAAAAATAGTCCATGTCTTCCTGACCGATATGTACGCCGTCAGTGCCGCAAGGGTCCACAAGATCAGGACGGTCATTAATAATTACCACTGTGTCGTGTTTCCGACATGTTGGGACTATCGAAGATGCTGCCTGAATAAGGGCTGAATCTGATATATCCTTCAGCCGAATTTGCAGGCAGGCGATAGGAGCTGCAGCAAGGGTCGTGTCTAAAACTTTTGCAAACGCGCCCATATCCGTAATTTTGGGCGGCGTAATAAGGTATATTTGGCAATTTGGCTGTGTCATGATCTTTAATATGTGTCTGTTAATTCATGCCTGCAAGCCATTAGATTGGGCTTTTAAGGCAGCGCTGCTTCTCATGGCGTCCCAAGTGAAAATAATCACTGCGACCCAGATGCAAGTAAAACAAAGAGCATGGGCCATTGTGAAGGTTTCACCATAGTAAAGCCCGCAGGCAAATTGCAAAGTTGGGCCAATATATTGCAAAAACCCAAGGGTAGAGAGTTTTAATCTTCGGGCGGCAAAGGCAAAGGCGAGCAAAGGCAGTACAGTGATTGGACCTGCCATCAGCAGTAAAAATTTGAGGTCTGGCGAAGCAACTGAAAAGCTAAACTGGCCGTGTTGTGACAGCCAATACATATATAAAAGGCCAGGGATGAACAAGATGACGGTTTCAATAAACAGACCCGGCATGGCTCCTATATCGACCTGTTTGCGGATCACACCATAAATGGTGAAGCTAATGGCTAGAAATAAAGAAATTCCTGGGAACACTCCGCCGTAAATGGTGAGTATCAAAACGCCCAAACAGGCTAGAGCGGCTGCGAGACCCTGCCATTTGGAGAGTTTCTCACCAAAAAACATCACACCCACTAAAACATACATAAGAGGATTGATGTAATAGCCGAGGCTTCCCTGAAAGATTTGATCCTGATGTATGGCCCAAATATAGACGCCCCAATTTGCCGATAATGCGATTGAGGCTATAGCTAAGAGCAGTAGGGTTTTGGGCTGTTTGATTGCGGTCACAACGTCTTTGATTTGGCGTCGAAATATTAGTATGAGCAGGCCAAAGGGGACTGACCAGACAATCCGATGGGCCAGAATCTCTGTCGGGCTGACACTATCAATTGTTTTGAAGTAAATCGGGAAAATGCCCCAGATAATATAGGCTATTATACCGGCTAAAAAGCCAGGCGATAAACCGGTCGATGATTGAGCCTGTTTCATAAGGCCTTGTGTCACAGAAGTGATGCCGTAAATAGCCTATAAATTGAGGAAATGGCACTTGACTTTGTCCATCTAGAAGCTAAAAGCCCGCATTCCTACAATGTAGGTTCAGTACGGGTAGGTGTGGTGCCGCCGTTGTAATCGCTAATCAAATGAGTTGATAAGCCGGGCCACGTCAAAAGAAGAGTTAAACGCTATGTCTAAGCGTCATTCCGTCAAATATAAAATTGACCGCCGTATGGGCGAAAACATCTGGGGTCGCCCTAAATCACCAGTGAATAAGCGTCCTTACCCTCCAGGACAGCATGGACAAGGCCGTAAAGGTAAATTGTCTGACTTTGGTACTCAGCTTCGCGCCAAGCAAAAGCTAAAAGGTTATTACGGTAATATCACCGAGAAACAGTTCCGCGGCATTTACGCCGAAGCGACACGTCAAAAAGGTGATGCATCTGAAAACCTTATCGGTCTTTTAGAGCGTCGTTTAGATGCGATTGTATATCGTTCAAAGATTGTCCCGACTGTATTTGCTGCGCGCCAGTTTGTGAATCACGGTCACATCATGGTCAATGGTAAGAAAGTGAACATTCCTTCTTATCGCTGTAAAGAAGGTGACGTCATTGAAGTTCGCGAAAAATCACGGACAATGGCACTGGTTCTTGAAGCGCTAGAAAGTCCAGAACGTGAAGTTCCTGAGTATATCGAATTGGATCCAAAAGCTATGAAAGCCACTTTTGTACGTGTTCCAAGTTTTGATGAAGTGCCTTATCCGGTTATGATGGAACCAAATCTGGTCGTGGAATTCTATTCCCGCTAAATTTTTCGGGACCTTCCAAAAGTTCACCCCGCTTTTTAGCGGGGTTTTTTGTGTTTAATATCGTCTTTGCCAGACCACCTTATAGGGTTTTTCTGGGTCACTAACGATAATATCAAACGCATAAAAGCCACTGTTTTGTACTTTAATTGCATATCGACCTGAGGTTTTCCGGATAGGATGTCTTTGGACAATTTTTGGGTTGCACCGAAAGACTTCAACAACAGGCGGAGCTTCACAGGCATAAAATACAAGCTCTGCATTACTGCCTCTGGAGACCGCATAAACCGCTTCCATGCCTTGACCTTGGCGTAAAAACGTTCGGTTTTGATTAAGCAGGTTGATATAGGGGGTGAAAATGGATTCTTTTTTAGGCTTAACCGAAACTTCGTTGGTGTTGGCAATCCCAAAGGCTTGTTTGAAGTCGTAAAATGCGGGCACGTAAAACAGGCTGCTATAGACCATCGTCAGTGCGAAGAACCACGTAATGGCAGTGAAAAGCAGCCGTGAATTGGACATGGAGCGTCGCATGCTTCCAAAGCGTGATGATCCAAATTGTACCCGTTTAAAAGCCATAAAATGCCTCTTTAAGAGGCTATTTTAAAATATAAGGATTAAAAGCGTGTGAATTAGGCGGCAGAAGTAATGTTTTTCTCTGCCAATAGAGATTTAAGCTCACCGGTTTCGAACATTTCTCGAAGGATATCACAACCGCCAATAAACTCACCTTTGACAAAGACCTGGGGGATTGTCGGCCAGTTATTGTAATCCTTGATGCCTTGGCGAATTTCAGGGTCGTCCAAAACGTTGAACGATTCATACTCTGCACCCAAATAGTCTAAAATCTGAACGACGGTAGACGAAAATCCACATTGTGGGAATACAGGCGTCCCTTTCATATAAAGGACAATATCATGACTTGTGACAGCCTTTTTGATTTCTTCCTGTACGTTGCGGGACATAGCTACCTCTATTGTTAAGCCAAACTAAGCTAGTTATTCATAGGCCGTGTTTCAAGGGCGAGAGCATGTAAAACGCCTCCCATATTTCCCTTGAGTGCGGCATAAACCATTTGATGTTGTTGAATCCGAGATTTTCCGTTGAAGCTCACACTGGATATAATAGCCTTATAATGATCGCCGTCACCTGCCAGATCGATAATTTCGATCTCGGCATCTGGTAACGCATCTTTGATCATGCGTTCAATTTCAGTTGCTTCCATTGCCATTTTGGCCTCCTAGGACATGAGTTTCGGGAACCATGCTTCATAGGTAGTGCGGACTTTACTCAGTTCAATATTTAAGCCGTCATTGCTGGTTAAGTTATTGCCGCCAAATGTACCGATCTGCTGAGCCTTGATGCCCAGGCTATCAGCTGTGGAAAGAATAGGATTTACGCTGTTCGCATCAACGGCAAGTAAGTAGCGGGCCTGATCTTCCCCAAAATACCAACCGCTTATGGCGCAACTGTCAGCCGGCCGTTGGATGTTAAGGCCCAAATCAGCCGCAAGTGCCATTTCAGTGGCTGCAACCATTAAGCCGCCATCCGAGCAATCATGGGCTGCGTGGACGCGCCGGTCCCGGATTAGACGACGGACATAATCACCATGTTTCTTTTCCTGTTCGAGGTCGACAGGCGGCGGAGCGCCGGTTTCCATATTGGCAATTTCGCGAAGATATAAAGACGAGCCTATCCAGCCCGTTGTTTCGCCAATTAAAAGTAGCGCGTCACCTTTTTTGGCGCCGGCCAGAGTGGTGTAAAAGTCCAGATCAGGGATCAAACCAACGCCGCCAACAGCGGGTGTCGGGGGAATAGCTTGCCCATTGGTCTCATTGTACAATGATACATTGCCGGATACGACAGGGTAGTCAAATGCCCTGCAGGCTTCGTTCATGCCTTCTATACAACCTACAAACTGTCCCATGATTTCGGGGCGTTCCGGATTGCCAAAATTAAGACAATCCGTAATCGCTATAGGATCTGCACCAACACATGTTAAGTTTCTCCAGGTTTCGGCAACGCATTGTTTGCCGCCTTCATATGGGTCCGCTTCGCAATATCTGGGTGTGACGTCAGTTGTAATGGCTACGGCCTTGTTTGTTCCGTGAATGCGAACAATGGCTGCATCGCCGCCGCTTTGGCTGCTATCAACAGTATCTGTCATCACGTGACGATCATATTGCTCCCAAATCCAGCGCCGTGAGGCGATATCAGGCGAGCCCATAATATCCAGAACAGCTTTGTTAAGGTCGCTTAGAGCAATATTATCTGCGTTAATCTCGTCACGTTTGGGGGTGGCTATATGAGGGCGGTCATAATTTGGCGCATCATCTGCCAGAGGCGCGATAGGAATGTCACAAACAATCTTACCCCCATGATTAAGGACCAGCCGTCCTGTATCGGTTGTGCTTCCGATCTGCGCGACGTCAAGTTCCCATTTTTCAAAAATATCAAAGGCAAGCTGTTCTTTTCCTGGTTGAATGACCATGAGCATGCGTTCTTGAGACTCTGACAGCATCATTTCATAGGCCGTCATACCGTCTTCACGTTGCGGTACATCATCAAGGTTTAGCTCAACGCCGACGCCGCCTTTGTCTGCCATTTCGATAGATGAAGAGGTGAGACCGGCTGCGCCCATATCCTGAATAGCTATAATGGCGTCGGTTGCCATAAGTTCCATACAGGCTTCGATCAGTAATTTCTCAGTAAATGGATCCCCAACCTGAACAGTTGGGCGCTTCTCATCACTATCATCATCAAATTCTGCTGAGGCCATGGTAGCTCCATGAATACCATCGCGTCCTGTTTTCGAGCCAACATAAAAAATTGGATTACCGACCCCTTTGGCAGCCGAGTAGAAAACATTATCTGTACGGGCCAAGCCGACGCACATGGCATTGACCAGAATGTTACCATTATAGCCTTTGTGAAAATTGGTCTCGCCGCCAACTGTTGGTACGCCGACACAGTTTCCATAGCCGCCAATACCGGCAACAACGCCGTCTACAAGAGACTTGGTTTTGGGATGACTTGGTTCGCCAAAGCGTAACGCATTCATAAGTGCGATAGGGCGCGCTCCCATGGTGAACACATCTCGCATAATACCGCCCACCCCGGTTGCTGCGCCTTGATAAGGCTCAATATATGATGGGTGGTTATGGCTTTCCATTTTAAAGATAATGGCGTCACCATCATCAATGTCGATGACGCCGGCATTTTCGCCTGGTCCCTGGATGACCCGCTTGCCGGATGTGAGAAATTTACCCAAGTGACGGCGTGAAGATTTATAAGAGCAGTGTTCGGACCACATAACGGAAAATATGCCTAGCTCTGTTAGATTGGGAGAGCGGCCTAATCTATCTAGAATAATTTTATATTCGTCTTCTGTTAGGCCGTGTTCGGCGACTATTTCTGATGTAATTTCAACGGCTTGTGTCATTATATTGACTCAATTATGGATTTGAAAAAAGTAAGTCCGTCCGTGCCGCCATGTAAGGGATCAATGGCGCGTTCGGGGTGGGGCATCATACCAAATACATTACCGTGGTCGTTGCAAATGCCTGCAATGTCACGGGCTGACCCATTGGGGTTATCAGCATATTTGAAGATAACACGGCCTTCTTTTTCAAGTATGTTTAAAGTCTTATCATCGGCGTAATAATTGCCATCATGATGCGCCACAGGAAAGACAACTTCTTTGGTGTTTCCATAAGCGGATGTATAGCGGCTATTGCCGTTTGCGATTGTTAAACGTTCTGGACGGCAGACAAATTTTAACCCTTTATTACGCATTAGGGCGCCCGGTAAAAGCCCTGTCTCTGCAAGTATTTGAAACCCGTTACAAAACCCGGCGACTGGCAGGCCTTTTTCGGCTTTCGCGACAATGTCTTTCACGATTGGAGAGCGCGAAGCTATCGCGCCGCAGCGTAAATAGTCCCCATAGGAGAACCCGCCCGGAATGACGACAAAATCGATATCAGAGGGGATTTCGGTTTCCCGGTGCCAAATCATTTCGGCTTTACGGCCTGTGACTTTTTCCAGAGCCATAGCGGCATCACGGTCACAATTGGATGCCGGAAAGACGATTACAGCTGTCTTCATGATAGGGCCTAGTTTTCTATGTCAATTCGATAGCTCTCGATCACTGTATTTGCGAGGAGCTTTTCACACATATCTGTCACATCTTGTCGGGCTTTTTCAGCATCATTACCTTTAATATCAAGTTCAATGACTTTGCCTTGTCTGGCGCCTGTGACGCTATCAAAACCCAAATCTGTCAATGAGCGAGCAATCGCACGGCCTTGCGGGTCAAGAACGCCGGGTTTCAATCCGATATGCACAATGGCTTTCATGAGCTTTATTCCTTATTATTTGTCGTTAGGAACGACGGAAAGATGTGGTGGAGTTGCTGGATTTGGTTTTAGAATGCCGAGGCGCATAGCGACTTCTGTATAGGCCTCTGTGACATCGCCAAGATCCCGGCGGAATCTATCTTTGTCCAGTTTCTTATTTGTTTCACGGTCCCAAAGGCGGCAGCTATCCGGGCTTATTTCATCAGCGAGAACAATTTGGTGACCGCCATCAACCATTAGGCGGCCGAATTCTATCTTAAAGTCAACAAGACGAATACCAATCCCGGCAAATAGTCCCTGCATATAATCATTTATTCTAAGCGACATGCCGATAATTTCGTCGAGCTCTGCTTGTGAGGCCCATCCAAAAGCGTGAATGTGCTCTTCGGCAATCAACGGGTCACCGAGGTCATCACGTTTCAGACAAAATTCGACAATTGTACGGGGCAGTTTTTCGCCTTCTTCTATACCTAGGCGTTTAGCCATAGTCCCGGCCGCAACATTTCGGCAGATAACCTCAAGCGGGATGATTTCTACTTTCTTGATGAGCTGCTCACGCATATTTACACGTTTGATAAAATGCGTCGGAATGCCAATTTCACCAAGACGGATCATCATATATTCAGAGATCCGGTTGTTCAGAACGCCTTTACCATCAAGCGTAGCTTTTTTCTGGGCGTTGAAAGCAGTCGCATCATCTTTGAAATACTGAATAAGCGTGCCGGGTTCCGGCCCCTCATAGAGTATTTTGGCTTTACCTTCGTATATTTGCTTGCGGCGGCTCACGGGGCCCTCCTTGGGCTAAGAGACTCACATAGAATCCGTATGTTGAGGCGCTATAACCTAAGCGGGGCATAGCGACAATGGCTGTGACATAAAATCTTGCGATTTCGCATTGTGAATCTGTGCGGAAATACCTACATGAGGTTCAGAATCATGTTTTTCGATTGGAGCAATTGAATGAGCGTTTTTGACGACAAAAAAAATGCCTCTGAAAAGCGGTTTGCGCTTGAGGCTGAAGAAGAGTTTAAAGCAGAAGCACGCCGCAATAAAAAATTGGCGTTATGGGCCGCTGAATTGATGAATAAAGACGAAGAAGCTGCCAAAAAATATGTCTCAGAAGTTATTGTTGCTGACATGGAAGAGGCAGGAGATGATGATGTGTTTCGAAAGCTCAAAGCCGATTTTTCTACTTCTGGCGTTGAAATTTCCGATGTTGCCTTACGGGATAAAATGAAAGCCATGCATGAGGAAGCCCGTCAGGAAATTCACGACGGTAAATAGCAGGCTTGTACGCGTAAGCGTGTGAGCGGGTTTTCGAATTTAATAATTTGGCTCAGGGCAAGTAATGTCTTGCGTGACCTGATTGCTGACTGCATAAGTTTTCAGGTTCTTGATATGCATGGCCATTGAACCGGCATCATAGGTCATATTTACGCAACCCAATGTGCGTTTCGTATCGGCATCTACCATTGCCGCGAATCCCGTAACCCCCATCCATGAGTTATATTGGGGTACAATTTCGCGGTCAAAAGCCCTGTGCGCACTGGCTTCAGATACAGCAGGGTTTGTGATGTCGATCATCACGTATTCGATGCGAGGGTCGCCGATGTTGCGCAAAGCCCGTTCAAGAGCTGGTTCTACAATTTTACAGGGTCCACACCAGTCGGCACGGAACATCACCACATACATATCCGTGCCCTGCGGGGCGGAAGCCTGAGCCGATGCGCTTAGAGTGACCAAGCCTAATGCGGCGAATAATACTTGTTTCAACATATTCCTATCCAGTTTGCGCGAGCAATCTAAAGGCCTGCTGCAAAAATTCATCCTTTTTATACAGTGACTTACATAAAGGTTTCGTGAACAAAATGTGAGCCGCTTGTGCAAAGCGTTTCACTCTTCTATCCTGAGTTTTAGTGACGAGGGAGTGAGAGATGGCGATAAATCTAAAAATCAATGGAAAACGGGTGAGTTCAAGTTCTGATCCGGAAACGCCGCTCTTGTGGTTTGTCCGTGATGAACTCAATCTCGTTGGTACAAAATTTGGCTGCGGAATTGCTCAGTGCGGTGCTTGCACCATACATGTCGATGGAGTTGCTGTTCGGTCTTGTCAGACTACGCTTGAAGATGCTGAAGGTCTTGATGTCAAAACTATCGAAGGTCTGGCTGGTAAGGATCGACTTCACGCATTGCAGCAAGCTTGGATTGATCTGGATGTGGCTCAGTGCGGCTATTGCCAGGCCGGTCAAATTATGAGTGCTGCGGCTTTGCTTGCGGATAATCCGTCGCCGAGTGATCAGGATATTGATGATGCAATGGCAGGGAATCTTTGCCGCTGCGGAACATATCCAAGAATTCGGGCCGCCATTAAGCAAGCTGCGGGTATGGGAGGATAGTATGATTGATACGAATATTTCTCGCCGTGCTTTCCTGGGCACATCGGGAGCCTTGGTCGTTGCCGTTAGTTTCACCGCCTGCAAGCCCAAGGGCGCGGGGCCAGTGACTGAGACGCAAGTTACATCGACCCCCATGAATGCCCATGTCGAAATAGGCAGCGATGGATTTGTCACATTATTTGCTCAACACCCTGAAATCGGGCAGGGAGTTAAAACATCACTCCCGATGATTGTTGCCGAAGAACTGGATGTACCTTGGGAGAAAGTCCGTGTTAGGCAGTCTGAAATTGACCCAAAATATGGGTTCCAGTTTGCTGGTGGGTCGCTTTCTGTGCCGATGCTTTGGCAGCCCCTGCGCGAAGCTGGCGCTACGGCTCGGGCAATGCTGGTATCTGCTGCCGCTGAGAAGCTAGGTGTTGAACAATCACAGTGTAAAACCGAGAACGGGTTTGTCATCTCAGGAAGTAAACGCCTACCATATAGCGAATTGGCAGAGGCGGCGGCTCTATTACCCGTGCCAGATAAAGCGGAGTTAAAGTTCAAAGACAGTCAGGACTTCAAGATATTGGGTCGCCGGATTACAGGCGTGGATAATGAAGCCTTGGTAACGGGCCGGCCTCTATTTGGTATTGATCAGCAGTTTGAGGGTTTGCATTATGGAGCATATACAAAGTGTCCCTCTGTGGGCGGTATTGTAAAATCGGCAAATCTGGATGAGATCAAGGCCATGCCCGGAATTACAGATGCCTTTGCACTTGATGCCAAAGGTGAGGTCGATGCTTTAAAACCGGGTGTTGCAATCGTTGGAACGTCTACATTCGCTGTTTTAAAGGCCAAAAATGCACTAAAAATCGATTGGGACTTATCCAATGCTTCTACTTTCAACTGGGAGGAATTTTTAGAGCGTAGTAAATCTGCCGCTTTGAAAGATGGCGGAACATCATTGTTCTCGGATGGAGATGTAAAAACAGCCTTCAACAGTGCTGATAAGACGGTTGAGCACGTCTATGCTTATCCATTTCTGGCCCATGCCCCGCTTGAGCCACAAAACTGCACAGCCAAAGTTGATGGGGATAAAGTTGAGATATGGGCGCCGACCCAAATGCCGACCCAGGCCGTTCAAATGGTTGCCGAAAACTTTGGTTTTAAACCTGAGAACATTGTCCTTAATCAGACGCGGTGCGGTGGTGGTTTTGGACGCCGCTTATTCAATGACTTTGTAGCCGAAGCTGTTGCTATCTCGCAAAAAGCTGGCGTGCCTGTTAAGGTTCAATGGACGCGCGAAGACGATATGGCCAATGATTATTATCGGCCCGGTGCTGTTCATGGCTGTGCAGCTGCTCTGGATGCATCAGGGAAAATCACGGGCTGGAAAGTGAATTTCCATACGCTAAGCAAGGACGGTGAAACGCCGGGTCGATCTCCTAATGCTTATATGGATAATGAGTTTCCAAGACATCTGGTCGATCATTACAGCGTTAATGAGACAGTCACTAAAATGGCTATTCCAACAGGATGGTGGCGCGCGCCAATTTCAAATGGATTTGCTTTTGTTTACGGTTCATTCCTGCATGAAATAGCCCATGAGACGGGGCAAGATTACGTGGAGTTGGTATTATCGCTTTATGGTGATGATCAAATAATCCCAGGGCCTCAGGGCTCCGAAATAAATACCGCCCGCGCTAAAGGTGTTATTCGGGAAGTTGCGAAGCGATCAAATTGGGGCAAGAAGCTGCCGAAGGGGCGGGCTCAGGGCCTGGCCTACTATTATAGTCATAGTGGGTATATTGGTGAAGTCGTGGAACTTGAAGTATCTGCTGATAAGGCGGTTAAAGTTCATAAAGTGGATGTTGTGGCTGATGTGGGGCCTATCGTGAACATGTCCGGTGCGGAAAATCAGTGTGCTGGATCTGTGATTGACGGGCTTAGTACGATGATGAATCTTCAGGTTAATATTCAAAATGGCCAGATCATCGAGGGTAATTTTGATACTTATCCCTTGATGAGAATGCCGAGCACGCCTGAGATTGACGTGCATTTTATCCAGTCGAATAACCCACCAACTGGATTAGGTGAACCCGCTTTACCCCCTCTGGCACCAGCCGTTTGTAACGCAATTTTTTCGGCAACTGGGGAAAGAGTACGTGAACTGCCGCTAAGTAAATCGGGTTTTAGGTTCGCATAAGGAAAAAGCCGGGCAGTATACTGCCCGGCTCTTCTTGGTTTTATATTTGTATTATTATTACAAACCAGGGTCCACATTATGTGCGGATGGGCATTGTGTTGTTTTAACGCGAGTTGACGCGTTTGACATATAGCCCTTTCCAGAAGCGCGGGAGCTCATTTTGCGGATTTGTTCTGCAATTTCAACGGAGCTGAATGTGCTGTTTACACAGCCTATTACACGCTTCGTTTTCGCATCCACAACTGCGGCAAAACCGGGTAGTCCTACCCACTTGTTGAATAAAGGTACAATGTCGTGGTCAAAGGCTTCATGGGCACTTTTTTCCCACTTGGCAGCATTTGATGTATCAATAACGACTTCTTTTGCGTTTGCGCCAACCATGTTCAAGGCTGAAAATAGTTCGCTGTCGAGCTTCTGACTTTCGGCGTTTTTGCTGTCTTTAAAGTTTACAACATATACGTCTGGTGAAGCCGCAAAAGCGCTTGCGCCGTAGGCTGCTGTAAGAGCCGTAGCGCTAATGAGTGCAACGAGTTTTTTCATGTCTCTAATTTCCTATTCAGTTAAAGGGATGCTTATTTGCTATGTCCCGAAACTTACACAGGAATGGTTTAAAATCCGCAAACGCGGTGGTAACTCTACATTTACAATGGTTTCCAAAATGGTTAAATTCTGAATTAAGTTATTGAATTTATTTAAGAAAAAACTCGTGAAAAAATTTCATCTACGTGCTTGAGATGGTATTCCATGTCAAATAATGCCTCTAATTCAGCATTGTTTAAGTATTTTTTAACGTCATCATCACCTTGGAGGAAGTCCAAAAATGCGCCTTCGCCTGCCCATGTGCGCATGGCATTACGTTGAACCAGTCGATAGGCTGTTTCGCGGCTCTCACCCGCTTGTGTCAACGCTAAAAGGACACGTTGTGAATTGTGGAGGCCGCCAAGCTTGTTGAGATTATCCATCATGGTTTCCGGATAAACGACTAGCTTTTCGATGACGCCTGCGAGGCGGTGTAAGGCGAAGTCTAAATGAACCGTTGTATCCGGGCCGATACCGCGCTCAACAGAGCTGTGAGAAATATCGCGTTCATGCCACAAGGCAACGTTTTCCATTGCCGGTATTACGCTCATACGTACAAGGCGTGCCAGTCCGGTCAGGTTTTCAGTCAGAACCGGATTGCGTTTATGGGGCATAGCGGAAGAGCCTTTTTGCCCTTTTGAGAAGAACTCCTCAGCCTCCAGAACTTCAGTGCGCTGCAAGTGACGGATTTCAGTTGCTACCCGTTCAATGGATGAAGCGATGACGCCGAGGGTCGCAAAATATGCAGCGTGACGGTCCCGAGGAATGACTTGCGTGGAAACAGGCTCGATGGCTAATCCCATTTTTTCAGCAACATGGGCTTCAACGCGAGGGTCGATATTAGCAAAGGTTCCGATAGCGCCAGAAATGGCGCAAACAGCTATTTCTTTTCGGGCGGCGATGAGGCGCTCTTTACCTCTGGCAAACTCGGCATAGGCTTGCGCCAGTTTGACGCCAAATGTTGTCGGTTCAGCATGGATGCCATGAGAGCGGCCAATAGTGATGCTGTATTTGTGTTCTTCTGCGCGCGCCTTTAAGGCTGCTAATACCCGGTCCATACCTACAAGTAATAAGTCAGTCGCGCGGGCGAGCTGGACAGAGAGCGTGGTGTCGAGAACATCTGATGATGTGAAGCCCTGATGGACAAACCTTGAATCGTCCCCGATAAATTCTGCTAAGTGAGTCAGAAACGCGATAACGTCATGTTTGACTTCGCGTTCAATTTCATCAATGCGTGCTACGTTAAATTCAGCTGAGCCGCCTTTATCCCAAATATTCTTTGCTGCGGATTTAGGGATAACGCCTAACTCTGCTAATGCATCACAGCCATGCGCTTCGATTTCAAACCATATCCGGTATTTAGTTGCAGCCGACCATATCTCGGCCATTTCTTTACGGGTATAACGTTCAATCATCGGGACTCACCTTTATGCTTTGCGGCCCCTTATGCGCAATTAGCGGGGGGAATCAACCTTCGGCGTGCCTTCATTGCGTCTTTCTGCTTCCTCCCAGTCTTTAGGCATGGTGAAACCGGCAATGATGAATGAAATAATAGCTAGAATATAAGTTATAATCAGAGCCGAAATCGCTAACCTCAGGCCATGCAGTTCACCATGCTTGTCGGCCAGATGGTCGCTTAATATACCAACTATTGTTGGGCCCCCGCCCAAGGCTATCAAATTCAATATCAAGAAGAACAGTGCCGTTGACATGGCCCGCATATTGACAGGCGCTAATGTTTGCGCTGCGGCAAAGCTTGGTCCCAGATATACCCCTGCGGCAACGAGATAGACGGATAGTAAAGCCAGATGGGTTGGAATATCACTGACCCAGAAAGCATATATGAGGCAGGGAGAGCCGAAGACCAGAGCCAATGCAGGAACCCAACCATAAGCACTCACACTTTTCTTAGCTAATTTTTCCGTAAGCAAAGCCCCGAAATACGTCCCGGCTCCATAAGCAAAGAGATTAATAGCGCCAAGTTGAAACATCAGCTTATTGAAATTTTCACTGCCCGGTGCATAGGAAGCATCATATCGAACCAGATAATCAATGCCCCAATTTGCGACAGCATATCCCCCAAATGACACGAATGCGATGCCAAAACACATGGCCC
>JAHDGM010000072.1 GCA_020627655.1 Hellea sp.
ACATGCTATTATTGTGACTGAGATACCCTATCAGGTGAACAAGGCGTCAATGATAAAAAAGATAGCTGAACTGGTTCGCGATAAACGGATTGAAGGTATTGCGCATTTACAGGATGAATCTGATCGTAATGGTATGCGGGTCGTTATTGAGCTTAAGCGCGACGCTGTTCCTGATGTGGTTCTGAACCAGCTATTCCGTTATTCACAGCTGCAGCAGAATTTTTCAAGTAATATGCTGGCTCTGAATGGCGGTAAGCCCCAGCAAATGAATGTCCGTGAAATGCTGGAAGCTTTCCTGGCATTTCGCGAAGAAGTCATCGCGCGCCGCACAAAATTCGACTTGTCAAAAGCCCGTAGTAGAGCTCACATTCTGGTGGGTTTGGCGACAGCGGTTGCCAACATAGACGAAGTGATCAAAATTATTCGCGGGTCGGCAAACCCTAAAGACGCCAAAGATAATCTGATGTCGCGTCAATGGCCTGCCAAAGAGATGGAGCCTTTACTTAAATTGATTGCCGATCCACGATCTCGGCTTAATGATGATGGAACGATTCAGCTGACAGATGAGCAGGCCAAAGCCATTTTGGATATGCGTCTATTAAAGCTTACTCAATTGGGAATGGGTGAAATTACTGATGAGGCAGAGAAATTAGCTGCTCGTATAACGGATTATCTTGATATTTTACGCTCTCGCACGCGCGTTACGGCCATCATCAAGGAGGAACTCGCGGAAATCAAAGAGAAATTCTCTGTGCCTCGCCGCAGTGAATTCGTTGAAGGCGGTATCGATTTTGATGATGAAGACCTTATTGCAGTCGAAGACATGGTCGTGACCGTAACTTCGCAAGGTTACGTAAAACGGACAGCTCTCGATACCTATCGAGCGCAGCGCCGGGGTGGTAAGGGTCGATCTGGCATGTCCACTAAAGACGAGGATTACGTTACTACCGTATTTGTGGCATCGACCCATACGCCGGTTCTGTTCTTTTCTTCGACAGGAATGTGTTACAAGCTTAAGGTTTGGAAACTGCCGCTAGGCGGCCCCAATACCCGTGGTAAGGCATTGGTGAACCTCCTGCCACTCGATAAAGACGAAATGATCAATTCGATCATGGCTCTGCCCGAGGATGAAGATGCATGGGATACCATGGATATCATGTTTGCAGCCCGCAGCGGTGGTGTGAGGCGCAATTCACTGGCCGACTTCAAGCGCGTCAATCGTGGTGGTAAAATTGCCATGAAACCCGATGAAGGTGACGGAATTGTGGATGTACGGGTCTGTACTGAACAAGACGATGTTTTGTTGACCACCGCCATGGGTAAGGCCATCCGATTCAAAGTCACGGACATTCGCCGTTTTGTTGGCCGAACCTCAAGTGGGGTTCGAGGCATCAAGCTCAAAGATGGCGATGAAGTTATCTCTATGGCCATTCTGCGCCATATGGATGTCGAAACAGATGAAGCCCGCGCCTATATGAAACACGCAAATGCCATGCGTCGTGCTATTGGGGATGACGCTCAAGACGATGGCGATACCTCTGAGATCGAAACGTCTCTATCCGAAGAGCGTATTGCTGAGCTTGGAGCAGCTGAACAGTTTGTGTTGACCTTAGCCGATGATGGTTTTGGAAAACGTAGTTCGTCTTATGACTATCGCTGTATGAATCGTGGCGGGCAGGGCGTTACGGCTCAGGAACTCGGTCGTAAAAAGGGACAAGCTGATGCCAAACTTGTCCGCTCATTCAGTATCGAAGATGATGATCAGTTGATGATAGTAACGGATGGCGGGCAGCTGATCCGTTGTCCGGTACGCAATATCTCTATTGTGTCGCGGTCAGCGCGGGGGGTGACGGTGATCCGGGTGAAGGATGAGGAACGGGTCGTCTCCGTTGAGCGAATTGAGGAAAACGAAGATGAGGACGATGTTTCCGGTGATAGCGTGTAAAGACGAGTGACGCCTGCACGTCTTAGAAAAGCCAGGATGGCTGCGGAACATTTGAACGCGGCCTCCGCGTCAATGCGGATTTTGCACTCTTTGATCTGGGATGACGAGCATAAACAAAAGTTTTTAAAGTCTGAAAAACTGCCGTCTCCGGAATATGCTCCAGTTGATCTCAAAACTTGTTTTGAGCATCTTAAGGATGCTCGCCAACTTATTGAAAATAAAGGTGTTGTTGGGCAGTGGTTGACGAGAGCTACTGACTCTCTTGAAACAACAGCTTTAATGCTCGGGGCTCGCGGAACTTCTGAATTTTTTACCCATTCGGCCAAGCTTTATGGAGTGCCGACGGAACGTCTTATTGATCGTAAAACTCAGGTTATCGATTTGGCGCGGCATATGGACAATACCTTAGATGGCCTGGACGTCAGCAATCTTGTGATTGATGGATATCAGCAGTGGCTGACAGCTGAAGAGTTTGCCGGTCAGCTCAAAGGGTTGTTACATCATCACTTTGAGACAGATGCGCCAAAAATTAAGATTGTTGATGACATTCCGTCCAAAGCTCTGGCGGGCTCTAAGCGTATTCGCGTTAACAGGCACGCCCGGTTTACGCCGCGGGATGTTGATCAGCTATTGCAACATGAAGCATTGATACATGTCGCAACGACATTGAACGGCAGACGGCAAAGTAATTTTCCCTTATTGGGGCGGGCTCATGCGCGGGTGACTGAAATTCAGGAAGGGTTGGCTGTATTTGCCGAGATCATTAGCGGTGCTATGGATCCACGGCGCTTTCGCCGATTGGCTGACCGTGTCATTGCTATTCAAATGTCAATTGATGGAGCCGATTTTAAAGAAGTCTTCGACTATTACCTGTCCTGCGATGATGATCGTGAGGAGGCCTATGATAACACAAGGCGAATTTTCCGTGGCGGTGTTATCAGTGGCGGCGCACCCTTTACAAAAGATATGGTTTACCTGAATGGCCTTTTGCGAGTTCACAATTTCATGCGTACTGTTGTGAAGCTCGGCAGGGCTGACCTAATAAGATTATTATTTATAGGTAAAATGGACCTTGAAGATGTGCCTGCTTTGGCGATGCTGGCATCAGAAGGTCATATCAAGCCGGCAAAATACATGCCGCCATGGGCCAAAGATTTACGGTTCTTAGTGTCCTATATGAGTTATTCCGGCTTTCTCAATCAGGTCAAAATGCCCGGCTTTCAGGCTTATTATGAAAAGGCGCTAGCCGATGTCCCTAAGCTTTGGGATGTGTTAGGGTGAAAAGAGACCTTAGCATACGTTCCATCCATTTAGTTATTAGCTTGGTTTGTTTCGCAATTATTTCAAGCTCGTGTGCAAATTTTAGTCGTTGGAAACAAGAGCAGAAATTTAAAGCTTATCAGGACGGAAAGGATTTTTGCGGTAAGCATTATCTGGAAAAGTATATCGGGACACTATTTGATGATTTGGACGTCAAGGGCCACTTGCCAAAAAAATATACTTTTCGAGTGGCTGACCCAAGACCCTATTTAGAAACTGGGGTGGATTCCATTTTTACTACTGACCTGAATTACCAACGCATGAGTATATACTTGGACGATCAGGGGATCATAAAGTCACTCAAATGCGGGTAAGTTTTAGGAGATCGTACTAATGTCCTTCACGCCGTGCCAAAAAGGCCAGTCTTTCGAACAAATGTACATCCTGTTCATTCTTCAGCAGTGCACCATGTAGCGGCGGGATAATCTTTTTGGGGTCGGCTTCTTTGATGATCTCAGGATCTATGTCCTCAACCAGTAATAATTTGAGCCAATCTAAAAGTTCAGAAGTTGAGGGTTTTTTCTTTAGCCCTGGCATATCCCGCACTTCATAAAAGCGTTTGAGTGCAGCCCCTAGAAGTCTCGATTTGATATCGGGGAAATGTACGTTGACGATTTCTGCCATAGTATCTGCATCAGGGAACTGGATGTAGTGGAAGAAACAGCGGCGCAAAAACGCATCTGGCAGGTCTTTCTCATTGTTTGATGTAATGATGATAATTGGCCGTTGTTTTGCGGTTATTGTTTCGCCTGTTTCGTAAACATGAAATGACATTTGGTCGAGTTCATGAAGTAGATCATTGGGAAACTCGATATCAGCTTTATCGATTTCATCGATCAATAGAATAGGGCGCTTCTCGCTTTCAAATGCTTCCCAAAGCTTACCTTTCTTAATGTAATGGCTGATGTCATGAACTTTGCCTTCACCGAGCTGTGAATCGCGCAGACGCGCAACGGCATCATATTCGTATAACCCTTGTTGGGCTTTAGTTGTGGATTTTATATTCCAAATAATCATGGGCGCATCCAGCGCCGTGGCTATTTCATGGGCGAGGACGGTTTTCCCGGTACCAGGTTCCCCTTTGATTAGGAGTGGGCGTTCTAGCGTAATAGCAGCATTAACGGCCATTTTCAGGTCTTGCGTGGCTACATAATTTTTTGTGCCCTCAAATTTCATAGTATCCTCCGAATTACGGAATGCTTCTATGTGTATGGCACGTTGGTTGCAAGCCGCTAATCGGGCGAAAAACAAAAATGTGACTTGGGTCTGAAGATTTGTATTGTCAGTGCCGCGCAGCAGGATTATAGGCCGAATAAACTGTGGAAATTGGGAGATTCGCGTATGCCTAAAGCCAGTAAGAAATCTAACAAGATTGTGCTGACGGACAGTTATGTTCCCTCAGATAAAGAAGAGTTTATGAATCCGGTCATGACCGAGTATTTCCGTTTGAAATTACTGGCATGGAAAGCTGATATTATTGAACAAACACGCGAAACTGTTGAATTCCTCCAGGGGGAAAATGTTTCTCATCCTGATCCTGCTGATACGGCTGTTGCAAATGCGGATAGACAGCTCGAACTACGGACCAGAGACCGTCTCCGTAAGCTGGGTAAGAAAATTGATAAAGCTCTCGCGCGTTTAGAAGCCGGAACATACGGGTTTTGTGAAGAAACGGGTGATCCTATCCGGGTCGGACGGCTTGATGCGCGTCCTATCGCGACACTGTCAATCGAAGCTCAGGAAATGCATGAGCGCGGTGAACGAACACGCGCCTAAATTTAGACAAAACCCAGATTGTTGTTATCGAAATTTCCTAGGTTAGGGAATATAGTTTGCAGTTCTGCTGGTGAAAGCCCGAACCACGCTCCGAGTGTTGCTGCATATTGATCTACAGAAACTGAAGGTATCAGGCGCCCGCGTTTTTTGGTGTAATATGTGGCCTCAAGGTCGTAATCGGGGAGTGTGCCATATATACGGTTTCCATTAACGGCGCCGCCAACAACGAATTGATGCCCGCCCCAGCCATGATCAGTGCCATCGCCATTGTCAATTAGCGTCCGTCCGAAATCAGATGCTGTGAATAATGTGACATTGTCGAACATGCCAATCTCACTAAGAGCCGCATAGAATGTAGAAATTGCCTGAGCGAGTTCTGTATGCAGTTCAGGTAATTTGCGTGCTTGACTGTCATGAGTGTCAAATCCACCAAGACGTACATAAAACACCTGACGATGAACATTTAATTCTGATTGAATACTGATGGTCTCAGCTACAGTTCGCAATTGTTTAGCGAGTTTCGTATTGGGGAATACAGTTTGGATTGGAGCAGCCTTTTCAATTGCGGGTAAGAAGGCGTCTAAGTTATCGACAGATAGTTTATTATATCCCATCAAATCCTGCATATAGAGATTAGATGTGCTTTGCCCTAAACTGGCAAAATGTTCTTTTAGAATTTCGCGGGCTTTATCGGATTGAGAGCCGGAAGAGAGATACCACTTGCGGGTCAGATAATTGTAATTTGAAGCGCCGCCTACAGGTGCAGAGAATTGACGAATAGATTCTCCTGCCAGGAAAACATTATTTCCATCAGTCGATATTGTGGAAAATTGTTTATTCTGCGTAGCGTCGGCTTCTGCTAAAATATCAGCGAATTTTCCGCCCCATCCATACATAGTGCCTTCAGTACCTTGTGACATCCAGGTCGAGCGCTGGTCATTGTGAGAAAAGAGGCGTTTTGGTAATTTATTGCCTGGCGTTTCGAAGCTTTGCCGTGTTGTGGGCTCAATGAGGGGGCCTACATTCCCGATTATCGCCGCGTTACCTGCATTAAACATATCTGTGATCGGTGATAACTCCTGTGGGAGACCAAACTTTCGCGAGCCAAAGTCAGCGCTATTGGTTGGCGTAAGGAGATTAATGTTTTCAAGGTCACGGGATGACTGTCCATTACCCACATTATATGTTCCGTATAGACCGCTACGCAGATCTTTTAGAGCGTTATAAGAGGTTTCGTCGCACGGTAATATAGTGTCTGCCTGATCCATTCCGCCATCAAGATAAACACAGACAAGCGCTTTATATCCGCTCGTATTAGCAGCGAAGGCATTCGGGGCAAGTGAAGCCATCGTTCCGGTCAATCCCAGGAGACCGGCTGCCCCAGTTGCGGTCAGAAAATTGCGGCGGCTGAGTTGAGTCATCGGTCTAATCCTGAATAATAAAGGCTGGGTCAGTGACGGTCATTGTGACGGCCACACCTACGCGCGCGAATTTATCGTTAGCTGCATTTGTGGCATCTTCTCGTATAGGAATTTCATTCATAACGGATTTGATGCGGTCTCTAGTGACGTCGCTCATTCGGCCTCCTAACAGGAGTGTGTCCAAATGCGTAATCAGTTCGTCTGGTTTGTCTGCCAGGCTGAGTTCGCGGCTATAATCCGGCTTAAAAGTGTTGTTC
>JAHDGM010000073.1 GCA_020627655.1 Hellea sp.
GCTACACGGCGTTGGTGTATCCGTTGTGAACGCTTTATCCGTATCTTTAGATCTTACAGTATGGCGTGACGGCAAGGAACATTTTGTTCAGTTCAGTCATGGCGAAACCGTTGCACCTCTCAAAGTCGTTGGTGATGCGCCCACTGAAATTCGCGACGGCAAAGACCGCATTCTGACCGGAACAGAAGTTCGTTTTTTGCCATCTGAAGAAACCTTCACCATGGTTGAATTTGACCGTGAAACTCTGGAACGCCGTCTTCGTGAACTTGCCTTTCTCAACTCCGGTGCGCGCATTATCCTGACCGACGAAAGACCCGCTGATCCAATTGTCACTGAGCTTTACTATGAAGGCGGCATCAAAGCCTTTGTGAAACATTTGGACGCCAATAAAACCCCTCAAATTGAAGAGCCTATTTCAGTTATCAAGGAAATGGACGGGATTACAGTTGAAGCGGCCATGTGGTGGAATGACAGCTATCATGAAAACGTCAAATGTTTCACTAATAACATTCCCCAGCGCGACGGCGGCACTCACCTCGCCGGTTTTCGCGGGGCGCTAACACGCACCATCAATAAATATGCGGCTGAAAGCGGCGCCGCCAAAAAAGAAAAAGTCAGTATTTCGGGCGATGATGCTCGAGAAGGACTGACATGCGTCCTTTCTGTGAAAGTCCCTGATCCCAAATTCTCGTCCCAAACTAAGGACAAGCTTGTCTCGTCAGAAGTCAGGCCCGTAGTTGAAAGCGCTATGAACCAGGCTCTGGGTGAGTGGTTTGAAGAAAACCCGATTGACGCCAAAAAAATTGTCCAAAAAATTATCGAAGCTGCAGCTGCCCGCGAAGCCGCCCGTAAAGCCCGCGATCTCACACGGCGAAAGTCAGCCCTCGATATTGCGTCCCTACCCGGTAAATTGGCTGACTGTCAGGAAAA
The DNA here is from genome assembly GCA_020627655.1 of Hellea sp. GTDB lineage: Bacteria > Pseudomonadota > Alphaproteobacteria > Caulobacterales > Maricaulaceae > JACOMS01. The sequence continues at coordinate 931 of JAHDGM010000073.1, forward strand.
AGACCCGGCACTGTCTGAAATCTTCATTGTGGAGGGTGACTCTGCGGGTGGTTCAGCCAAGCAGGCCAGAGATCGCCACAATCAGGCGATCCTCCCGCTTAAAGGTAAAATCTTGAACGTTGAACGGGCTCGTTTTGATCGTATGCTTTCCTCACAGGAGATCGGCACAATGATCACCGCTCTGGGCACTGGTATCGGACGGGATGATTTTGACATTGAAAAACTGCGTTACCACAAAGTCGTGATCATGACTGACGCCGATGTTGACGGAGCGCATATTCGTACGCTCTTATTGACATTTTTCTTTCGGCAAATGCCCGAACTCATCGAAAAAGGCTATCTCTATATCGCACAGCCACCACTTTATAAGGTCGAACGCGGCAAGTCCGCTCGCTATCTGAAAGATCAAGATGAGCTAGATGAATACCTTATTGAAGCCGGATCGGGTGATGCCTCTTTAACCTTGCAAAACGGTACAGTGATTGCGGGGGCTGATCTTATGCGTCTGGCACGCGAAGCTTTACAGGCACAAAACCTGATCAACCGCCTAAAGTCTGAAGCTCCAGACAGTGTTATTGCACAGGTCGCCATTGCAGGAGCTTTAGGCCCGGACGCCGGACAAAAAGATATCGATGCAGCAGCCAAGCGTCTCGACCTTATCGCTGACGAAGGCGAAGATGGATGGTCCGGCGAAATCGATACAGATGGCGCGCTGGTCATGCAGCGCGATGTTCGGGGCGTGACTGAACGAATTGTCCTTCGGCCTCATTTCCGGGATAGTGCTGACGCGCGGCGCCTCCATAAAATGGCTCCGGCCTTAATGGAAACATATGACGGCGTGGCTACGTTCAGACGCGGCGAAAATGATCCTATTGAAATCTACGGCCCTGCGCAGCTACTCGAAACGGTCTTTGAAGGCGGTCGTAAAGGCTTTAAAATTCAGCGCTATAAAGGTCTGGGCGAAATGAACCCTGATCAACTTTGGGAAACAACACTTGATGCGAATGCGCGCTCACTGTTGAAGGTCAAAGTTGAAGCTGCCGATGCATCAGATGAACTATTCACCAAGCTTATGGGTGATGTGGTTGAACCACGCCGGGAATTTATCATTGCCAATGCGCTAGATGCAGACGTGGATAGTTAAATCCCTGTACTCAACCATCTGAACCTCACCTAAAACTGAAATTCCGACTTCGTTCATCCTCTACATGATGTTATAGTTATGTAAATGGGAGCAGATGTTATGGTGCGATTAGTTTTTTCCATATGGGCTTTTATAGCCCTGACATTCATAGGTAGTTCGCTTGCAGAAGCCACAAAACCTACGCCGAATTGTGCTAATGTTCGCTGTGCCACTGGCAGCTGCATAGACACGCCAGAAGGACCAATCTGCCATGCGCAAACACTATCTTGCGCCAACGTCCTGTGTCAGCAAGGGAATAAATGCGTTGAGAGCCCAACAGGGCCTAAATGCGTTCCCCATTATTCACAGCCCACATATCCCACTTATCCAAATTACCCAACCTATCCCTCTTACCCGCAGCAAAGCTGCGCATATGGAGGGCATTACTATAATGGTCGCTTGGTCTGTAATCAGGCGCCGAGTTGGCGGCACCCCTATCAATATGGGTATGGATATTACTACCAGCCACCTAGATATTATCCGCCGGCCTATTACCCACCTAGACGAAATTATGGCGCATGGTACCATTATGGCAATGTCCCTGAGCAAGTCGAAGTTGGACCAACCCCGAATGATCAAATCATGTGTCCAGCAGTTTATGATCCTGTCTGCGCCGAAAAAGCTGTCCAATGCGTCCGAGCACCCTGCCCGGCAGTACGGCAGACTTTTGGCAATAATTGTGAAGCCAGTCGCGAAGGTTACTCCGTTATTCATCGCGGAGCTTGCCGCTAAGCCTCTAAACACTTCACAAACGAAGTAAAATCGGGCATGGGTGACCCATGGCTATAGCTCGCCCCATAGATCGACGTTTGTATTTCTGGTTTGACCGGGCACATACTCTGTTGTCAAAACAAGCAGACTTGTTCCTGGCTGAAAACTCAGGTGTCGGAACATCCCAGGCAGCGGCCCTGATTTATTTAGGTTTTCACGATGGATGCGGGCTTTCTGATCTGGCAGACGGTATAGGCCGCAATAACCCCGGCGTGACAGGGCTAATCAACCGCATGGAAAAGGCAGGTCTTGTCCGGCGCGGACATGGCGGCCTTGACGGACGACGTAAACGGGTTTTTCTAACCGATGAGGGCTGGGCAAAACGGGAATTAGTCCGCGAAGATTTTCGTCGCCTCAATGAAAAACTCTCCAAAGGCCTATCAGAAGCGGAAATGGATGCAGTGCTTAAATTTCTGACCCAAGCTCCAATGCATTTGAAAGACGAAAATGGCTAAGAAGAAAACAAAAAAGCCAAAACCCAGCCTCGTTCAGGTCGATATTGTCTCAGATGTAGTATGCCCGTGGTGTTGGCTTGGAGTGCGCTACTTTTTGAAGGCAGCCAAGCAGTCCCGCCATGAAGTTAGTTTGACATGGCGGCCCTATATGCTCGATCCGGCCGTGCCCGAAGACGGCGTTCCCTATAGGGATTATATGAAGCAAAAATTCGGAGGCGGACCTTCTGATAAATTCAAAGCTATGCGTGAACATCTTGAAAAATTTGGCCCTGATGCCGGTATTGAGTTTCGGTTTGATGACATTCCCATGCGCCCAAATACCCTGAACGCACACAGGCTAATCCGCTGGGCGGGCGGCCAAGGGATTGGGACAAAGGCATCCGAGGCCTTATTCAAAGCCTTTTTTACGGACCATCAGGATATAGGGAATAAATCGACCCTTAGTAAAATTGCTGGCGATATCGGAATGGACGCAGGCCTGGTAGCCGAATTATTAGAAAAAGATGATGATAAAAATTCCGTCCGTGAAGAAATAATGTTTTTTCGTAATCTAGGCATAAACGGTGTGCCCTGTTTTATCTATCAAGGCGAATTTGCGGTGCAAGGCGCTCAAGAAATGGATGCTCACCTCAAAGCCATTGAACAGGCAGCGGCTCTGCCGAAAACTAGTTAGGAAATCAGATATGAGTTCATATGAAATTGTAGCTTTTTACGTAGCTCTCAACACAATATTATTTGTTTGGCTGACATTAAGAGTCATTGTTGTCCGGCGACGTGACAAAGTATCCTTGGGACATAACGATAACAATAACCTTAAAAAACGCATCAGATCCCACGCCAATTTTGCCGAAACGGCCCCGTTAGCGCTCATTGGGCTCATAGTTTTGGCAGCTTTAAACGCATCAACTCTTGCATTACATATATTTGGTGGAAGTTTAACTATCGGACGTATCTTGCATTCACATGGTATGCTGCAAAGAGGCGCCGTCGGACCAGCACGTCCAATTGGCATGCTATTGACTCTTTTCGTTTTACTGGGCCAGGCGCTTTATATGGCCTATTTGATATTCGCCCGGTAACTCACTTGCCTGTATTGAAACTTATGATATTGGCGGGTTAGATTTATACATCGCCCGCATCGGATAATTATGCCCAGCCCCATTTCTACAGATGATCTAAGACCCGCCCTGAATGCACTTCTTTCCAAGGCCAAAACATTCGGAGCCGAAAAAGCGGATGCCGTGGCCACTCATGGCCGCTCACTTCACGTCACTGTGCGGGGCGGAAAAATGGAAGAGGTTGATAACAGCGAAGGCCGGGATATTGGCCTGCGGGTTTTAATCGGGCAGAGGCAAGCCTGTGTTTCAAGTTCTGATTTTTCGGACGCATCATTAGAGCGGCTGGCTAAACGCGCTGTAGCTATGGCGAAACTTGCTCCGGAAGATCCCTATTGTGGCCTGCCAGATCCTGACTTATTAGCACAGCAACGCCCCGACCTTGAACTCTTTGATCCCGCCGAAATCTCACCCTCACAGCTGTTAGAACGCGCCAAGCGAATTGAAGCGGCCGCATTGGATGTTAAAGGTGTGACGCAGGCAGAGGGCATGACTGCCGACTGTTCGCAATCGGCCGTTCATTTTGTATCATCGGATGGGTTTGATCAGGGATGGCAGTCTTCACGGCACGGCCTGTCAGGTATGGCACTTGTCGTCAAAGATGACGAAATGGAGCGGGATTATGACGTCCATGGTACACGCTGGCTTTCTGATCTCAAAACCCCGGAAGAGATTGGTCAAAACGCAGGCCAAAGAGCCGTTGCCAGATTAGGTGCGCGCCAATTGCCATCGGGCCAAATGCCTGTCCTATTTGATCGCCGGGTAGCCGGGGCGTTAGTGTCAGCATTTATTGGCGCTATTAATGGGCGTGCTGTGGCACGAGGAACATCTTTTCTGAAAGATAAAATGGGCGAGAGCGTATTTTCTAAATCCGTCAGTATTATTGATGATCCCTCCATTGTGCGAGGTCACGGATCGCGACCTTGGGATGGCGAAGGCGTTCGAGTTCAAAAAAGAGCTTTAATTGAGAACGGAGTATTAAAGTCATGGCTTCTAAATACATCCACCGCGCGGCAACTCGGTTTGAAAACTACAGGGCATGGCAATCGGGGCATTGGTTCACCACCCGGCATTGCGCCGTCCAATACTTACATACAAGCTGGTGATAAAACGCCTGAAGCATTAATGGCTGACATGCATGAAGGTCTTCAAGTCATGGAAATGTTTGGACCTTCTTTAAATCCAAACACAGGTGATTACAGCGTTGGCGTAGCTGGCTTTAAAGTCGAAAACGGTAAACGCGCCTATCCTGTATCTGAGGTTACAATCGCAGCCAATATACTGGATATGTACAAAACGCTCATCCCGGCAAATAATTTAGATTTTGACGCCTCGACCGTTGCACCCAGCCTATTAATCGAAAGCATGACACTTGCCGGAAAATAGCAACACCTGCGTCCCGGCCACCGAGGACCTCGCTCTGATCAGCGCGGCCGTCAAACATGCAGGCGAAATAGCACGCAAAGCTTACATCGATAACGACGCGGAAATCTGGGATAAAGAAAAAGGACATCCGGTCACAGATGCCGATATTGCGGTAAACAATTATCTTTTAGCTACCCTCAAAAAAGCCCGCCCTGATTATGGATGGTTGTCAGAGGAAACCAAGGATGACTTTTCTCGCCATGCTTGCCCTCGCACATTTGTTGTAGACCCGATTGACGGCACTCGGGCGTTTATTGACCGAACTCCGAATTTTGCAGTTTCCGTTGCTGTTATAGAACAAGGCCGACCAGTTGCCGGTGCGTTATATAATCCGTTGAAACATGAATTATACGAAGCCGCTTATGGCCACGGCGCCACATTAAACGGGGAACCCATACAGGCTTCCGGGCAAAGCGAAATCACTGGCTGTAACATGGTTGGATATCCGCGAAAATTCAGACGCCTTGACTGGCCGGATATGAATGTCACGGTTGCAAACTCAATGGCCTATAGAATCGCTATGGTGGCCAGCGGAGAAAAAGACGCCACTGTATCATTTACACCAAAATCTGACTGGGATCTGGCAGCGGCAGAACTCATCGCAACTGAGGCTGGTGCCATAATCACCAATTTGCACGGCGAAGCTTTCCGATATGATCAGCGATCAACCTCTGAATTTGGCGTTATTTGTGCTGGCCCCGCCCTGCACCCTTTGTTATTAGATCGCTTAAGGCCGGTCATGTCTAAGTTTGAAACAAGCAAAGACCGGGTAAAAGATTTTGGATTTATGGGGACCCGTATGA